>DATDBB010000361.1:0-18052 GCA_036525085.1 Allobosea sp.
CTGCGCCTATTTCACCGAGGACCATGGCGACATCGACCGCGCCCAGCGCGACAAGCTCGACATGATCTGCCGCAAGCTCCGCCTCAAGCCCGGCGACCGCTTCCTCGACATCGGCTGCGGCTGGGGCGCGCTGGTCTGCCACGCCGCGCAGCACTACGGCGTCGAGGCGCATGGCGTGACGCTGGCCGAGGAGCAGTTCAAGCTGGCGCAGGAGAAGGTCGAGAGGCTCGGGCTGAGCGGCAAGGTCACCCTGCACCTGCGCGACTACACCCAGATGGAAGGCGAGTTCGACAAAATCTCGTCGATCGGCATGTTCGAGCAGGTCGGCATCCGCAACCATCCGGACTACTTCCGCGCCGTGAACCGGCTGCTGCGGCCGCGGGGACTTTACCTCCACCACACCATCTCGCGCCGCGCCAAGAAGACCGACAAGGCCTTCAACAAGATGCCGGCGGAGTATCGCGCCTTGGTGCGCTACATCTTCCCGGGTGGCGAACTCGACCATCTCGGCATGTCGATCACCAATCTCGAGCGCCACGGCTTCGAGGTCCACGATGTCGAGGGCTGGCGCGAGCATTACCAGCGCACGACGCGGCTCTGGTGGGAACGGCTCGACGCTCGCAAGAGCGAGGCCGAGGCCGAGATCGGCGCGGAACGCACGCGGATGTGGTTGCTTTATCTCGCCGGCTGCTCGCTCGCCTTCGAGCGCGGCGGCGCCCTGGTCAACCAGACGCTGGTCTCGAAGCGCCGCAAGGGCGCCTCGGGCCTGCCGCTGACACGGGCGGATCTGTATCGGCAGTAGGCAGTGGGCAATAGGCAGTAGGCGGTCGAGGACGCGAAGTCCTTCCGACTGCCCATTGCCGACGGCCGACTGCCGCCGGTCACTTCTTCACGAAGAGGTCGAGCTTCCCGTAATGCTCGGCGAGCAGATAATAGAAGGTCAGGCGGGATTTGGTCTTGTCGTCTTTCATATGCTCGCAGATCGCCTTCACCGAGGCATCGAGATCGGCGGTCTTCAGGCCGAGCTTCTTCTTCAGGAAATTCTCGCGGACACGCTCCAGCTCGGCCGCATCCGAACACGCGACATAGCGGGTGTCGGGCTTGCTCATGACGAGTGCATAGGACTTCGACATGCCCGCAAAGGCCGCTTCGTTGAGCGGCTTCTTGGCGAACTTCTTGACGTCGGCAAGATGATCCATCTGTAGCCCCTGTTGGGCCGGGCGGCGCCACGCCCGGTCGGTTGCTGTCGCGCGACCAAACGTTACCGCGCTTTTTTGTCGCATGCGAGAGGGCAGCTTACGTATCGTCGCCTTTTTGGGAGGCATTTTCGCCAGTTCCGCGATGCGCAGGAAGGATGCCGCCCCGGCGGTCACACGGGTTGAGACGAAGGCTCCGAAATGCTGCGATGCAGCATCCACGATGGAGCAGACCGACCGATGAAGCCGACGATCCTGATGGCCCCCAAGATGCCTGCCACGCTGGTTGCGCGGCTGCGCGAGAACTACGAATTGCTCGGGCCAATGGAGCGTGCGACACCGGATGCCCTGCCGCCGGGCGCCGAGGCTGCCCGCGTGCTGCTGACCGTCGGCGGCTGGCGCACGGGCGCGGATCTGATGAAGGCCCTGCCCCGGCTCGGCCTCGTCGCCTGCTACGGCACCGGCATCGAGGGCGTCGACCAGGCGCATGCGAAGGCGCAAGGGGTCCTGCTCAGCAACGCGGCCGACGCCAATGCCGCCGCCGTCGCGGAGTTCGCGATGGGCCTGATGATCGCGAGCGTGCGCCAGATCGGCAAGGGCGACCGCTTCATCCGCGGCGGCCGCTGGAGCGGCACCGCGATCGAGCGCATGCCGATCGTGCCCGGCCTCGCCGGCCGCAGGCTCGGAATCTACGGGCTCGGCGCCATCGGCGCGCGGATCGCGGCGATGGCGAGCGCCTTCGGCATGGAGATCGGCTATCACAATCGCTCACAGCGCCCGGAACTGCCCTATCTCTACCGGAACAGCCTGCTCGGCCTCGCCGAATGGTCCGACGTGCTGATGGTCGCCGTCCGCGCCAGCGCCGAGACCCGCCACGCCGTCAATGCCGGGGTGTTGCAGGCGCTTGGCCCCAAGGGACATCTGGTCAACATCTCGCGCGGCATCGCCGTCGACGAGGAGGCGCTCTGCGATGCACTGGAGCAGGGTGTGATCGCCGGCGCTGGGCTCGACGTCTTCGAGCATGAGCCGAATGTACCCGACCGCCTCAAGGCGATCGACAATGTCGTAATGACCCCGCACATCGCCGCCATGGCCGACAGCGCCCAGGCCGCCCAGCAGGCCCTGCTGCTGCGCAACCTCGAGGCCTTCTTCGCCGGCAAGCCCCTGCCCTCGGGCGTGCCGCTCTAGCGGCGGCCCCTCACGGCAGAACCACGACCGGCGTGCCCATGCGGACGCGGGCATAGAGATCGGCGACGTCCTGGTTGTGCATGCGGAAGCAGCCATAGGACGCCGCGGTTCCGATCGTGCCGGGCATGTTGGTGCCGTGGATGGCGTATTCCCCACCCGGCCCGAGCCCGATCACGCGCGCGCCCATCGGATTGCGCGGCGAGCCGCCGGGAATGACGTCGGGCAGGCGGGGATTGTCGCGCTTCACCGAGGCCGGCGGGCTCCAGGCCGGATCGACCTGCATCTCCTCGACATATTTGACGCCGCGCCACTGCTTGCCGGCCTTGCCGACCGCGATGGTGTAGCGGATCGCCGCGCCTCCGCCGGTAACGAGATAGAGCCGGCGCTCGCCCGTGCGGATCACGATCGTGCCGGGCTGATAGCGTGGATCGGGCACCTGCACGACCTCGCGCGCCGCCGACGCACCGGCAGCCAGAGCCGAGAGCGGCAGCGCAACGGCCCCCGCGAGCAGAATGTCGATCGAAGCGTGGCGCCTGGTCATGGTCGAACCTCCCGCACGTGAAAACACGCGGGAGATGTGGCGTGAACCGGCTGAATCAGCGGTTGAGCGATATGGTGAAGCCGTGATTCAGGATGAATCCGCCCTGAATCGGCGAAAAAGGTCAGGCGGCGGGGTTCAGCCGGTGCTGCTGCGGCAGCAGGAAGGGCAGGCCCGGCGACGGAGCGCGGCTGAGCGAGAGGTTCACCTTGAAGACCTGCCGCAGCAGCGCATCGTCCAGCGTTTTCGACGGCGCCCCCTGCGCGATGATCGCGCCCTGGTCCATCACCACGAGATGATCGGCATAGGTCACGGCCAGGTTGAGGTCGTGCAGAACGATCAGCACGGCGACGCCGCGCGCAGCGATGGCGCGGGCCATGTCGAGCAGTGCGAGCTGATGGCACAGGTCGAGACTGGCGATCGGCTCGTCCAGGAACAGCGCCTGCCGGCTGGCCACGCTGCGGCCGGCCTCGATCTGGCAGAGCACGCGGGCGAACTGCACGCGCTGCTGCTCGCCGCCCGACAGCGTCTGGTAGCGCCGGCCGGCGAGATCGAGCACGCCCGCCGCCGCGAGGCATTCGCCGACCAGCGCCTCGCGGCGCTGGCGCGAAAGCGCGCGGCCGATGCCGTCGACGCCGAGGCTCGCCACCTCGAAGACGCTGAACGGGAAGACCAGCCGGGCATGCTGCGCCATCACCGCTCGCTGGCAGGCGAGCCTCCAGGCCGGGATCGCATGCAGCTTCTCGCCGTCGATGCTGACATCCCCGCGCGACGCCTTGGCCTCGCCGGTCATGAGTTTCAGCAGCGTCGATTTCCCGGCTCCGTTCGGGCCGATCAGGATCGTGGTCGTGCCCGGCAAGAGGTCGAGCGTGGCGTCGCCGACGAGCGCACGGCCGCCGACATGGAAGCTCAAGCCTCGCGCGGAGACAATGGCCTCATTGGTGCGCGCCTCAGACATCGAGCGGCCCCGAGCGGCGCAGCAGCAGCCACAGGAAGAACGGTGCGCCGATGGCGGCCGTGACGATGCCGAGCGGCAGTTCGGCCGGCGCCACGATCAGCCTGGCGACGATGTCGGCACCGACGAGCAGGATCGCCCCGCCCAGCGCCGAGAGCGGCAGCAGCAGTCGGTGATCGGGACCGACCGCAAGGCGGATCAGATGCGGCACCACGATCCCGACGAAACCGACCAGCCCGGCCGAGGCGACGCTGGCGCCGACCGCGAGCGCCACCAGCAGGATCGCCAGTGCCTTGATGCGCTGGACGGGGATGCCGAGATGATAAGCCTCCGCCTCGCCCAGCATCAGCCCGTTGAGGCCGCGTGCCAGCAGCGGCATGGCGAGCAGCAGCGGGATGATGATCGGCGCGATCGCCGTCAGCTTGGTCCAGCTCGCACCGCCCAGGCTGCCCATCGACCAGAAGGTCAGGTCGCGCAACTGCCGGTCGTCCGAGATGAAGGCGAGCAGCCCGGTCATGGACCCGGCGAGCGCACCCAGCGCGACGCCGGCCAGCAGCATGGTCGCGACCGAGGTCCGGCCCTCGCGCGTCGCGATCAGATAGAGCACCAGCGTCGAGATCAGCCCGCCGCAGAAGGCGCCGAAGGGCAGCGCCGCGAAGGGCAGCTTCATCAGCGTGCCCGTCAGGAAACGGTCGCCCAGCACGATCGTCGCCGCCGCGGCCAGCCCCGCACCGGCCGAGACGCCGACGAGGCCGGGATCAGCCAGCGGGTTCCGGAACAAACCCTGCATCAGTGCGCCCGACACCGCGAGCCCCGCCCCGACCAAGAGGCCGAGCAGCACGCGCGGCAGGCGGATGTTCATCACCACGAGAACGTCGCGGCCTTCGAGCAGCGCGGTATCCCCGGTCAGCCGCGCCCACAGGATCTCGGCGACGCGACCGGGCGGGATGGCGATGGCCCCTTGGCCGATCGCGATCAGCGTCAGCACCAGGCAACCCAGCGCCAGTCCGACCACCGCGAAGACGGCGAGCCGGCGCCGCCCCGCGATCAGCGTCGCAAGACCGGCAGGCAGGGCTCGCACGGGCGAGGTAGCGAGCGTCACGGGGCGTTCGCGGTCTTCAGCGGCGGGATCGCCGCTTCAGGGTAGATTGCAGCCATGAGGTCGCGCGCGGCGAGCGGTGTGCGCGGACCGAAGCCGAGCAGATAGAGCCCGTCCATGGTGGTGAGCCGCTTCTGCTTTGCGGCCGGCGTCTCGGCGAAGGCCGGCATCGCGAAGAGCTCGTCGGGCGTGGTGTTGTGGCTGCTGCTGTTGCGCATCATCAGGATCATGTCGGGCGCGCCGGCCATGATCGCCTCGTCGGTCATGGTCTTGTAGCCCTCGATGCCATCGGCGACATTGACGCCGCCGGCATGACGGATGATCGCGTCGGCCGAGCTGTTGCGCCCGCCGACCATGACGCGGCCGTTCTGCAGCGACAGCACGAACAGCACTCGCCGCGGCTTGGCGATGGCGCCGCGCAGCGTCGCCAGCTCCTCGAAGCGCGCCCGCGTCTGCGCCGCCAGCCGGCCGGCCGAATCCGTCGCCCCGAGCACCGCGCCGATCGCCTCGATCTTCGCGGCCACGCCCTCGGCGCTGGTCTCGTCGGATATCCGCGCGATCCTGACCCCGGATTCGTTCAGCAGGGCGACCGCGCCGGGCGGCCCGGCTCCCTCGATCATCATCACGAACGAGGGCTTGAGCGACAGCACGCCCTCCGCCGACAGGGCACGGACATAACCGACATTCTTCTTGTCGCGCAGCGCGTCCGGCGGGAACTGGCTGGTCGAGTCGACGCCGACGATACGGTCCTGCAGGCCGAGCGCGTAGATCACCTCGGTGATCACGCCGCCGACCGCGACGATGCGCTCCGGCGCCTGGCCGAGAGCCGGGCTGGCAAAGCCCGCCGGCAGCACGAGACTGCAGGCGGCGAGCAGCGTCAGGCCGATCGCGGCGCTGAGCTCGCGCCTGTCGGGCTGCCGATGCCGCTCTGCCGGAAAGGCGGTGCGCACGACCATGATGTGGATCTCCCGATGGCGGCGATCCCTGTTCGCCCGAAGGTCGAAGGGCTGTGGCGCCGACGCTATTGCCAATTCGCCAAGTAATTCCTAGTTTTTAATTATTCAAAACTGAGAATTACGTCAGCGTTATTGACGTTGATATTCAGCTTTACTAGAAGCGGTCAAGGGCAAGCTGAGGCTGCGGCACCGTCTGCGAGGCCGCCGCATCGTCCCCTCGCGACAACCAGCCCGATCGGCACGCCATCCACCGGGCCAGAGCCAGAAAACAGGAATATCCCGATGTTCATCGCCATGAACCGCTTCAAGGTCGCGAAGGGTGAGGAAGCCGCATTCGAGACCGTCTGGTCGTCGCGCAAGACCCGCCTCGACGAGATGCCCGGCTTCCTCGCCTTCCACCTGCTCAAGGGGCCGGAGAAGGAGGATCACACCCTGTACTCCTCCCACACGACCTGGGCCACGAAGGACGATTTCACCGCCTGGACGAAGTCCGAGCAGTTCCGCGACTCGCACCGCAATGCCGGCCAGAAGCGCGAGAAGCCGCTCTTCCTCGGCCATCCCGAGTTCGAGGGTTTCGAGACCGTCCTCAGCGAGGCCAACCCGCACCGCCCCCTCCAGGCGGCAGAGTAAGGCTAAGACCATGTCGACGATCGAAGCCGTTGCCCCCGCTCAGGATGCGGTCCAGCGCGTCCGCGACCTGCTCGCAGCCAAGCCCGACGGGTTGATCGAGGCGATCGCCCGCGAGGCCGGCGTCTCCACCCAGACGGCGCTCGAACAGCTTCCGGCCGAACAGCGGCTCCTCATTGCGGCCGACCGCTTCGAGGCCTTGTGGCAGGACATCGCCACCTGGGGCGAAGTGCTGTTCCTGATGCACACCCCCGACGTCGTGCTGGAATGCGTCGGCACGCTGCCGGTCGGCAGCTTCGGCCATGGCTACTACAATATCCATGGCGACAGCCCGATCGGCGGCCATATCAAGGCCGAGAACTGCAAGGCGATCTACATCGTCGACCGCGCTTCGGGCCAGGGGCACCGCGCCTGCTCCGTGCAGTTCTTCAACGGCGCCGGCGACGTGATGTTCAAGATCTTCGTGCGCCGCGATGCCCAGCGCGCCCTGCTGCCGGATCAGCTGGAGCGTTTCGAGAGCCTGAAGACGAAATTCGTCTGACCGGCCATCGCGCGGCCCGATTTGTAGGGTCTGTCCTGGCGCCATTCCCGGGCGCAGGCCCTAACAGCAGTTCGTCATGCCTTGTCTTTACCGGCCTTTAACCATGCTGGCGCAGCCTCGATCGTCCAAGGCCAAGCCATCGTGAGACCAACTGTCGACGCTTCGTCGTCCGGCAGCCATGGCGACTCGCAGGATCACGGCCTGCCCGATAGTCCAGCCATGGATGTCGAGATGGTCGCGCATGTCATCCTGGAACGGGCGAGCTTTCCGCCCAGCCGGCCGGTCCTTGCCTTCGCGCATGGCCGGCGCTTCGTCGCGCGGCGCGTCCCGGCGCTGCGCCAGGGCTTCGGCTCGGCCGCGATGCTCGGCCTGCGCTTCATCCAGGCGCGGTTGATTTCCGTCTGGGGCTTGCTGGTCGCGGCCATCTTCTGCCCGCCGCACATCTTCGCCGCCTTCGCGGTCTTCTCGGCGGCGGCGACCTTCGTCTCCATCCCCGCCCTGATGCGGCTCGAAGCCTTGTTCTTCCGCAATGGTGACCGCAGCCAGCTCGGCTTGGCGTTCCGGCTCGCCATGGCCAGCGGCGCCGCCTTCCTCGGCCTCGTCGCCATCATCCTCCTTGTTCTCGCGCAGACGGGCTGCATCGCTCCCGCCATCGCCCTGATCTTCTTCCTCTCGCTTTCGGCCCGCACCGTGCTGCGCCTGCTCTGGGCCGAGGCGACGGCCGAGGGCGACTTCCGCGCCATCGGCAACAGCAATCTCGTCCAGGCGCTGGTCCAGCCCGTTCTCATGCTGCTGCTGATCGCGATCTTCGGCCCCAAGGCGCTCGCGCTGTTTCTGGCCGATGCGCTCGGTCATGCGACGGCGGCCGCCTATCTCGTGCGGCGGCGTCGCGACAGCCTGTTCGCGTTGGCACGGCCGCGGCTCTGGTCGCGGCGCGGTCTCGTCTGGGCGGCGCGGCGCTGGCGCGATGCGCCTCGCATCCTGCTGCCCTCGGCGCTGCTCTCCTTCGGCTTCACCGTCGCACCGCTGCTGGCTCTGCCCTATGCCGCCAATCCGCTGCTGGCGGCCCATGTCGCGCTCGCCATGCGCCTGCTCGACATGCCCACCCAGATGTTCGGCACCATGTCGGGCCCGCTGCTGCTCAACCGGCTGCGCTCACAGGAGGGGCCGCGGCGGCAATTCTGGGTGCGCCTGGCGACGCTTGGCCTGGTCGCGGGCGCCGTCGGCCTGTTCGTGCCCATCGCGATCGGCGCACATCTCTTCGGCGGCGTCTTCGATGGCAGCAAATGGGAAGGCGTGGGCGAGGTCATCGCCGTGATGGCGCTGTTCTATGGCGGCATCGCCCTGTTCAACCCGCTGCACGACATCGCCGCGCTCGCCCGCAACACGACCTCGCAGCTTGCGGCCAATGCCATCGCCCTGCTGGCGATCGTCGCCGCCATCCTATGGTACGGCGCGTTGTCGTCGGAGTTGCTGATCGCGGTCGGGCTGATTTCGGTGGCCCGCGCTGCCGCCCATGTCCTGCTCGTCTGGGTCGGTCCTGGCGAGGCGCAGACCGCAGAGGACGAATTCGTCCCGGGAACCCGCGCGGCGTCCTGACCCGCCGCTATTCCCGGCGGATCAGCCCGTCGGCCAGCAGCGACGAGAAGAACCCCGGCTTGAAGCTGGCTTCGAGCCGCGCCGGATCGTAGATGTCGCGCGCCCAATCGAGAAAGGCGATGCCCTTGGCTTCGCCCTCGACCCGGTAGGCCTCGAAGAACGCGTCGAGAATCCCGGTCTTGGCGAAGCGGAAATGGCCGTAGCGCAGCGATAATTGACGCATGGCCTCGGCCAGCGGGCGGCCCTCATGGATCAGGAGATAGAGCGCGGCGAAGAAGCCGGCCCTGTCCGCGCCCGACTTGCAATGCACCAACGCCGGCTCCTTCAGCGTCGCGAAAAAATCCCCGGCCGCCAGGATCGTCTCGCGGTCGGGCGCGCCGCGCGAGCGCAGCACGAAATCGACCAGCTTGATGCCGTGCCGCTCGCAGGCCTCGCGCTGCAGCGGCCAGGAGCCGTGCTCGCGCCCGCCGCGCAGGTTGATGATGGTCTTCACGCCCTGGCTCGCGAACCAGGCGATCTGCCCAGGCGCCGGCTGGGCCGCCCGCCACAGCCGCGGCGTGACCCGGTGCGCGTTCAGATAGGCCAGGCGGAAGATGCCGTGGTCGACCAGCAGCATGTTGGCCCAGGCGCGAAAGCGCTGGCCACGGCTCTCGATCGGCCGGTCCCAGCGCGCGATGCGGGCCATGCGCCGCGCATAGCGCTCCTCGTCGGGGCGCAGCCGGTTCAGCACGGGCGGCCCCCATGCGTCGCATGGCCGGCTCGGCTCGAATGAGATCTCATGACGCGCCCGATACCAGCGCCGCGGCCATCACGCAAATCCGCGGGTTTACCGTGGTGCGAAGGTCGGGCTTGGCGTTTCGCGCGCGAACCCTCATAAGACGCCCGTTTCCAATTCCTGACAGGTTCCAAGACCATGCGCCTCGACGCTATCTCTATCGGCAAGAATCCTCCCGACGAAGTGAATGTTGTCATCGAGGTGGCGATCGGCGGCGAGCCGATCAAGTACGAGATGGACAAGGAAGCCGGCACGCTCTTCGTCGACCGCTTCCTCTATACGCCGATGCGCTATCCCGGAAACTACGGCTTCATCCCGCACACACTCTCCGAGGACGGTGATCCCTGCGACGTGCTGGTCGCCAATACCCGCCCGTTGATCCCCGGCTCCTACATCGCGGTCCGGCCGATCGGCGTGATGATGATGGAGGACGAGGGCGGCGGCGACGAGAAGATCATCGCGGTGCCGGTTCCGAAGCTGACCAAGCGCTATGAGAACGTGCACAACTACACCGACCTGCCGAAGATCACGCTCGACCAGATCCAGCACTTCTTCGAGCACTACAAGGATCTCGAGCCCGGCAAATGGGTCAAGCTGACCGGCTGGGGCGATGCCGCCAAGGCCAGGGAACTGATCGTCGAGGCGATGGACCGCGCCAAGGCCGCGAAGGCCTGAAGCCTTCTCCCCTCGGGGGAGAAGGTGTCTGCGCAGCAGACGGATGAGGGAAGGGTCGCGCAAGCGGCCCTTTCTTGTTCTGGCGGATGAGTCCTGCCCTCATCCGTCACGGCTTCGCCGTGCCACCTTCTCCCCCGAGGGGAGAAGGATTAGGCCCCGATCGCCTCGCCGAGTGCCACCACCCGCTTCGCCATCTCGGCATGCAGCAGCTCGACCATGCGGCCGCCGAGCTGGATCGCGCCCTTGCCCTGGTTCTCCGGCTCGGAGAAAGCGGCAATGATCGAACGGGCCTGGGCTAGTTCGGCCTCGTCCGGCGCGAAGACGGCGTTGGCGAGCGCCACCTGGTTCGGGTGGATCAGCGTCTTGCCGTCGAAGCCGAGGTCGCGGCCCTGCTCGCATTCGGCCCTGAAGCCATCCTCGTTCTTCATGTCGTTGTAGACGCCGTCGAGAATGTCGATGCCATAGGCGCGCGCCGCCAGGATCGCACTGGTCAGCCAGGGCAGCATCGGCGCGCGGCCCGGCACGAAGCGGGCGCGCGTCTCCTTGGCGAGATCGTTGGTGCCCATCACGAAGCAGGCCAGCCTTGCCCGCGGATCGCGCGCCGCCCGGGCGATCCTCTCGACGTCGAGGATGGCGAGCGGCGTCTCGATCATCGCCCAGACACGCAGGGCAGGCTCGGCCCAGAGCCCGTTGAGCTGCGCCCCGATCTGCTGCAGCGTCTCCGGCGCCGAGACCTTGGGGATCAGGATCGCAGCCGGATTGGCTTCGACCGCTGCCGCCAGATCGTCCTTGAACCAGGGCGTGTCGACGCCGTTGGTGCGAATGACGAGTTCACGCCGGCCATAGCCGCCGGCCTTGACGGCCGCGCAGACCTGGTCGCGCGCCGACGCCTTCGCCTCGGGCGCGACCGCATCCTCCAGATCGAGGATCAACGCATCGGCGGGAATCTCGCGGGCCTTTTCGAGGGCGCGCGCATTCGAACCGGGCATGTAGAGCACGCTGCGGCGCGGGCGGATCGTCGGCATGGGGTCTCTCCTGACGCCAGTGGACCAAGCTTCATTGCACTGCACACTAGACGCATCGCGCATGCAACGTCAGTTCTGCGAAAGGCGAATGAAGGAGGCGGAAATGGCCTGGATCGCGGGGGTAGACGGCTGCAAGGCGGGCTGGATTGCGGCCATCCTCGATCTTGCGACCAATGCACCGCCGGTCCTGCGCGTGGTCCCCGGCTTCGCCGAACTCCTGACCGGAAACCCGACCCTGATCGCGGTCGACATGCCGATCGGCTTGCCCGACCGGATCGACGGCTCCGGGCGCGGGCCGGAGCAGTTGGTGCGGCCGCTGCTGGGCCAGCGCCAATCCTCCGTCTTCTCGATCCCCGCCCGCGCAGCGGTCGAGGCACATGACTATGGCGAGGCCTGCCAGAGAGCACTCGCGGCGTCGCAGCCGCCGCGCAAGGTCTCGCAGCAGGGCTTCCATCTCTTCCCCCGCATTCGCGAGATCGACGCCCTGCTGCGAGCAGAACCGACCCTGCGTGATGTCATCTACGAGGTTCACCCCGAACTCGCCTTTGCGACCATGCGCGGGGTGCCCCTGATCCATCCCAAGAAGATCAGGGGAACGATCAACCCCGCCGGCATGGCCGAACGGCAGGCCCTACTCATCGCCTCTGGCCTGCCGCTCGAAACCATCCAGGCGCAGCCTCCGAAAGGGGCGGCGGCCGACGATGCGCTCGACGCTCTCGCCGCGCTGGTCGTCGCCCGGCACATCCTCGCCGGGCGTGGAAGGCCCTTCCCCGATCCGCCCGGACGCGATAGCCACGGGCTTCCCATCGCGATCTGGACCTATCGGCCCGATCGCCCGCCAGCGCAGGACACCAGCATGACCGACCGTCCCGTCCCCCGCCCGATGATCGAGGCGGCCGCGCAGCGCATCGCCGGCCATGCCCGCATCACCCCCGTGATGCGGCTGGGCACCGGGGTTTTCGGCTCCGATGCCGACATCTCGCTCAAGCTCGAATGCCTGCAGCATGCCGGCTCCTTCAAGACGCGCGGCGCCTTCAACAACCTGCTGTCGCTCGATGTCCCGGCGGCCGGCGTGGCTGCGGCCTCCGGCGGCAATCACGGCGCGGCCGTCGCCTTTGCGGCCCGGGCGCGGGGTGTGAAGGCGACGATCTTCGTCCCGGAAATCTCGCCGGCCGCCAAGATCGAGACGATCCGGCGCTTCGGCGCGGAGGTGGTGATCGGCGGTGCGCAATATGACGACGCCCAGGCGGCTTGCGACCGCTTCGTTGCGGAAACCGGCGCGCTCAAGATCCACCCCTTCGCGGCGAAGGAGACCATCGCCGGCCAGGGCACGCTCGGCCGCGAATGGCAGGGGCAGGAGCCCGATCTCGACACGGTTCTGGTCGCCGTCGGCGGCGGCGGCCTGATCTCCGGCATCGCCTCCTGGTTCGCCGACACGAAGGTCAAGGTCGTCGGGGTCGAGCCGGAAGGGTCGAGGGCGCTGCAGGCGGCGCTGGAGGCGAAGGGCCCGGTCGAGGTCAAGGTCGCCTCCGTCGCCGCCGATTCGCTCGGCGCCCGCAATGTCGGCCCGCTCGTTTACGAGGTCTGCAAGGACAGCGTCGACCATGTCGTGCTCGTGCCCGACATGGCGATCACGCAGGCGCAAGCGACGCTCTGGCGCGACTTCAGGCTCGCGGTCGAGCCCGGTGGGGCGGCAGCGCTGGGCGCCCTGCTCTGCGGCGCCTACAAGCCCGCGGCGGGTGAACGCCTCGGCGTGCTGGTCTGCGGCGCGAATATCGACCTGACGAAGCTCGCCACCCTTATCGATTGATCGCGGCCGGTGGCCGCAAGGGGTCATCGGAGACTTGTGAACAATTCCCTCGGGTAGACGCTTGCCTCCCCCGGGTCGTCATGGGTTAGGCTCGGCCCGTCATGGCAGCACGCCCGGTCAATGAAACGCTGAGGGTCCTCCGGACGATCCTGGCTCCGCTCCAGGAGCGCCGGGTCGTCGAGATCGGCTGCGGCCGCGGCGCCCTGCTCAACGCGCTGGCCGAGCATGGAGCGAAGGTCGCCGGGATCGACCCCGACCAGGCGGCGCTGGCCGAGGCGCGCAAGACCGCCCCGACCGCGATCCTGCGCCAGGCCGGCGCCGAAGACCTGCCCTTCGTCGATGCGGCCATGCATGCGGCGATCTTCGTCAACAGCCTGCACCATGTCCCGGTGCCCGCCATGCCTCGCGCGCTCGCCGAAGCCGCTCGCGTGGTCGAGCCCGGCGGCGATGTCGTCGTCGTGGAGCCGCTGCCGGAAGGAACCTTCTTCGAGTCGATGCGGCCGATCGAGGACGAGACGCTGATCCGGCTGGCTGCGCAGGAGGCGATCGCCACAGCCCTCCGCGACGGCCCGCTGGTGCTGGCCGAATGCAGCGAGTACGACCGTGTCGAGATCTATCCGACCGTCTCCGACTTCATCGACCGCGTCGTCGCGATCGATCCTTCGCGCAAGGACAAAGCGCTGGAGGAGCGCGAGAAGGTGATGAGGCGCTTCTACATCCTCGCCGAGCATGTGAAGGGTGGCTATCTGCTGCGCCAGCCCCTGCGCCTGCACCATCTCAAGGTGCCGGCCTGAATTCGGGATGGACCCGCAGCGCGCCGCAGATTGCCGGCAGCCGTTCAGATGCTGGACGCGCTCGTCACGGCGTGCGGTTAACGCCCCCGCCTGGTCCCGAAGGTTTTGCTAAGCATCCCGGCGCTCCGCCCCTTGAGGTTGCGAGCGGCTGGGCTCACTCTACAGGGCATGGTGATGCTCCTACCGACGCTCGCCCTCATTGCAACGATCGGCCTGACACTGTGGCTCGCCTTCAGTGACAGCGCGATCTTCGCGCTGCCGCTGGTAGTCGTCATCGCCGGACTGGTACGCCATATCATCAGGCTATGGACCGGGCGACGCTACCGTGTCGCCGACCTCGCGCATCCCTCCGCCAAGCCCGAATCCTGAAGCTCACCGAAGCCCGACCAGGAAGCCCGGCAGCGCCTCTCCGCTCGCGCGCATGAACTCGCTATTGCCGCGGAGCCAGCGATTTCGGATCGAACGCACCCCCGAAAGGTGACGGATTGGCGTTCGTGGGCGGAGGGGTCGGAGCCGGAGGCGCGAGCGTGTTCGGGTTGAAGGCGCCGCCGAAGGGCGAGGGATTGTTGCTCGGCGCCTGCGGGGCGGCGCCGGCAGGCGCCTGCTGCTGGTGTTGCCGCATCCGCTCCGGTTGCTCGCGCAAGAGACGCTCCTGGTTTTCCTGCTTCTCGCGCAGGATATTGGCCCGGCAGACGGAAGCGTCATGGCGGGTGCCCTGCCAGGCGAGGAAGGCTGCAAAGCCGACGAGCAGCAGGAAAATCGTGGCCGGATGCCCCGCGATCCGTGTGAAGGGGTTCGCATAGAGGGCAGCGGGCCCCACGCGGCGCTGCCGTTCGCTGCGCCGGGTCTGCGCCTCCTTCACCATCGCCCCGACCAGCGTGATCGCGATGATGATGACGGCGAGCGCCGACAGCGAGGGGTCGGTGCCGAGCCTGACCTTGGAGGCCAGCGCCGTGGTGAAGGTGTTGCCCGAGAGAATGGTGAAGACGGTGGTGTTGTAGTTCTCGAAGGACGCGAGAAAGGCGATGAAGGCGGCCGAGCCGATCGCCGGCTTCAGGAAGGGGAGCAGGATCTTGCGAAAGGCCTGGCCCGGCGTTGCGCCCAGATCGAGCGCGGCCTCCGTCAGCAGCGGATCGAAGCGCTGCAGGCGGGACATGAAGATCAGCATCGTATAGGAGGCGATGAAGCTGACCTGCCCCAGCAGCGTCAGAAAAATGCCGTTGAAGAAGGGCGAATCATAGCCGGCGCCGAGCCCACGCGCGACCGCGCCCCAGAACACGATGGTCGAGATGCCGATGACGACGCCCGGGATCAGGATCGGCGTGATCAGTGCGCCATAGAGCGCCACGCGCGCCTTGGGTCCGAGATCGGAGAGCGCCAAAGCCCCAGCCAAGCCCAGTGGCACCGAGAGCGCGACCACGGCGAGCGCGATCCACAGGCTGGTCCATAAGCCCGACATCAGCCGCTGATTGGCGAAGAGCACGCCGAACCAGTCGGTGGTGAAGCATTCCCACGGCACGATGCGCGGAAAGGAGGAGGAGTTGAAGGCCGTGATCACCATGATGATCAGCGGGCCGAACAGGAAAAGGAAGAAGAGCAGGGCATAGCCCAGCGAGAACAGGCCGCCGCCGACTGCGCGGTTCATCGTCCGATCGCTCCGATGGAGACGCGGAAGACGCGCATCATCAGGAAGACGAAGAGCAGGCAGACGATGAGCAGGATCACCGAATAGGCCGCGCCCCGCTGCCAGTCGCCGGCATCGTTGAACCATTGATAGATGAGCTGGGTGAACCAGAGATTGGAGGGTCCGCCGAGGATCTGCGGCGCGGCCAGCGCGCCCGCCGTCAGCATGAACACCATGGTCGCGCCCGATGCGATCCCGGGCTTGGCCAAGGGCAGGACGACCCGCCAATGCACCCGCCACCAGCTCGCGCCCATGTCGCGCGCCGCCTCGATCTGGTTGCGGTCGAGCGTCTCGACCGCGCCATAGATCGAGAACACCATCATCAGCACATAGGTGTAGGCCAGCGCCGAATAGAGCGCGACATCGGCGCGGATGAAATCGATCGGCGTGTCCCACAATCCGAAGGACTGGCCGATGCCGTTGATGACGCCGGTCGCGCCGAAGAGCACGCGGAAGGCGAAGGCGCGCAGGATGTCGTTGATCCAGAAGGGCAGGATCAGCCCGACGACCATCAGCCGCGCACCGACGCCCGTCGCCGAATGGGCGAGGATGAAGGCGATCGGATAGCAGATCACGATGTCGATCAGCGTCACGAAGGCCGCGGCGACGAAGGTCTTCACCAGGACGCTCATGTCGAGCGTGTTGAAGCCGCTGCCATTGCCGAACAGGAAGTAGCGGTAGTTGTCGAGCGTGTAGGTGTCGCGCGGACCGCCGATCTCGGTGCGTGGCAGGTTGTGCCGGAAGGAGAAGTCCAGCATCGCGACTTGCGGCAGCACGATCAGCACGAGAATCCAGAACAGCACGCCGATGCCGACGAAGAGCGCGACGCCGAGCCCGTGCCGATGGTTGAAATCATGAAGGAAGCCGGCGAAACGCTTCATCGCATCAACCGCCCGGCGCCAGGGCCGTCGGAAGAACCGTCGCCTGTTCGGGACGGAACGAGACCGTCAGCATGCCGTCGCCGGAGCCGAGCGTGGCCGAGGCGGCCGTGTTCATGTGATAGAGCCGCAGGGTCTCGCCGCCAGCCTGCAGATGGAGTGTGCGCACCGAGCCCTCGAACTCCTCGTTGACGCACTTCGCCCTGATCGTATTCGTCTCGGTTGGCGTCTCGGCGATGACGAGTTGCTCGGGCCTGACGAACAGCGTGCAGCGCTCCTTCGAAAGATAGGTCCGCCCGCCCGCAGCCTGCCCCGTGAGCGGGCCGAGCGGGGTGTCGAGCGTCGCGAGCCGGCCCGTTTGCGAGCGCACGACACCCTGGATCGCGTTGGTCTCCCCGACGAAGGAGGCGACGAAAGGCGTCTTCGGCCGCTCGTAGATCGTCCTGGGATCGGCGACCTGCTCGATCACGCCGGCATTCATCACCGCGACCTGATCGGACATCGTCAGCGCCTCGCCCTGGTCGTGGGTGATGTAGATGAAGGTCAGCCCGACGCGCTGCTGGATGGCGCGCAGTTCCGTGCGCATATGCTGGCGCAGCTTGAGGTCGAGCGCCGAGAGCGGCTCGTCGAGCAGCAGGATGTCGGGATCGGCGGCGAGCGCGCGGGCGATGGCGACGCGCTGGCGCTGGCCTCCCGAGAGCTCGTGCACCTTCTTGTCGCCCGTACCAGGCAACGCGATCAGCTCGAGCAGTTCGTCCGCGCGCCGGCGCCGGTCCTTGCGGCCGATGCCGCGCACCTCCAGCGGGAACGCGATGTTCTCGGCGACCGTCAGCAGGGGGAACAGTGCGAGATTCTGGAAGATCAGCGCCGTCGGCCGCTTGTTGGGCCCGACATTGCGCATATCGTTGCCGCCGATCAGCACGCGCCCTTCGGTCGGTGCGACGAAGCCGGAAATGCAGCGCAGCAGCGTAGTCTTGCCGCAGCCCGAGGGGCCGAGGAAGGAAAAGAACTCGCCGCCCTTGATCGTCAGATGGGCGTTGTCGACGGCGGTATAGCCGCCGAAGCGGATCGAGACGTGTTCGAGAACGACATCCTTCGTCATGAAGATCCTGGGCGGAAAGTGAAATGCGGTCTCTCCACCACGTCATCCCGGACGGAGCGAAGCTGAGATCCGGGATCCATGCCGGAACGGTTCAGGCATGGATCCCGGATCGGCGCCGCTGACGCGGCTTGTCCGGGATGACGCGGAGACGTTATCGCCGCATCCCCAGAGGGCTCAGGCGCTGAGGAACTTGTTGGTGAACTCGCTGCGCGCCTTGGCATACCAGGGCGCCTCGGCCGGCCAGGGGTTCAGCTTGGCAAGCGCATCGCCCGGATAGGCATCGGCGAAGTTCTTGGCATAGACCTCGCCGCCGAACTTGTCGGCGCCGATCACTGGCGAATTGTAGCCATGGGTCTTGATTGCTTCGCCGGCGAGTTGCGCGTCGTAGCAGGCCATGATGAACGCGTAGACCTGGTCCATGTTCTTCGCGCCGATCGGCAGCGCCAGACCGTCGACCCAGGCCATCGCCCCCTCGACCGGCGCGCGATACATCACCGGCTCGCCCGCGGTCTTGAGCGCGATCGGCGGGCCGTCCCAGGTCTGGCCGACGATGACGCCCTCGTTCAGCAGGCCGTTCTTCTGCGCGTCGGCATCGTTCCAGACGAGCTTG
>DATDBB010000362.1:0-7510 GCA_036525085.1 Allobosea sp.
AGCAGGATCGTCGGCCATGGTGTCTGGCGGTCGCCTTGAGGCGAGGGTCAGCGCGGGCGTCGTTCCGAAGCGGCGTCCTGATGCCACAAGCCCTTCGCGGACGCAACCCGTCTCGTGGAACTCGCGCCCGAGAGATGGGGACGGCCGTCATGCCGGCCTTGCCCGGCCGAGCCTTGCGGATGAAGTCGCCAGGCCGGTTCAGTCCGGCAGCAGCAGGCGCGGGTCGATGCGGAAGAGCCGGGAATCGCCAAGCAGGTGGGCGGCGAAGCCCTCGCCCAACAGCGGCCGGAAGGCGGCGTTGCGCAGGTTCAGCCCGCCGGCATAGGCGCCCATCGCCGGCATGACGCAACGCTTCGACGAAAGAGCGAAGCAGCGCCGCCGGAGCGCGCGCCCGCGCATCCGGACCTTGGCGGCGGGGTGGAGATGGCCCGCGATCTCGTAGCCGGTTTCGCATGCATCCGGCTCATGGCGCAGGGTCACGCCGGCGAGAGTGATGCTGTCGGCCGTATCGCCGCCCATCAGACGACTGATCTGCGGATCGTGATTGCCGGTGACCCAGAGCCAGTCGCGGCCGGCCTGCAAGCGCCGCAGCGTCGCGAGGTCCTGCGCGCCGATGCGCGTCTCCGCCTCTCGGTCATGGAAGCTGTCGCCGAGCGCGATGACGCGCAGCGGGGCGTGGCGCAGGATCACCGCCGCCAGCGCTGCCAGCGTCGCGGTCGAATCGTAAGGCGGCAGGAAGACGCCGCGCGCGGCGTAGGCCGAGCCCTTCTCCAGGTGCAGGTCTGCGACCACGAGCGTGCGCTCGTCCGGCAGCCAGAGCGCGCCCGACAGGTCCGGCAGGACCGCAAGCCGGCCCAGCATGAAGGCCGGGCTTTCCGTCGTGCTTGCCGCCGCCGCTGCGTTCACGCCATCGCCTCCTCGATCAGCATCGCTTCCGCCTCCGCCAGGATCTCGTCCGCCGCCTCGCCATAGACAGCCTCGCGCCCGATCTCGAGCATGACGGAGACGCCGAGCGGCGAAACATGGTCGAGCGGCTGATGCACGATTCGCCCGCTCACGCGTGTCAGCATCTCACCCAGCCGGCGAATGTCGAGCAGGCCCGTCGCCGCATCGGCGCGCGCCGCCTTGAGCAGCACATGGTCCGGCTCGTGCCGCCGCAACACGTCATAGACCAGATCGGTCGAGATCGTGACCTGGCGGCCGCTCTTCTCCTGGCCGGGAAAGCGCCGCTCGATCAGACCACCAATGATGGCGCAGGAGCGGAAGGTGCGCTTCATCAGCGCCGATTCCGCCAGCCATTCCTCGAGATCGTCGCCGAGCATGTCCTGCGCGAAGAGATCGCCGAGGCTCAAGGCGCCGCGCGCGACGGCTGCGCTCATGTCGCCGAGCCCCCAGCAGGCGATGCCGTAATCGTTGCAGACGAAGCCGAGCGGCCGCATCTTCGCGCGCTCCAGCCGCCGCGTCAGCAGCATGCCGAGCGTCTGGTGGGCGAGGCGGCCTTCGAACGGATAGGCGACGAGATAGAAGCGCCCGCCGCGCGGAAAGGTCTCGACCAGCAATTCGCCGGGCTTCGGCAGGCGCGATTTCAGGCGCTGCGCATGCAACCAGGAGGAAACCTCCTCGGGCAGGCTGTCCCACTCCTTGGGGCTGGCCAGCATGGCGCGGACGCGGGCGGCGAGGAAGGTCGAGAGCGGGAACTTGCCGCCATTATAGGAGGGAATCTTCGGGTCGGTGCCGGGCGCCGCGCGCGAGCAGACCGCCTCGTTCTCGGTGATGCCCTCGAAGCGCAACACCTCGCCGGCGAAGATGAAGGTATCGCCCGGCGTCATCGTCTCGGCGAAATACTCCTCGACCTCGCCGAGCACCCGCCCGCCGCGCGTGATCGTCGATGGCTGGCCGGGCTTGCCCGCGCGCGCGCGTCCGAGCCTGACCTTGAGCATGGTCGATTCGACGATGGTGCCGACATTCATCCGGTATTGCTGGATGACCCTGGCGTTGCTGGCGCGCCAATGCCCGGCCTTGTCCTGCCGAAGCTTGGCGAAGCGCTCATAGGAGCGCAGGGCATAGCCGCCGGTCGCGACGAAGTTCACCACCGCGTCGAAGTCGGCGCGCGCCAACCCGGCATAGGGCGATGCGCCGCGGACCTCGTCATAGAGCGCATCCGCATCGAATCCGTCCGAGCAGGCGACGCCGAGCACATGCTGGGCGAGGACGTCGAGCGCCCCCAAGCGGGCGTCCGGGGTATCCTGCGCGGCCTCCGCGACCGCATCGAGCGCGGCGCGGCATTCCAGCAGCTCGAAGCGGTTCGAGGGCACCAGCAGCGCCTGCGAGGGCTCATCCATGCGGTGGTTCGAGCGTCCAATGCGCTGCATCAGCCGGCTCGCCCCCTTGGGCGCGCCGAGATTGACGACGAGATCGACATCGCCCCAGTCGATCCCGAGATCGAGCGTCGCGGTGCAGACCACGGCCTTGAGCCGGCCATCGGCCATCGCCGCCTCGACCTTGCGGCGCTGCTGGGCATCGAGCGAGCCGTGATGCAGCGCGATCGGAAGGTTGTCGTCATTGATGGTCCACAACGCCTGGAAGGCGAATTCCGCCTGCATGCGCGTATTGACGAAGACCAGCGTCAGCTTGTGCGCGCGAATGGCCTCATAGATGGCGCCCATCGCATGGGCCGTGGTGTGGCCTGCCAGCGGCAGCCGGGTCTCTGTCCGCAGGATGCCGATGCGGGCCGCCGCCCCGCCGGTGACGGTGACGAGGCCAGCGGGCGTGTCGCTGCCGCCGAGGAAGCGCTGGAGATCGGCCGGCTGGCGCACCGTGGCGGAAAGCCCGACCGCGCTGACCTGCGGCGCGAGCGCGCGCAGTCGCGCCAGATCGAGCGAGAGCAGGTCGCCGCGCTTCGAGGTGACGAGGGCGTGCAATTCGTCCAGCACGATGCGCCGCAAGCTCGCGAAGAACAGCGCGGCGTCGCGATGCGAAACCAGCAAGGCAAGCTGTTCCGGCGTCGTCAGCAGGATGTCGGGCGGGCGCTGGATCTGGCGCGTGCGCTTGGCCGCCGAGGTATCGCCGGTGCGGGTCTCGACGGTGATCGGTAGCCCCATCTCGCGGATCGGCGCTTCGAGGTTGCGCGCGATGTCGACGGCCAGCGCCTTCAACGGCGAGATGTAGAGCGTGTGCAGGCCATCGCGCTTGCCGCCCCGCTCCGTCAATTCGACGAGCGAGGGCAGGAAGCCGGCGAGCGTCTTACCAGCGCCGGTCGGTGCCACCAGCAGGGTCGAGCGCCCGGCCCGCGCCTCGTCCAGCAAAGCGAGCTGATGTGGGCGCGCGCTCCAGCCGCGGCTGGCGAACCAGGCGGAGAAGGCGGGAGGGAGCGGGGAGGGCGCAGCCATGCGCACCAGAGATAGGGCGTGACGCGTGAGAACGAAAGGGGTCCAACGGTGCGTGGGGCGGGGCCGCCCAGCGCTTTCCTTACGGCGTGCTGGGCGGCAGGAGATAAAGCGTCATGGCGAAAATCAGATAGACCATCAGCAGGAGCACGCCGACGAACCAGGCCGAGCGTCCGCCGCTGGTCGTCAGGAAAGCCGTCAGCGTCGAAATCAGGACCATGACGACCGCGCCCGGCCAGAACAGCAGGTTCATGGGGGCCGGGCCGATGACGTAGCTGAGGAGGACCAGCGTCGGCGCCACGAAGAGCGCGATCTGGGATGCGCTGCCCAGGGCGATGCCGACGCTCAGGTCGAGCCGGTTCTTGCGCGCGCCGGAAAACGCCGAGGCCATCTCGGCCGCGCCGCCGACGAGCGCGACGACGATGAAGCCCACGAAAGCAGGGGTCATCCCCAAGGAGACGGCGGCCTGCTGGACGGATTCGATGAAGATCTCGCTGACCAGCGCGACGAGGATCGTGACGCCGGCCAGGGTCGCGAGTGCCAGCTCCAAAGGCAACGCGCTTTCGCCGGTTTCCTCGATGGCGGCGCTGCCGAAAAATTCGCGATGGGTCCTGAGCGAGAAGACGAGGCCCAGCGCGTAGGTCGCGATGAGCAGGATCGACAGGCCGACGCTCAATGTCTGCGTGAAGGTCGACGATGCAGCAGGTCCGGCTTCCGAGACGATCGACGGAGCCAGCATCGCGACGACGGCCAGGAAGAGCAGGCTCGTCTGCAGGCGTGCGCTGACCCGGTTGTATTCCTGGACATGGTGCTTGAGGCCGCCGATCAGGAATGAAGCCCCCAGCATGAACAGCGTATTGGTGACGATCGCTCCGGCGATGGAGGCCTTGACCAGCGTGTACTCTCCGGCTCGCAGGGCGGTCAGCGCGATGATCATCTCGGTCAGGTTGCCGAGGGTGGCATTGAGGAGGCCGCCGACGGCGTCGCCGGTCTTGGCGGCGACGGATTCCGTGGCATGGCTCAACAAGGTCGCCAGAGGCACAAGCGCCAGTACGGCGAGCACGAAGAGCAAGGTGTGTGCGTCGGGAAGGAGATGATGAGCGACGAAGACGACGGGAACGAGAACCAGAAACCAGAGGATCACATGGTGTCGGATCTCACGGAGAAGTGGGGCGATCGTTTCCATCGAAAGGTTCCCTGCCCATATGCTGCGACCCGCTCTGTGACGCCGGTCATTTTTCTATCTGTCTTCGTGTGATGCCCGTTCAGTCTCGGTGGAATCGATCTCTGTCGCCCGAAGCGCCTGGACGCTGACCGCGGCAACCAGGCCGGTCAGCACGATGCCGGCGAACCCGATGAAAAGCGCGAGCACGCGTGAGCTGAGATTTTTGGGCGTCAGATCTCCGTAACCGATCGTAAGGCCGGTCACGAAGGTGAAGTAGAGAGCCTCGCTCAGCCGCCAATCTTCGATGCGGCCGATCAACACCCCAAGCGCGGCCATGACCACGAGCACACCGGACACGATTGGCCAAATCACGCGAAATTGTTGGGTGAGGGCGAAGAAGAAGGCGTGCCGTTTTTCTTTGGGTGTCATCAGATAGACCCCGCAAGGTTAGGCGATTTCTTCAAGCAGGTCGCGACAGTTATCGGCTGTTCCGAGGCGAGCGCCTTCGTCCGATCGTCCGGCCTGGGCGGTTCAAGTCTCGACCAGTGGAAGGGCTAAGGACATCGTGAGAGACGGCCCGATCGGCCGGTCTGTCAAGTCATTGTATTCATCGGTGGAATCCGGTGCCCGGGAGGCTCGAGGTGATCCGGCGTAGCCGTCGATCCGGAGGAAGGAAGGGCTGCGCGCGCTCTTGCCGAACTGCGATCGAAGACAACGCTAGCTTCGCCCCTTAGCCGAGCGACCTTCAACGCCTCTCCGCTACCACCAGCAGCCCCGGAACGGCAGCGCCACGATCCTGCCGCGTGCTGGCGGGCTCGACGATTACGGATGCGAAGCCCGCTTCCGTCAGCCGCTGCCGCAACCACACCTCCGCATGCGCGAACCGACGATCCGCTCCGACGACGACGCCCTCGCCTTCATGGCTCTGCACCGTGAAGGCGAAGAGGCCGTTGCGCTTCAGGACGCGCGCGCTTTGGGCGAAGGCGGGCGCAAGTTCGCCGAGATAGACGAAGACGTCCGCCGCGACGACGAGGTCGGCGAAGGCATCCGGCCGGCTCGCCAGGAAGGCGGTGAGGCCCGCCACCGCCAGCTTGTCGTAGAGCGGGCTGCCGCCGGCCTGCATCTTCACCCGCGCCCGCTCGATCATGCGCGGCGAGAGATCGCAGCCGGCGAGGAAACCGGCCTCGTCGCGGATCGCCTCGCCCATCAGCCCGGTGCCACAGCCGAGATCGAGCACGGTATCGAACCGGAAGGGCCGGCCGGCGTTGTCGCAGATGCGGGCCAGCGCGGCCTTCAGCAGCGTGGGGGCGTTGTAGTGCAGGGCCTGCGTCAGATGGCTGTCGAAGCGTTCGGCATAAGTATCGAACAGCGTGCCGGAGAAGTTCTCGGAGGTGGCGTCCTCGGCCGCCATGGCGCCGATGCGGGCGAGGTCGAGTCGCGCGCCGAAATGATCGTTGGGGTCGAGGTCGAGGCATTGCCGCCAGGCGGTGGCAGCCTCCTCCCTATGGCCGAGCGCCTCCTGGGCCAGCCCATAGAGATGCCAGGCTGCGGTGAAGTGGTAGGCCTGCGCCAGGGTCTGGTCGAGGATCTCGACGGCGGCCTGGGCATCGCCCTCCTTGAAGGCGGCTTCCGCCCAGGCAAAGCGGCGGTCGAGCGTCGGATCGCCGGAACTGGCGGAATGCGCGGTGGAGCCCTTTTCGATCATGCCTGCGGGTCTATCTGAGGAGTATGACACTGGCCAGACCACGCACCGCGCCAACGATGCGACCGTCCGATCTGCTGATCCCGACGCCGGCCGGCCTGTGGTGCCCGCCGGCCGACATCTATATCGATCCGGTCCGGCCCGTGGCGCGGGCGCTGATCACCCATGGCCATTCCGACCATGCCCGCGCCGGCCATGGCGCCGTGCTGGCGACGCGCGAGACGCTCGCCATCATGGCGCTGCGCTATGGCGAGGGCTTCACCGGGGAGCGTCAGGAGGCGGTGCCCGGCGAGATCACGCGGATCGGCGGGGTCGATTTCACCTTCGTGCCGGCGGGCCATGTGCTCGGTTCGGCCCAGATCGTGGTCGAGCAGGCCCGCCTGCGCATCGTCGTCTCCGGCGACTACAAGCGCGAGCGCGATCCGACCTGCGCCGGCTTCGAGCCCATCTCCTGCGACATCTTCATCACCGAGGCGACCTTCGGCCTGCCGGTATTCAGGCATCCGCCGGCCCATGCGGAGGTCGGCAAGCTGCTCGAATCGGTCCGGGTCTTTCCCGAACGGACCCACATCGTCGGGGCCTACTCGCTCGGCAAGGCGCAGCGGGTCATGGCCCTGATCCGGGAGGCCGGCTACGAGCGCCCGCTCTACATCCATGGCGCGATGGAGAAGCTGACGGAATTCTACCTCTCGGAAGGGGCTGTGCTCGGCGAAATCCGCAAGGTCGCGGCCACCGACCGCAAGGAGTTGGGCGGCGAGATCGTGATCTGCCCGCCGAGCGCCACGCAGGACCTCTGGGCCCGCAAATTTCCCGACCCCGTCACGAGCTTCGCCTCGGGCTGGATGCGCATCCGGGCCCGCGCCCGGCAGAAGGGCGTGGAACTGCCGCTGATCGTGTCCGACCATGCCGACTGGGACGATCTGCAGGCAACCATCCGCGAGACCGGCGCAGGCGAGATCTGGGTCACACATGGCGAGGCCGAGGCGCTCGTCCACTGGTGCGGTACGGTGGGATTGAAGGCCAAGCCGCTGCATCTCGTCGGCTATGGCGACGAGGGCGAAGCGGAACCAGCCGGGGCCGAACTGGCAGGGGAGAGCGCCGATGCGGTTGCCGTCTGAGCCCGCGTTACTGGCTCTGCGCCATGACGGGGCGCCCCGCGGTCGTCAGCGAGACGAGACCGGCCGCCATGTCGCGGGCGAGGCAGTCATAGCCCGCATCGCTCATATGGAAGCTGTCGGCCGCAAGCGCGGCGGTGAA
>DATDBB010000363.1:0-2772 GCA_036525085.1 Allobosea sp.
CCTGCTTGCGCTTCGCCTCGTCGTCCATCAGTTCGTACCACATGGCGTTGAGCACCGCGAAAGCGGCGGCCAGCGGCAAGCCGAGCAGCCAGGAAAAATACCACATGACGGTTACCTCCCGAGATCAGTAAGCGTGGCCGGATTCGTCGCGGATCGCCTGCTCCTCGACCTTGCCCCACAGCACCCGGTAGACCCAGGAGGTGTAGGCCACGATGATCGGCAGGAAGATCGCGGTCGCGACCAGCATGATGAACAGCGTCAGATGGCTGGAGGATGCGTCCCACACCGTCAGGCTCGCCTTCGGCTGGACCGATGACGGCAGGATGAAGGGGAACATCGAGACGCCGACCGTCGAGATGATGCCGAAGATCGAGAGCTTGCTCGACAGAAGCGTCAAAACCTCGCGGCGACCGCCGCGCTGCCCGAGAAAGGCCCCGGCCGCGCCCAGCAAGCCCAGCGCGGGCGCGATCAACAACCAGGGCCGCATGGCGTAATTGGCGAACCATGCCTTGCCATCGAGCGCGACGGTCTTCAGCAGCGGATTGGACGGCCCCGTTGTGCTGACCGCACTGGTGATCCGGTAGCCGTCGATGCCGAGCCAGAGCCACAGGCCCCCGAGCGCGAAGAGCACGATGGTCGCGAGCGCCGCCAGGCTGCCATAGCGCCTTGCCCGCACCGCGACCTCTCCGGACGTCTTCAGCATCAGCCAGCCGGCGCCATGCATCGTCAGCATCGCCACCGACAGAAGCCCGCAGAGCAGCGCGAAGGGGTTGAGCAGGCCGAAGAAGCTTCCGTCATAGAAGATGCGCAGATCGTCATCGAGCCGGAACGGCACGCCTTGCAGGACATTGCCGACCGCGACGCCGAAGATCAGCGCCGGCACGAAGCCACCAATGAACAGCGCCCAGTCCCAGCCACTGCGCCAGGCAGCGCTCTCGCGCTTCGAGCGGTACTTGAATCCGACCGGCCGCAGGATCAGCGCGGCGAGGATCGCGAACATCGCAAGGTAGAAGCCGGAGAACGAGACCGCATAGAGCGGCGGCCAGGCGGCGAAGATCGCCCCGCCGCCGAGGATGAGCCAGACCTGATTGCCCTCCCAGACCGGGCCGATCGTGTTGATCACCACGCGCCGCTGCACGTCGCCCTCGCCGACAAAGGGCAGGAGGATGCCGACGCCGAGATCGAACCCGTCCGTCACGGCGAAGCCGATCAGCAGGATGCCGAGCAGCAGCCACCAGATCAGGCGCAGCGTCTCGTAGTCGATGAGCTGATGAAGGATCATGATGACGTCACTCCGCTGCGACGAGGTTTGCAGGAACGAGGGCTGCTTCCGGTTCGTGATCGGGCTCGGGCCCCTTGCGGATCGCCGCCAGCATCAGCTTCATCTCGATGATCAGCAGCACGGTGTAGATCGCGACATAGCCGATGATGGTGGCGAGCACCGTGCCGGCGCCAAGGCTGGAAACGGCCGCCGCCGTGGGCAGCACGCCCTCGATGACCCAGGGCTGGCGGCCGACCTCGGCGACGAACCAGCCGCATTCGATTGCGATCCATGGCAGCGGGATCGACCAGACCGCGATCCGCAGCAGCATGGGGTAGCGGTCGAGCATGCGCCGCGCCGAGAGCACGAAGAACACCGCCGTCAGCAGGATGAAGAACATCCCGAGCCCGACCATGATGCGGAAGGTCCAGAACAGCGGCGCGACCATCGGCACCGTATCCCAGGCGGCCTTGTCGATCTGTTCGGGCGTCGCTTTGCGGGGATCGTCGACATAGCGCTTGAGCAGCAGCCCGTAGCCGAGCTGCGCGCCGTTGTCCTCGAAGGCCTTGCGGACATCATCGGGAACTGCCGCCGTACTGCCCGCGGCGCGGATCTTCTGGAGCGCGTCGAAGGCCGTCACCCCTTGCCTGATCCGGACCTTGGCGAGATCGACCAGTTCCTTGATGCCCGGCAGTTCGGTGGTCAGCGAGCGCGTCCCGATCAGCCCCATCACGGCGGGGATGCGGACGGCGAAATGCGTCTCGCGCGCCTTGTCGTCGGGGAAGCCGAACAGCGTGAAGGCGGCCGGCGCCGGCTCGGTGTGCCACATCGCCTCGATTGCGGCGAGCTTCATCTTCTGGTGCTCGGAGGAGAGATAGCCGCTCTCGTCGCCGAGCACGACGACCGACAGCGAGGCCGCCAGCCCGAAGGAGGCCGCGACTGTCATCGAACGCTTGGCGAGCTCGATATGGCGGCTCTTCAGCAGGTACCAGGCGGATATGCCGAGCACGAAGATCGAGGCTGCGACATAGCCGGCCGAGACCGTGTGGACGAACTTGGCCTGCGCGACGGGGTTGAACAGCACCGCGGCGAAATCGGTGATCTCCATCCGCATCGTCTGCGGGTTGAAGGCCGAGCCGACGGGGTTCTGCATCCAGCCATTGGCGATCAGGATCCACAGTGCCGAGAAGTTCGACCCCAACGCCACCGCCCAGGTCGCAGCGAGATGGCCGATCTTCGAGAGCTTGTCCCAGCCGAAGAAGAACAGCCCGACGAAGGTCGCTTCGAGGAAGAAGGCCATCAGGCCTTCGATGGCGAGCGGCGCCCCGAAGATGTCACCGACATAATGGCTGTAATAGCTCCAGTTCATCCCGAACTGGAATTCCATGACGATGCCGGTGGCGACGCCGATGGCGAAGTTGATGCCGAACAGCACGCCCCAGAATTTCGTCATCTGTCGCCAGATCACGCGGCCGGTCATGACATAGACCGTCTCCATGATCGCCAGCAGG
>DATDBB010000364.1:0-14299 GCA_036525085.1 Allobosea sp.
ACCGTGGCGCGCAACCTGGCGATCGCGCGCAAGAAGACTCGTTTCCGCTCCTGGACCGAGAAGGAATGCTTCGAGATTTTCAGCGCGCTCGAATACCTGATGCACCGCGAGTGCGAGAACCTGTCCGGCGGCGAGATGCAGATGGTGGCCATCTCCCGCGCACTGATCGGCGCGCCCGGCCTGGTGCTGTTCGACGAGCCCAGCCAGGGCCTGGCGCCCAAGGTGGTACAGGATGTGATGAAGACCATCCTGCGGCTCAAGCGCGAAGGCATTTCCGTGCTGCTCGTCGAGCAGAACGTGCACAGCGCGCTGCAGGTTGCCGATCGTGCCTGCGTGATGAACCTCGGGCGCATCGTTCACGAAGGTCCGGCCGCGCAGCTGCGCGAGGACGAAGCGCTGCGCCGGCAGCTGCTGGGGGTGTGATGGCGACGCCGCTCCTGCGCGTCGAGCGCCTGGCCAAGCAATACACCCGCGGCCTGCTCAGCAGGCAGGTGACGTTTTCGCTGGCAGCGGATTTCACGATCGACAAGCCGGGCGTGGTGGGCGTGATGGGCCCCAATGGTTCCGGCAAGACGACCTTGTTCGAGCTGATCACCGGCAGCAACCTGCCGACGGCCGGCCGCGTGTTGGTGGACGGCCAGGACATTCATCAAGTGCGCACGCGAGAGCGCGACCGCCTGGCGATCCACTATCACCAGTCTTACCAGGTACGTTCCTTCCAGCGCAGCAAGCCCAACTTCATGCTGGAGCACGCCCGCAGCGAGTCACCGCTGGTTCACCTGTTCGATGAGCCGCAGTTCAACACGCAGGACGGCTACATCGGCTTCATGCTGGATTTCTTCCGGAGGCTGCGCAGTGAGGGCCGGCTGGTCTTCCTATGCGTCCATCCCAATGAGCGCTTCCACCTCGAGATCCTCGAGGAGATCTGCGAGCGCTTCATCTTCGTCAACAAGGGCGTCGTCACGCCGCTGCCGGACTATGCCGGGTTGCTCGGCTTCGAGCCGGCCCGCGCCTATCTTGGCAATCTGCTGACAGAGCGCGCCGCCGTGGAGAACGCCGCGTGAACCAGCTCGCCACCAATCTGACGCCGCAGATCGATCTCGACGCGATGGACCGGCTCTTCGACATCAAGGGCCTGCGCGTCTTTCTGCCCGGCGGCTACGGCGCGCTCGGCGAGGCTATCGCCATCGCGATGACGCGCCGCGGCGCCCACTGCGTTATCGCCGGTCCCAACGGCGACAAGGCGGCTGCACTGGCAAAGCGCCTGCAGGAGGTCGGCGTTGACACCTACGGCTTCGAACTCGACGCGCGTCAACCGGCCGCCATCGCCGCGGTGGTGGATCGTGCGGCGCAAGCCATGGGCGGCATCGACGTACTGATCAACTGCGTCGGCATCCAGCGCGAGCAGCGGCTCCTGGACGTCGATGAGGAGACCTTCGACAGCATTTATGAGATCAACCTGAAATCGGCGATGTTCCTGGCCCAGGCCGTCGCGCGCTACCAGATCGCGCAAGGCACCGGCGGACGCCAAATCCATCTGCTGTCGGTGCGCTCGCAGCTGGCGCTACGCAACCGCGGCTATTCGGCCTACTGCGCCACGAAGGGCGGCCTCGTCATGCTGGTCAAGCAGCATGCGATGGAGCTCGCCGAGCACAACATCACCGTCAACGGCGTCGCGCCGACTTTCATCCAGTCCGAACGGATCCGCCATCATCTCGAGCGCGACGGATTTCGCGATTTTATCCTCAACCGCAATCCACTGGGACGCATCGGCGATCCCGTCGAGGTCGTCGGGCAGATCATCACCTTCGCCGCACCGGCCGGCAGCTACATGACGGGCCAGATCGTCTATGTCGATGGCGGCGTAACGGCAAGCCAATGACGGGAAGCCGCTTCGAACGCGGCTGTGGCCGGGCGACCGCCCGCCATATCGACCAGGCCCGGCCCCCTCAGGGCTGCGACTTCGATGGCCTCGAAACCTCATTCGGTGCGCCGGTCGGCGAGCCGGACATCCTGTGACCGTGCTGGAGATATCCATGTCCAACCTTGCACCAAAACTCCTGATCGGGGGCGAGTTCCGGCCGGCCACCGCGCTGCCGCCGCTGTCCGTTTGTAATCCCTGCACCGAGGAACTGCTCTGGACGGCGCCTCGCGCCGGCGCAGCCGAGGTCGAGGAGGCGCTGCATCACGCGCGCGCCGCGCTCAAGACCTGGTCGAAGGTGCATGGCTGGGAGCGGGCCAAGGTGCTGCGCGGCATCGCCCGGGCGATGGAGGCGCGCAAGGGCGCGCTGGCGAGCGCACTCTCCCATGAAATAGGCCGGCCGATCGCCCAATCCGAAGGTGAGGTGCTGATCGCGATCGAGCAGTTCGACTGGTTTGCCGGCGAGGCCGAGCGCCTTTTCGGCGAGACGATCCCCTCGCGCCAGGGCGGACGCCTGGCCACGGCGCTGGAGCCGGTCGGCATCGTCGCCGCCTTCACCGCCTGGAATTTTCCGATCAACCTGCTCGCCCGCAAGATCGCGCCGGCGCTCGCCGCCGGCTGCCCGATCATCTGCCGCCCATCCGAGCAGACGCCGCTGACCTCGACCCTGATCGCGGAGGCCTGCGCGGCAGGCGGCGCGCCTCCCGGCACCGTTCAGATGCTGTTCGGCCCGGCCGAGACGATCACGCCGCTCCTGATGGCCGCCGAGGAGGTCCGCAAGATCTCGCTGACCGGTTCGACCCGCGTCGGCCAGATGCTGCTCGCCGAGGCTGCAAAGACCGTCAAGCGCTGCTCGATGGAGCTCGGTGGCCATGCACCCGTCGTGATCTGCGAGGATGCAGATGTCGACAACGCGGCGACGCTCTGCGCGCTGTTCAAGTTCCGCAACGCCGGCCAGGTCTGCATCGCACCCAACCGCTTCTATGTGCATGAGAGCCTGGCGGAGCGCTTCGCCAGCGGCATGGTCAAGGCAGCCGAGGCGCTGGTGCTGGGCGACAGCCAGGACCGGGCGAGCTCGATGGGCCCGCTGACGCTCGCCAGCCAGCGCGACCGTGTCGAGGCGCTCTCGGTCGAGACCGAAGCCTCCGGCGCGCGGCGCCTCACCGGCGGACGGCGCCCGGCCGGCCGCAACAAGGGCTTCTTCTTCGAGCCGACTGTTTTCGCCGATGTGCCCGACGAGGCCCGCATCATGCGCGACGAGCCCTTTGGCCCACTGGCGCCGATCGCGACCTTCCGCGACTTCGACGACGCGATCACGCGGGCGAACTCGACCCCCTACGGCCTTGCCGCCTATGGCTTCACGGGCGGCCAGCGTTATGCCGAGGCATTGAGCGCAGGCCTCAGCGCCGGCATGGTCGGGGTCAACACCTTCATGATCGCCCATGCCGAGGCGCCGTTCGGCGGGATCAACCATTCCGGCATGGGGCGCGAGGGCGGCCGGCATGCCATCCACGATTATCTCAACGTCAAGCTAACGCATTTTATGCCGACGTGAGATGAACTCGAACCACAACCGTCCTTCACTCGGCGAACACAATGCGCCACTTCCTGTCTTTGGCTCATGGCCGCAAACCAGACATTCTCGAAAGCCGCAGTCCCGGCCGGCCTACGGCTCTTCCAAGGGCGACACCTTAACCGACTAGGCCCGGCAACAACGCGCAATCGCCGTCTTTCAAGTGTGGTCACGCCAATCGATAGCTTCAGCGATGCGGATTGATACAGCCGCTTCAACGCAACCAACGGAGCCATGACGCCGCTGCAGCGGCTCAGCACGCTCCCGGATGCGTTCTTCGGTTTCAGCCGTGCGGCCGCCATCGCGATTTCACCGGATCGCCGTGGTCTGCATGCAACCAATCGCGGCCATGACAGCATTGCACGTTTCGAAGTTGATCAGTCGAGCGGCCAATTGACATTCGAAGGCGCGACAAGCTGTGCAGGTCGCACTACGAGGTTTTGCGGACGGTCTCCCGACGGAACCGGGCTGATCACGGCCAATGAGGCAAGCGACACGATCGTGAGGCTTGCATTGGATGCAACCGCTTCGGGAGCCATTGAGGTCGCCGCTGCGGGCAGCCCTGTCTGCGCGCTCGTCTTTGAACCCTCCTGAAGCGCCGAACGGGCCAGAACCACCCGCCGCTCTCCCACCTGCAACGCGTCAAAAACCGCCGGTGGCTTGCCGGAATGCGGGTTTCCACAATCAGCGCAGCTGAGACGCACAGCTCAAGTGGAGCGTCCAAAATGCAGTCACATCGGTGATTAGATTTTAATCAGGCTCTGCCCGCCTCCTTTCCAATCGATGAGCGCTCTTCCGTTTGGTAATGCAGCTAGTCTAGCAAATTAAAACACACTCAACGTTTTAAGTGACGTCACAATCCAGGCCTCTTTGATCGGCCGAAGCACTTCTAAGCGGAAAACTCTTTTTTTTGCACGCTCTCACTCGCCAAAGCAGACGAGCATTGCACTATTTATCGAAATTAAACACGCGAATCATTCTCCGAAACCGGCTAAAAATTTTATATTAGCAATATTATTTACGACTATCGAAGTTAATCATGTGCATTGACCATGTGTTCGCCTGCCTCATTTTTATACTTTATGAATTCTAAATTAGCCAGTACTCATTCCATTATCCGTAGCGTTATGTGAGGCAGTTCAGATGTTTAATAAGCTCATGCGAGTAGCTTGGATCCTGACTGCCGTTTCGTTCGTGCTGTTCGTGACACAGCCCATTGGTATTAAACTTCACTTCGTCTTTTCCGTCGTTTCAATCGGAGCCATGATCGCGATTTCATGGCTCCGCCTCGGCGGTATATTCCGCCATGTATTCCTGGCACTCGGATCTATCATCGTTATCCGCTACCTATACTGGCGCATTGCAGAGACGATTCCTGATCCCAGTCAGGTCGCAGACTTTCTTCCCGGCATGCTGCTGTTGATGGCCGATCTATTCTGTATCACCATGCTCGGCCTCGGCTTGTTCGTGAATGCTCAGCCGATCACGCGCCCTGCTGCGCCGCAGCTGAAGGACGAGGATCTGCCGTCGGTCGATGTCTTCGTGCCGTCCTACAATGAAGAGCGCGACCTCGTCGCCACAACGCTGGCTGCGGCGAAGGCCCTCGACTATCCGTCGCATAAGCTGAAGGTGTTCCTTCTCGACGACGGCGGGACCGACGAGAAATTCTACTCCTTCGATCATGCCGTTTCGTCGACGGCACGCGCACGTCGCGCCGATCTGCAGCAACTCTGCGGTGATCTCAGGGTCACCTATCTGACGCGTGAACGCAACGTCCACGCCAAGGCCGGCAACCTCAATAATGGCTTGGCGCATTCCGCGGGTGATCTGGTCGTCGTCTTCGATGCCGACCATGTGCCGGCCCGCGAGTTCCTGCGCGAAACCGTCGGGTACTTCTCGACTGAGCCGAAGCTGTTCCTCGTCCAGACCCCGCACTTCTTCATCAACGCCGATCCGCTTGAGCGCAATCTCCAGACCTTCAAGTCGATGCCGTCCGAGAACGAGATGTTCTACGGCGCGATCCAGAAGGGACTGGACAGCTGGAACGCAGCCTTCTTCTGCGGTTCGGCGGCCGTGTTGCGCCGCGCGGCGCTGGACGAGGTCGGCGGCTTTGCCGGCGTCACCATCACCGAAGATTGCGAGTCCGCGCTGGAGTTGCATTCGCGCGGCTGGAAAAGCCTTTATGTCGACAAGCCGCTGATCGCGGGACTGCAGCCCGAGACCTTCGAGTCCTTCATCGGGCAGCGCTCGCGCTGGTGCCGCGGCATGCTGCAGATCTTCATGCTGAAGAACCCGCTGTTCAACACCGGTCTGAGCCTGCCGCAGCGCCTCTGCTACGCCTCGAGCAATCTATTCTGGCTCTTCCCGCTGTCGCGCCTGATCTTCATGGTGTCGCCGCTGTTCTTCATCCTCTTCAACCTGCAGATCTACAACGCGTCGCCCCAGAGCTTCGTCGCCTACACGATGACCTATATCGTGGCCGTCATCCTGATCCAACACTACCTCTATGGCAGCCTGCGCTGGCCCTGGATCTCGGAGCTCTACGAGTACATCCAGAGCGTCTACCTGTTCCGCGCCGTCATGAGCGTCATTGCGAACCCCCGCGCGCCGAAGTTCAACGTTACGCAGAAGGGCAACTCGCTGGCCGAGGACGAATTGTCGCCGCTGGCCTGGCCGTTCTATGCGATCTTCGGCTTCCTGCTCGCGACGCTGGCCTACACCGGGTATCGCTATGTGACCGAGCCGGCCGCCCGCGACCTGCTCGTGGTCATCGGCGCCTGGAACGTCTTCAACACCGTCATGGCCGGCCTGGCGCTGGGCGTCGTCTCCGAACGCCGCGAGCGGCGCAAGATCCAGCGCCTGGACGCCAGCCGCCACGCCAGCCTGCTGATTGGCGATCTGGAGGTACCGGTCATCGTCAAGGACGCATCCGTCGGCGGCCTCAAGGTGCAGCTCGGTGGCGGCAATGGCCGCCAATTCGGCCAACTTCTGGCGCCCGGCCGCTATCGGGCGGCCATCCGGATCAACAGCGAGACGCGAGAGCCGCTGGTGGCTCAGGTCGCAATCACCTCCGCAACGAGCGCCGACGACAGCCGCATGCTCGGGCTGCGCTTCGTCGGCAACAGCGCCGATCGCTATCGCATCATCGCAGATGTCGCCTATGCGGATCTCTCGGCGATGCGCGACATGCGAGCCGCCCGCCAGAACCGCCAGAGCCTGGTGATCGGCACCGCCCGCACCCTTGCCTGGTCGGCGCGCGAGGCGATGCGCGGGATATTCTTCCTGCTTTTCCGCCGCAACGTCCGGGCCAACGTGGCGGGCCAGCAGACCACCATGCCGCTTGCCGGCACATCGCCCGCCGAGATGGTTACGCAGACCGAGCCGGCCACCATCGCCCCGGTCCCGGCTTCGGAGCCCGCAGCACCGCCGGCACGCGGCGCACGCCTGCCGGAAGTGGCCGGTCTGGCCGAGTTCGTGCCAGTCACCACCGCCTGAAGCGCCTTATCGCAATGATCACCGGAGCATCTGCCATGCGTGCGCTGCCCAGCATCGCTTTCCTACTCGCGACGACCGCACTGACGATCGCCGCTCAGGCGCAGCCGGCCCCGCCGCGCCTGAATCTTGAGGCCCCGCCGCAGGCGCGTCTCTCGCCGCGCCCCATCTCGGAAGCGAGCTTCCGACCGCTCTCCGTGATGGATGACGTCCTTCGCCTGAATGGCGAGCAGGGCACGGACGAGCGGGCGATCTTCCTGACCCAGGCGGAGGCGCTACGCGCAACGGCGTTCCGCGTCTCTTACCTCAACGCCGTCTCGAATCTGCCCGACACCTCGCGCCTGATGGTGCGGATCAACGACCAGACGATCGGCGAAGTGCGGCTGGATGCGAATGTCGCCGAGGCCACCGCCATCCTGACGATCCCGCCGGGCGTCGTGGTGCCCGGCTACAATTCGGTGCGGCTGGTCGCCAGCCAGCGCCACCGGGTCGATTGCAGCGTCCGGGCCACCTATGAGCTGTGGAGCGCGATCTCTCTGAGCCGCAGCGGCTTCGTCGGCCTGCAGACCACACCGGCCCTGCGCCGGATCACGGACCTGCCCGCTCTCGCGGCAAGCGGCGCCGAACGCACGCCGATCCGCGTGCGCCTCGGCGGGACCTCCGACACGGCGATGCTCGACAAGGCCATGCGGGCGGCGAACGCGATCGTACTCGCGGCCGGCATCCAGCGCCCGATCATCGACATGGCCGAGGAGCAGGGAGATGGGCCGGGCATCGACCTGATCGTCGGGCGCGAGGCTCCGGCCGGTTCGACGCCGCTCGACGGCGATATGGGTCTCTTTTATCTGCACGATGCGGCCGAAGGCCGCACCACACTCACGCTGCGGCGGGGGCAGGAGGGCGAACGCACCCTGCAGCGCCTGATCGAACTCGCGAGCGCGCCGAATCGCGTCGGCTCCGAGCCGGGACGGCGCGCGCTCGCCAACACGGCCGGGCGCCAGGTGCGCGATGGCTCTCAGCTGAGCTTCAGCGAACTCGGCTTCGAAAGCAGGGCGTTCGATGGCAACTTCCTCCAGTCGTCGATGCGAGTGAACATGCCGAGCGACTTCTTCGCTGCTCCCTATGGCGCGGCGCGGCTGGACCTCGACTCCGCCTTCCTCGGCCCCGCGGCCGTCGGCCGGCGTGTGAACATCCGCATCAACGACCAGATCGCCGCCGTCGTGCCGGTCAACCAGGGCGGTTCGTCCCAGATCGAACAGCGCCGCGTCGACCTGCCGATCCAGATGTTCAAGGCCGGCGCCAACATCGTCACCGTCGAGGCCGACATGGCCGGTTCCGACCGCGCCTGCGACGCGACCATCTCCCGCCCGTCCAATCCGAGGCTGCTCATCGCCGGGACGAGCCGCATCAGCTTCGGCTCGCTCGCGCGCGTCACGGTACTGCCGAGCCTCTCGGCTACCCTGGCCCATGGCTATCCCTATCTCGGCCGCGAAGAGCCGACGACGGTGGCCGTCTCGTCGGCCAGCCCGGCCTATCTCAACGCGGCAATGACCTGGGTCGGCCGGATGAGCGCTGCGGCGCACACCTTGATGCCGGTGAACTTCCGCTTCGGTCCGCTCGACGATCCCGACACGTCCGGCCTGTTCTTCGGACCGCCGGGAGAGGCCTCGCAGACATTGGCGCGTTCCGTGTCGGCGATCGAGCAGGCCGGCACGGCCGAGACGATCGTACGCGACGCAGAGATCTCGAACGCCGCGGCAGCCGCCGATGCCGCCGTCGCGTCACTGGCCGAGGGCAAGACGCAGTCGTTTGCGGAGCGCCTGCGCGTCAGCGCTGCGGCCAACGTCATCGGCAGCCTGTCGCGTGGCGATCTCGGCCCCGTCGCCGCATGGCTCGAGGATTTCGGCCTGCTTGAGCGCAACGCGGGCAAGACTTCCGCCGGCGCGTCGCTGCTGACAGCCGACGGGCTGACGATCCTGCAGGAGGTCGGCACGATGCCACCCCAGAGCTGGCGCAGCATCTTCGAGCGGCAACCTGCACCGAACATCAAGACGATGATCCTGGCCGCGAGCCCGGAGACACTCGATGAACTGATCGCCAAGGCGACCACCATCCATGCTTGGAGCCGCTTCAACGGCGAAGGCGCACTGCTTCGCATGGAGAGCTGGGCGCCGGAGAACCGCGCCGCGCAGGAACGGCACTATCTCCCGACCGCCCTGCCGTCGCCGGCCAATCTCAGACTCTCGATCGCCGGCTGGCTCTCGCTGAACCCGAGCTACTATCTCGGCGGGCTGATCATGCTGTCGATGCTGCTGGCGCTTACCACCGCACTCGTCCTGAAGGGGCGGCGGACGTGATGACCCGCAATTCCAGCCTGGCCAGCGCGGCGCTGGCCGCCGCATTGGCTGCCGGGAGCGGCGCCAGCGTCGCCGCGCCGCAGCCGCGCACCGGAGGCACTGCCGTCAATCAGACCGCGCCCGCACCGCAAGGGCCGCAAGGCGCGATGCTGCTGGCCAAGAACTGGCCTTCGTATCGAGCAGCCTTCGTCAAGCCGGAGGGCCGCGTCGTCGACAACGGCAACGGCAACATCAGCCACTCGGAGGGACAGGGTTATGCGCTGGTCCTCGCGGTCGCCACGCAGGATCGCGAGACGTTCGACCTGATCTGGCGCTGGACCGCGCGCGAACTCTACATCCGCGACGATGGTCTGGCGGCCTGGCGCTGGGAACCCGGCAGCACGCCCAACGTCACCGATCGCAACAATGCGAGCGACGGCGACCTGCTGATCGCATGGGCGCTCGGCGAAGCCGGAGCCCGCTGGGACGTTCCCGAGTACACGCAGGCGATGAAGCGCATCACAGCGGCAATCTTCAAGCACAACGTCATCAAGTCTCGGGTCGGCCCGGTGCTCCTGCCGGGCGCTGTCGGCTTCGACGCGAAATCGCAGCCGGACGGCCCGGTGGTCAACCTGTCCTACTGGGTCTTTCCGGCCATCGACCGCCTCGAGGTTCTGGCGGCCGAGCATGACTGGGCCGGGCTGCGGCGTTCGGGCCTGACGCTCCTCAGCGAAGGACGCTTCGGCCCGTTGCGCATTCCGCCGGAATGGCTTGCGCTCGGGCCCGAGCGAACCGCGCCGGCGACCCAATTCGAGCGGCGGTTCAGCTACAACGCCATCCGCATTCCGCTCTATCTCGCCTGGTCGAACCGCGTCTCGCCGGAGCATCTGAGACCCTTCGTGGCGATGTGGAATCCGACGGAAGACATCGGCCCCTTCATCCTCGATATCGACGATGGCAAGGCGAGCGGCAATTTCGAGGGCTCCGGCTATCGCCTGATCTTCGCATTGGCGCAGTGCATCGCCTCCGGCCGACCCGTTCCGGCGGCGCTGGCGACGGCCAGGAACGAACTCTACTACCCCGCAACGCTCGCTTTGCTGAGCACGCTCGCGATCAGTGAAAGGAGGCCCAAATGTCTCTGAAGTCGCTCGTGATTTCCTCCGTCGCCGCAGCAGCCCTGCTCGGTCCAGCCCAGGCGCAGAACGCGTTCAAGATCGACGTGCCGCCCCCGGTGCAGCAGCCGAGGGCCGCCAAGGAGGCCGGCCTCAAGCTGGCCCGTCCGACCGGCGAAGCGCGCCCCCCGCAGGCCGCGCCCACCAAGGCCGTCGATGAAAGCGCCTTACGCTTTTATGCGGGCCAGGGCGACACGGCCCGGGTCGCCGCCGAAATCCGCCGCCTCAAGACGCTTCATTCCAACTGGCAACCGCCCGAGGATCTCTTCAGCCTCGGCGGCTCGACGATCGACGAGCAGCCGCTCTGGGCGCTCTTCACCGCCAAGCGCTATGAAGAGTTGCGCGAGCGCATTGCCGCATTGCAGTCCGAGCGGCCCGATTTCGTGCCGTCTACCGATCTCGCCAGCAAGCTCGTGCAGGCCGAGCGGCGCGAGGCGATCGTCATTGCAGCGGATGGCAAGGACTGGCCGCGTGTGATCGAGCTCGCCACGGGCGCCGAGGAGCTCCTGGTCTGTCGCGAAATCGACCTGCTCTGGCGCGTCGCCGAGGCCTTCTCGGGCGTCGACGAGCCCTCCCGGGCCGTCGAGGTCTATCGCTACATCCTGACCAATTGCGACAACAGCCGCGAGCGGCTCGCCACCGTGCAGAAGGCCTCGGCGATCCTGCCGGCGCCGACCGTCCAGGAGCTGATTGCGCTGGGCAAGCGTCGCGGCGCGAGCGCCGAGTTCGATGCGGTCGGCATCGACCTCATCCGCTGGAAGGTGGGGCAGGCGTCCAGCGGCGAAGCCACCGAGATACCCGACGCACGCGAACTCAAACTGATCGAGACCTCGGCCCGCCGCGGCACGGCCGACGATGCCGCTTTGCTTGGATGGTACAATTTCGGGCGCAAGGACTACGCCGCCGCGAAGGAATGGTTCGGGCTGGCGGTAAAAACGGCCTCCAAGCCAAAATATGTCGAAGGCTATATCCTGGCCCTGCGCAACGCGGGTGATCTGGATCAGGCCGAGGAACTCGCCTATCGCCACCGCGAGTCCGACGTGCTGATCCGCAAGGCCTATATCGAGATCGTGGCGTCCGACATTACCGGCCCGACCGCCAAGCTGCTGACTTCCGACCGGCAGGCGCGCCTCGAGGAGATCATCACCAGGGACAAATCCGCCCTCGGCGCGCAAGCGCTGGGATGGAACCTCTACAATGCCCAGAATTTCGCGCAGGCCCGCGCCTGGTTCGAGCGTTCCGTCGCCTGGGCTCCTTCCGAGGAAGCCGTCGTCGGCCTCATTGTCGCTGCCCGCAAGCTGAACGACAAGGCCGTCGCTCTCGCGACGGTCAATGCCTACAAGCAGCAATATCCAGCCGTCGCCTCGCTCGACCGTCTCGGCGGCCAGGATCCGACGTCACCGCGCTCCGCGCGTCGGCTTGCGGGCGGTCGCATGCCGAGCGGCGCGATGCGGGACAGCGTCAAGCTCTATGAGGCCGGCAAATTCCAGGAAGCGGCCGCGCTGCTCGACGCCAATCAAAAGTCGATGCCAGTGGGCATGCAAGAGCTGCGCGCCTGGGCGCATTACAACGCCACGAACTACAAGGCCGCAGGCGAGATTTTCACCAAGCTCAATAAGGTGAAGCCGAGCAGGGCGGCCGAGCACGGCCAATTCCTGGTCGAGATCCATGCTCGCGGCAATCCGCATCGCTGGTGGTACAACTGAAGCGAATGGCGAGGAGCCCTGCGATGGCCGGCCGGAAACCTACCGAGTCAAAGATCAATCGGCGCGGCGCAGGCAATGTGGCGGTGCAGTCGCGCGTCAAGCGCGGCATCGCGGCTTCGGCCGTGAAGTCGGTGCGCGAGAAGCTGCTCGAGCGTTCGCTCCGAAAGGCCGAACGGCAACTGCAATCGCTGCGGTCGCTGGCCTATCACGATGAGCTCTGCGGCATCTACAACCGCCGCGCCTTCAATGACGAGTTGCAGCGCTTGAGCGACATGGCCCAGCGCTATGGCGGCGAGGCTGCGATCGTGATGATCGACGTCGATAATCTCAAGACGATCAACGACAGGCACGGCCACGCCGTCGGAGACATCGCCCTGGTCGCCGTGGCTCAGGTGCTCAAATCTTCGATTCGGTCATCCGATGTGCTGGCGCGGATCGGCGGCGACGAGTTCGCCGTGATCCTGCACCATATCGATGAGACGTCTGCGCAGACGAAGATCGCCGAAATGCGCGAGCGCGTCGCCGCGACGCAGATCAATACGGTCGCCGGAAAGCTGGCTCTGACAATCAGCCTGGGCCATTCAATGATGGGGGTCGGCCTCGCAGAAGAAGCCATGCGATCTGCTGACCACGCGATGTATCGTAACAAGCGCGCGGGGCGAACCATCTATCAACATACCTGACTCGGCAGAGGCGCAAGCCGCCTCGCCCAGCAATTCTCGGTTGGCTCAAGCCCGGCCATCCGATACTGCGTCATGGTCGAAGCAACGTCTTCCGGAAAGCGAGCTCTGCTCCGAAGCAAACCTTACGACGGACAACGCAGACCGAAATGCGACTGTCGCCGTTCTTCTGGGCGGCTGGTCTGAGCGGCATCGTCGGCACACGTCCAACGCTGCCGACGGTCGATGTCGACGTGAAATTCAACGACATTCTCCGCAATCTCGACTTCGCGGCCGTGCTCGCCGCGGAATACCGGTACGGGCGGTGGGGCGCACTGGCCGATCTCACTTACGTGGCGATGTCGGTGGAGCGTGATCGCGATCTCGTGCCGCGAGCGCCGGGCTTCTCCAGCGCCGCACTGAAATCGAGAACCTTCACGGCGACGGCCACCGGGTTCTATCGGGTCTATGACGGTGGAGCCTTTACCACCGACATTCTGGCAGGCGGATGGGTCTGGTCCATCTCCACGGATGTGGACCTTTTCGTCGCCGGGGCCTCGGCGATACGACTGGCTCGAGCCAGACTTGGATCGAGCCGATAGCAGGTGTTCGCGTCCATGCCGAATTGGGCAATGGCTTTGGATTGAGCGCCTATGGCGACATCGGCGCCGGAAGTTCGCGGTTGACATGGCAACTGCGAGCAACCCTCGACTACACCTTCAACCAGAACTGGTCGGCCTAGATCGGCTATCGACACCTGGTGGTCGATTATCGTCGCGACGGCTTCATCTACGACACGAGCCTGAGGGGACCCATCGTTGGGGTCTCGTACCGCTTCTAGCGCCGTAAGCCGAGGGAACGGTTCGTCGAATTGCACGGGTGGTCGTGCCTGTTCTCAATTGCCTGCGGCACTTGCGCGGAATTGAGCAGCCCGAAACCGGACTTTGCCAATGTCTGGAAGGGGCCAACTTTGCGCCTTGGAGCTACACGATTGGGCAACGGCAAGGTTCCATAATTTAGATTATGCGAATTCACATTTGCCAGAGAATGGATATTGGAGCTGCCCGGATCTTTTCGCTGAATGGCGTCACGCGATCATGATCGTGAAGCACAAGACCTTGGATGAATTTGTCGCCCGCGGCCTCCTGCAGTTTCTTCAGGCCTGAAAAGTCCTTGGGCCTGAGCGTCGCGGCGGCTTTGACCTCAATCCCTACGATCCGCCCACGTCGGTCCTCGAGCACGAGATCGACCTCATCCTGCTCCCGCGTCCGGAAATGCGACAGCGTCGCGCTCTTCTCGCTCCAACTCAGCAGCTTGAGAACCTCGCTGATCACGAAGCTCTCCAGCAAAGGTCCAAAACGCGTGCGATCGGCTCGGATTACATCCGCATTGGCCTCCCGCAACGTGGCCAGCAATCCGCTGTCCAGCATGTGAAGCTTG
>DATDBB010000365.1:0-9634 GCA_036525085.1 Allobosea sp.
TCTCATTGACGACGTCCACAAGAGCTTCGGCAAGCTGGAGGTCCTGAAGGGCGTCTCCCTCAACGTCGAGTCGGGTCAGGTGGTCGCGCTCATCGGCCGCTCCGGCTCTGGCAAGAGCACGCTGCTTCGCTGCATCAACGGGCTCGAGGCGATCAATTCCGGTCGCATCGAGGTTGCCGGCCACGTCGTCGAGCAGGATCAGAAGAAGCTGCGCGAACTGCGCAAGGACGTCGGCATCGTCTTCCAGAGCTACAACCTGTTCCCGCACCTGACGGTCGGCCAGAACATCATGCTCTCGCCGCGCATCACCCAGAACGTGCCGCAGGCCCAGGCCGAGACGCTGGCGCGCGAGGTGCTGGCGCAGGTCGGCCTCTCCGAGAAGTTCGACAGCTATCCCGACAACCTCTCGGGCGGCCAGCAGCAGCGCGTCGCCATTGCCCGCTCGCTCGCCATGCAGCCCAAGGTCATGCTGTTCGACGAGGTCACCTCGGCACTCGACCCCGAACTGACCGGCGAGGTGCTTCTGGTCATGGAGAAGCTCGCCCGCGACGGCATGACCATGCTTCTCGTGACGCATGAGATGGCCTTCGCCCGCAACGTCGCGAGCACAACCGTCTTCATGCATCAGGGCAAGATCTGGGAGAGCGGACCATCGCAGGAGCTCTTCGCCAATCCGCAGACCCCGGAACTGCGCAACTTCGTCAGCGCCGGCGCCAAGTAAGGGCGTCAGCGCGCTGGCATCGCGCGCGCGGCCTCAGGCCGCGAGCGCCAGGGCGCCTTCGCGCGCGATGCCGGCCTTGTCGAGCGCCTGCTTGATCCGCGCGATCTCGGTCTCCGGCAGCTTCATCAGAGGCGGCCGGACGACCGACTTGTCGAGCCGGCCGAGCAGCACGAGTGCCTCCTTCATGCGGTTGTGCATGTCGAGGAAGGGCGGTGCGTAGAAGGCCTGCGACAGCGGCACGATGCGGTCGTTGACGGCCTTGGCCGCCTTGAGATCGCCAGCCTGAACCGCCCGCCACAACGCCACCTGCAGATCGGCTATGACGCTGCCCGAGCCGGAGAGCAGGCCATTGCAGCCCAGCGTCAGCGAGGCCATCAGCCAGGACGAATGCGTGGTCAGCACATTGACCGGGCGCGGCAGGCTCTGGAACGTCCTGATATGCTTTTCATGCAGCGTCGGGTCGTTCGACCAGTCCTTGATCGCGGCGATCGTCGGCACCTTGTCGAAGAGCTCGAGCAGCGTCTCGAAGGGATAGCCCAGCCCGCCGCCCATCGGATACTGGAAGGCGATGATCGGCAGATCGGTGGCATCGGCGATACGCCGGTAATGCGCGACCGCCATTTCCGGCCGGAGCTGGCCACCCATCGCCATGCTGTTGGGCGGGAAGACGAGCAGCGCCGAAGCGCCCTCCTGCGCCGCCATCGCCGCGAGCCGCGCCGCCTCGACCGAGCCGTCGGCATAGATGCCGCTGATCAGCGGCACGCTGTCGCCGACCTCGGCCAGCGAAGCCGCCAGGATCTGCTTCTGCTCCTCGAAGGAACAGGCATGCACCTCGGAGGCATGGCCGTTGACCGTCACCGCACTGACGCCGTCGACCAGCGCGCAGTCGCGCAGATGCCGGCGCGTCTGGCGCTCGTCGATGCTCATATCCTCGTGGAGCGCGAGCAGCGTCGCCGGGATCACGCCGGCAGGGCGAAAGTCCTTGAAGCGAGGCATCGTCGTCTCCTTCTGCATGGCGAATTCGGCGTGCCGCGCGGTCAGTCGTTCCAGATGCCGCCGGTCACGCTGATGGTCTCGCCGGTGATGTAGTCTGCCTCGTCGGAGGCCAGGAAGGCCACCGTCTTGGCGATGTCGGCCGGCAGCCCGGCGCGGCGCAGCGGGATCGCCTTGGCGCGGTCCTTGGCCGTCGGCAGACCCTCGGCGGCGCGCTGGATCTCGGATTCGTCGCGCATCTTGGTCTCGACGATGAGGCCCGGCGCCACGGCGTTGACGCGGATGCCGTATTCGCCGATCTCCAGCGCCAGCGACTGGGTCAGCGAGACCACCGCGAATTTCGAGGCGCAATAGGCGCCATAGGCTGCGACGCCCGACTTGCCCATCCAGGAAGCGATGTTGACGATCGTGCCGTGACGCCGCTCGACCATGCCGGGCGCGATCTGGCGGGTGACGTGGAACAGCCCGTCGACATTGATGCCGAAGGTCGCCTTCCACTCCGCCTCGCTCGTCTCCAGGAGCTTTCCGACCTTGCAGATGCCGGCATTGTTCACGAGGATGTCGATCGGTCCCAGCGCGTCCTTTAGCGCGCCGATGCCGGCCTCGACATCCTCCCTCGACGAGACGTCGCCGGCCGCGACCACGACCTTGCCGCCATCCTTGCCGAGCGCTTCGGCCGTCGCCTTGGCCGCCGCGAGGTCGAGATCGAAGATGCCGACATCGCAGCCTTCAGCCAGCAGCCGCGCCGCGATGGCCCGGCCGATGCCGTGCGCCGCGCCGGTGACGATCGCCTTGCGGCCGTTGAGTCCATACATGTGTCAGGCCTTGCTCTCTGATGTGTGCTTGTTCTTGGGCTTGCGGTCGCCGCGTGCGGTCCAGCCGCCATCGACAACCATCACGGAGCCGGTGCAGAAGGAGGCGTCGTCGCTGGCGAGCCACAGCATCGCCTGCGCGATCTCGATGGGCTGGCCGAGGCGCTCCATCGCCTGGCGTTCCTCAAGGCCACGGCGCAGTTCCGCGCCATCGGGCCCGCTCAGGATTTTCGTGAAATAGGGCGACTCGATCGTGCCGGGCGCGACCGCGTTGATCCGGATGTTCGCCTCGACATGGTCGATCGCCATGGCGCGCGTCAGCGCGGCCACCGCGCCCTTCGATGCCACATAGGCCGCGCGGTCATGGATGCCGATATTCGCCGCCGCCGAGGCGGTGTTGACGATGGCGCCGCCGCCCTGCTTCTCCATGACGGGAATGGCGTGCTTGCAGCCGAGGAAGACGCCGTTGACGTTCACGGACATCAGCGCGTTCCAGTCGGCCTCCGAGGTCGAGACCACCGTGCCGGCGATGCCGTAACCGGCGTTGTTGACGAGGATGTCGAGCCGGCCGTGATCGGCGACGGCCCTGGCGATCATCGCCGCGACCTCGGCCTCCTTGGCGACATCGACCCGGTGCGCGCTCGCCTTGCCGCCCTGTCGCGTGATTTCGGCTGCGACCCGCTCGGCCGCCGCGAGATCCCGATCGGCGACGATCACGCTCGCACCCTCGCGGGCGAAGAGCTTGCTGGCCTCATGGCCGATGCCGGAGCCGCCGCCGGTGATGATCGCGATCTTGCCTTCGAGCCTCATGGGCTTGCCCTCCATCCAATGGTGCCGCGACGAGGCGAGCGGCGCGCGCTCACAGCATCACCACGGGCGAAAAATGCTGCTCGACCGCCGCCAGCAGGGCCTGCCCGACGATCCAGGAGGATTTCGGATTGGTCGGCGACGGACGGTTGGCGATCTCCAGCGACATCGTGCCGAACTCGCTCTTGGCCGTCACGACATGCATGTTGCCGGTTGCCGCCGGATCGCAGACGACATCGACGCCGGTCGCCTCGAACCCCGGACCGGCAAGCGCCAGCGCCGCCGCGACATTGAGGTTCTGCGGATAGAGCGCCGCCGCCTCGCGAGCCGTCCCGGAGAACAGTGTCACCGGCTCCGACAATGTCGCGGGGTCGTGCCCGAGCGCGCGCAGTTCTCCGCTCCAGGCGGCCGGCGGCTTGCGCGACTGATAGCGCAGCTCGAGCTGCTTGGCGTGCCTGACGGCACGGACGTAATCCAACGCGCCGAGCGCGCCGGAAGCGAGCAGCAACCGACCGCCGCCTTTTCGCGCCGTAGCGACCAGCTCAGCGAAGAACGCCTCGTCATGCAGTGCGCCGATCGACGAGATCAGCACGGGCAGGCCGAGCGCGAGACAACCCGGCACGCTGCCCCGCACCGCCTCATGACCGGCGGCCTCGATCACCAGATCCGACGCGAAGGCTTCGACCTCGTCGAGACCCGTCAGAACGGCGACACCCTCCGGCACCCGCTCCCGCGACGGGGAGCCCGGGCGCAGCAGCACGCCGAGCGCATAGCCGGGCTCACCGGCCGCGAGCAGCGCCGCCGCGATGTCGCCTGCGATCGCCCCATAGCCGATCAGGATGACGCGGCGCTCACTCACTTGAGCTCTCCGATCCACTCCACGACCTTGGCGGTGAAGGCATCGGGCCGCGAGACCGGGAAGAAGTGTCCGCCGCTGTCGAGCAGGATTTTCCGGCATCCGGGCAGCGCCGCCGCAAGCTCCTCCTGCAGGAAAGACGGCACGATCATGTCGTCGCGCGCGCCCAGAACCAGCGTCGGCATCGGCAGCGCGGCGATGTCGGCCGAACCGTCGAAGGAGAGCAGCGCGTCGATGCGCTCGCGCACGACCTGCCGGGCCTCGACCGAGGCCGGCGCCGCCGCCAGAGCCGCCTCGTAGACACTCCAGTTCGCCTCCAGCCAGACCGGCGGATAGGAGATCAGCACGGCCGTGGCGGCGTAAGCCTGCGGGTTCTCCTCGAGGATCGAGCGCCGTGCACCGAAGAGCCCGCTCATATAGCGGCTCGGCTTGAGCCAGGTCGCGCTGAGGATCAGCCCGTCGAGCCGCTCCGGCGCGATCCGCCCCAGCGCCTGGCCGATGCAGCCCCCGGTCGAATGCCCGAGCAGCACCGCCCGCTCGACGCCCGCCGCATCGAGCACGTCGAGGCAATCGAGGGCGAGTTGGTCGATGGTGCAGGCCGCCGTGCCGCGTGTGCTGGCCGCGATGCCGCGCTGGTCGAAGCGGATGATACGGAAGGAGCGTGCCAGCGTCGTGGCATTGCTCTTCCAGAAGCCGGCCGTGCCGCCGAGCCCGCTGACGAGCAGCAGCGCCGGCCCCTCGCCTTCTGCGAAGGCTTGCAGGACCGCGCCATCCCTGGTCGTGACCGAGAAGGCGCTGGATGCAGGAACGGCGCTCATTGCAGCGGCGAAAACGCAACGGGGGTCAGGATGCGCGTATCCTGGATGTCGATCAGCCCGTCGACGCGCTTGAGATAATCCTGCCAGCGCGGATCGGCCAGCATTGCCTTGCGCTTGGCGGCGCGCTCATCGAGGCTGTTATAGCTCCACAGCGCGACGACATGGTTCAGTTCGCCGATCTCGGTGGTGAAATAGGCGATGAAGGTGCCCAGATGCTCCTTCTGCAGCGGCAACCCGTGCTCGCCATAGATCTTCACGAACTCGCCGAGCTGGCCGGCCTTGATGCGATAATCGCGTTCTTCATAGATCATTGGAAACTCCTCCCCCCGTCAAAGACGGGTCGCAACCGCGGACCCGCCGTGACGGAGCATGGACACCGGCTCACGCCGGCGCCATGCCCATGCGCGTCGGGTCGATACGCCCCATGGGCGGGACGCAGCCACGCCGCCCGGCCTCAGCCATACATCACCTTCGGCATCCAGGTCGCCATCGCCGGGAAGAACAGCAGCAGGAGCAGCACCAAGAGCTGGCAGCAGATGAACGGAATCACGCCCCAATACATGTCCTGCAGCCGCATCGTCGGCGGCGCGATCGCTTTCAGGTAGAAGATCGAGGGGGCCATCGGCGGCGTCAGATAGGCGGTCTGCAGCATCACCAGCATCACGACCGAGAACCAGAGCGGATCGAGCCCGAAGCTCTTCACCAGCGGGATCGCGATCGGCACGACGATCAGGATGATCGAGATCGAGTCGACGAGGAAGCCGAGGATGAAGACGACGAACAGGATCGCCGCCACCACCGACCAGGGCGAAAGCCCCAGCGCATCAAGGATGCCCTTGGTCGCGGCCATGCCGCCCGAGGCGAAGAACACGCCCGAGAACATGCCGCCCGCGAGGATGATCGCGAGGATCATCGCCGTCAGCGACACGGTCTGCACCGACGCCTGGAACAGCAGGCGCCACGACATCCGCCGGTAGACGATGGCGAGCAGGAGCACGCCGAGCGAACCGCAGGCCGCGGCCTCGGTCGGTGTCGCCATGCCCGTGAACAAGGTGCCCAGAACGGTGAAGATCAGGAAGCCCGGGGGCACGAGCGCGACCAGCGTGAACCTGATCTTCTCGCCCAGGCTGCGCGGATCGGGATCCTTCTCCGGCGGCGCCAGCGACGGCTTCAGCCCGCAGGCGATCACGATGTAGAGGATGAACAGGGCCGACATGGTCAGGCCGGGGATCAGGATGCCGGCCAGCAGATCTCCGATCGGCAGCGTCGCGATCGGCGCGAGGACGACGACCGGCACGGAAGGCGGTATGATCGTTCCCAGCGACCCGCCGCCGCATATCGTGCCCGCGATCAGCTTGCTGTCATAGCGGCGCTTCACCATGGCGGGAATGGCGAGCATGCCGACCAGCGTCTCGGTCGCGCCGACGACGCCGCTGGCGGCCGCGAAGATCGTGCACATGAGCAGTGCCGCGATCGCCAGCCCGCCCGGCAGCCTGCGCGTCCACATATAGAGCGCATCGAAAAGCCGCTCGGCGATGCCGGCCCGCTCCAGGATCGAGCCCATGAAGATGAAAAGCGGGATCGCGCCCAGGACATAGTTCGTCGAGAGATCGTCGATGCGCTGGGCGAATTGATGCACCAGCGTGCCGCCGAACCGCATCAGCCCGAAGCCGAGCGCCGCGATCATCATCGAAAAGGCGACGGGGAAGCCGAGGAAGATCAGTCCCAGCAGCGCCGGGAACATCCAGAGGACGGTCTGTGATGTCATCGAGCCGATCCTTCGGTCTCATAACCGAAGACGACCAGCAGGTTCTCGATCGCTTTGGCGAGGCATTGCAAGGCAAACAGCCCGAATCCGAGTACGTAGATCACGCGATAGGGCCAGATCGGCGGGTTCCAGGCCGAAAGCCCGGTGCCCTCTCCGGTGCGATAGACGCTTCCGACATTTCCGATCAGCGCATTGGTGATCCAGAACAGCATCCCGGTCATCAGCACATAGCCGATCGCGTCGATGACCGCGACGCCGCGGCGCGGCAGGACCTGGTGCAGGAAATCGACGTTGACGTGCTGGTTGACCAGCACGGCATAGGACAGGCCGAACAGGAAGATCGAGCCCATCATCATGTAGCTCAGCTCGAAGGCCCATTGCGTCGGCGCCGCGAAGAGGTAGCGGCTGACGACTTCGTACACCATGGCCAGGACAAGCGGCAGCACGATCAGCGCCCCCACGCGGCCGGACCACAGCGAGAGCATGTTGATGAAACGGACGATGGGCATGGAAACCTCGAGCCGGAGACCAGTCGGCGGCAACCCGAAGGCCACCGCCGACAGGCGAAGGATCAGCGCGAGCCGACGGCGAAGCGGAACTCGCTCAGCGGCTTCACGCTGGCCATGAAGGCCTTCTGGCTGTCATAGGCCTTCTTGAACCAGGCGTTCGAGGCGGCCTGCTTGTCGGCCCACTCGCCCGACGCCTTGACCACCGCCGCCGTCAGGCTCGGATCGACCTGGATCACCTCGATGTTCGACGCCTTGATCTGCTTGTAGGCGTCGAGATCGCTCTTGGCGTAGCCGAGATAGGTGTCGAGCACGGTCAGGCGGCCGGCAAGCTCCAGAAGCTGCTTGTCCTTGTCGCCGATCTTGGCCCAGACGGCGTTGTTGAAGACGCAGTCATGCGCGCCGGACGGCGCATGCAGGCCCGGCATGATCACGTATTTGGCGACCTTGTGGAAACCTTCCGACAGGTTGCTGCCGGGGCCGCCCCATTCGATCGCATCCACGACCTTGCGCTCCAGCGCGGAGAACACTTCCGAGCCCGGCAGCACGACGGTCGAGGCGCCCAGCATCGGCGCGATCTCGGCCCAGGAGGACGAGGTGCGCAGCTTGAGGCCCTTCATGTCCTCGACGGTGCGGATCGGCTTGTGCGAGTGCATGAAGAACTCGGTCTCCAGAACGCCGCAGGGGAAGGCGACGACGTCGAACTTCTCCTTGCGCCACTGCTTCCAAAGGTCGGCGCCGCCGCCATTGTAGAGCCACATCATCATCTCTTCAGGGTTCGGCCCCGCCGACCAGCCCGAGAAGATCGCGCCGGTGCGATCGACCGCCCAGTCATAGCCCGGCCAGCTGTGGCCCATATCGGCGACGCCCTTCTGGACCGTCTCCGTGACCTTCAGCGCGGGGCCGAGCGCGCCGGCCGGGAAGACGTTGATCTTGATCCGCCCCTCGGTCATCTTCTCGACGTTCTCGGCATATTTCTTGGCGCCGATGTCGAGCCAGTGGCCGCCCGCCCAGGGCGTCGCCATGTTGAGTTCCATCTTGTTCTGCGCCAGCGCGCCTTGCGCCCCGAGCGAGATGCCGGCTGCCATGGCGAGCGCAGCGGCGATGGTCTTGAATCCGGTCATGATGTTAGCCTTCCCTCTGTTGCGGCCCTGTCGACATCTGCGCGTCGGCCGATCTGCCCTTGTCCGGCAGCGCGCGATTTTCAGCGGAAACCCTCCTGCGGCGGAGCCCGGCGACGAAATCGCCATGGCCCGCCCCGACTTCATTCCAAGGACGCCTCGCCAGCCTCCGCAGCGCCCCGACCCTGGGGATCGCCACAGTGAAGCGCGAAGGCGTCACTCATATATCGCCCACCCGATCCGGCGCGGCCGAACCTCGAACCAGAAGGCAAGGATCAAGCCAAGCCCGGCGAAACCATCGGGCGCCTTCCCGAAAGCGCAAAAACCGGCATGAACGGCGCCACCTGCCCTTCGTGCCTTATATATCAGCATGCATTCGATAGGCCGGCAAGCTTGATCCAGATCAAATTCACAAGCTTGGCGGCGCGCAGCCTGCCCATAAGGAAACCGGCGACGAAGGCTGTCAATCGGACGCCCGCGATGGGCGCAAAGCGCGACATCGGTGATCGTCACTTTGCCGTTCGCGTTAGAGCCGTCTTCTCACACCGTCCCAGCCCCCCTCCTGCCTGGCGGTTGCCAATCGCGCCGTACCCAGCCAAACACATCGCGACCGGGTTCCCGATGGTAAGAGCATGGACAGCGACCAGAAACGCCTCGCCGCGCTGCGGCGCCTCCTCACGCAGGCGCATGAGAAACTCGGGCTGAAGCTCGGCTTCCGGCTCTGGGACGGCAGCAGCGTTCCGGGCGACTGGCCGCAAGACGGTCTCGCCATCGCCATCCGCGATTCCGGAGCGGTCGCGGCGCTTATCCGCAAGCCGAAGCTCGACACGCTGCTGAACCTGCACATCAGCGACCGCATCGCCCTGCTCAACGGCTCGATCTTCGATCTCACCACGGCCCGCCCCGAAGGCAAGGTCGGACGCCTCGCCCGCAACATCCCCAAGGGCGCCGTGCTCGACGTGCTGCGTCGCTTCATCTTCGCACCGGGCACCGCACCAAGCGCGGTCGAGCACCGCAAGGGCGACGAGATCGCCCGTGACGGCGCGCCTGCCACCAACAAGGCCAATGTCGCCTATCACTACGACGTTTCGAACGCCTTCTACCGGCTCTTCCTCGACGAGGAGATGGTCTACACCTGCGCCTATTTCACCGAGGACCATGGCGACATCGACCGCGCCCAGCGCGACAAGCTCGACATGATCTGCCGCAAGCTCCGCCTCAAGCCCGGCGAC
>DATDBB010000366.1:0-2315 GCA_036525085.1 Allobosea sp.
GTAGGTGAACTCGGCGGTGGCTCCGAGCATGATCGAAGCCGAACAGTATTTTTCCTTCGACAATGTGACGGCACGCTCGACCTTCGCCGGAGCGAGACCGGAGCCGCTGATGCGGTAGGCGAGATGGATCTTGGTGAAGACCTTGGGATCTTCGGTCGCCCGCTCCGCCTCGACCTCGACGTCGCAGCCTGTCACCGGCTCGCGGCCCTTCTTCAGGATCTGCACGACGTCGAAGCCGGTGCAGCCGGCGAGCCCGATCAGCAGCATCTCCATCGGGCGGATGCCGATATTGCGCCCGCCATATTCCGGGGCGCCGTCCATCATGACGGCATGGCCGCTACCGGCCTCGCCCATGAAGGCCATGCCTTCGACCCATCTCGCACGTGCTTTCACGGTCCGTCTCCTGCCTTGCGATTCACCCTATGGATAGTCGCTTGGCCGCAATGAGGCGAGCCGGGCAGCATGATGGGCGGATTGTCAGGCGTGGCGGCGATCCGTGAGCGACGACGTGCCGGTCAGCACCTCGCCCAGTGCATGTCCGACCATCACGAGCACGGGGCCTCCCTTAGGCAGTTCGCGCAGGCGCTCGGGCAAGGTCGCGATGGTCGCGGTCACGCGTGCCTCGCCGGGCAGCGTCGCCGCCTGCACGGCGATCGCCGGTGTCGCCGGATCGAGCCCGGCGGCGATCGCCCGGTCGCGGAAGCCCGACAGTGTCGCCCGCGCCATGTAGATCACCGTGGTGGCATGGGGATCGGCCATGGCGCGCCAGTCGAGATCCTCGGGCAGGTCGCCGCTGCGGGCATGGCCGGTGACGAATTGCAGCCGGCGGGCGTGGTCACGATGGGTCAGCGACAGACCCAGCGAGGCGGCTGCGCCCTGCGCAGCCGAGATTCCGGGCACGATGACGACGGGTAGCCCCGCTGCCTTGCAGGCGGCGATCTCCTCGCCCGCGCGCCCGAAGATGCCGGGGTCGCCACCTTTAAGCCTGACGACATGCTTGCCCTGGCTGGCCAGCGACACGATCAGCGCGTTGATCTCGCTCTGCTTGACCGAGGGGCCATAGCCCTTCTTGCCGACCATCATGCGCTTGGCCTCGCGCCGCGCCAATTCCAGCACGCCCGGCGAGACGAGGTCGTCATAGAGGATGATGTCGGCGCTCTGCAGGGCGCGGATCGCCTTCAGGGTCAGCAGATCGGGATCGCCGGGCCCCGCCCCGACGAGGCTAACCCGGCCGGTTCCGTCCTCGCTGCCCTCGATCTGGTCGAGCGCGGTGAACAGGGCCGTCCTGTCGCTCTCGTCGGGCGCCCGCTCGGGAGCGCTCATCGCCTTGCTGGTGAAGAGCTCCCAGAAGGCGCGGCGCAGGGCGAAGGGCAGTTCGCGGGCCTGCACGGCCGGTCGCCAGTCCTTCGCCGCCTGGGCCCAATGCTTGAGACCGGCCGGCAGCAAGGTCTCGATCCTGGCGCGGATCGCCTGCCCGAAGACGGGGGCGGCGCCATCGGTCGAAATCGCGACGATCAGCGGCGAGCGATTGACGAGCGTGCCGAAGGAGAAATCGCAGAATTCCGGCTTGTCGACGATATTAGCCGGCACCCCGGCCTGCCTTGCCGCCGCGACGAAGGCACGGATATCGCCCTCGTGCTCGATGTCGCCGACGGCGAGCGCCGCTCCCTGCAGGTCGTCGGCCTGCCAGATGCGGGCATGGACGACGATGCGTCCGCCGGGCGAGGCGGCGGCGAGGGCCTCGAACGGCTCGGCGCCCTGACCGGCGAAAACGTGCAGCTCGGCGCCCGTTGCGGCCAGCAACTCGGCTTTCCAGAGCGCGCCCTCGCTGCCGCCGGCGAGCACGACCTTTCGTCCTTCCAGCTTGTGGAAGAGCGGCAAGGTCGCGAGCGGCTCGATGCGCCGTGCGCGATTGGTCTCGGGGCGTCTCTGGGTCATTGCATTCGTATCTGTCGTATCGCGCCCGTTCTGTCACGCGCCGCGCCGAGCCCGTTCAGGCCTTCGCCTTCTCGCTGCGCTTCACCGCCTGCCAGAGATCTTCGAGTTCGGCGAGGCTGGCATCGGCGGCAGCCTTGCCCTGCGCTTCCAGAGCCTGCTCGATCCCCTTGAAACGACGCTCGAATTTGGCATTGGCCGCCTGCAGGCAGCCCTCCGGATCGGCATCGACATGGCGCGCGAGGTTGGCGACCACGAAGAGCAGGTCTCCGATCTCCTCGGCAATCGCCGCCTTGTCGCCCGAGGCCAGCGCTTCGTCGATCTCGGCCGTTTCCTCGCGGATCTTGTCGAGGACGAGGCGCGCGTCGTTCCAGTCGAAG
>DATDBB010000367.1:0-2418 GCA_036525085.1 Allobosea sp.
CGGCAACCGGAAGACGTTCGACTGCCCCAGCATCAACGAAGAGCCGCCGATCTGCGTGCCCATGACGAAGCGGTTGTCATTGCTGACCCGGCCCAGCCCGAACTCGAAGGTCGCGCGCGGGAAGACCGGCAGGGGAAGCTGCTCGTAGTCGATCGGCGGCGAGTCGATACCCAGGAAATCCGCCAGTCCCGGGGTCGGCTGGCCGGCCGCGCCGGAGCCGAGAATGCCGTCCTGTTCGGACTCGGGCCCAGCCTTCTTGCCGGCCAGCGAGCCGGTCTCGTCCTCGGCTTCGGGCTCGGGGACGATCTCGTCGCCTTCCGGTTCCGGCGCCGCACTGGCGGCTTCTTCCGGCTCGGGCTGCTCGGGCTGCGGATTGGCCTCCGCCCCTGCCAGCGAGCGCAGATAGCCGGCGACCGCCAGGACGATTGCGGCCAGGGCTACGGGCCAGCGCGACGGGGCGGGCTCGTTCTCGGCCTTGCGGTAGATCTCTTCGGGGGAGACCGTGCGATCCTGATTGGGCTTGAGAGCCTTGACCTCGATCATGCCGTCGCCCTCCTGAACAAGCCGGCGCCGAGCTCGAGTCCGTCCGCTGCGGGCAGACGCGGTTCGGCAGGAACGTCCACTGCAGGAACGGGCTGGCCGCCCGAGGCAGGCTGCTTGTGGACAGGGTTGAGGATCGTCTCCTTCGGGCCGAAGCCGGCGAGCTTGCCGTTCTGGACGACGCCGACGAGATCGACGGCAACGAGGGCGCTCGGCCGGTGCGCGACAATGATCACGATGCCGCCGCGCGCCTTGACGCCTTCGATCGCCCTGGTGAGGGCGGCCTCGCCCTCGCTGTCGAGATTGGAGTTCGGCTCGTCCATGACCACGAGGAACGGATTGCCGTAGAGCGCCCGCGCCAACCCGATGCGCTGGCGCTGGCCGGCCGATAGCGCCGTGCCCTGCGGGCCGAGCTGCGTCTGGTAGCCCTCGGGCAGCCTGACGATCATCTCGTGGATGCCGGCAGCCGTCGCCGCTGCGACGATCGCGGCGGGGTCGGGATCGACCGCAAGCCGCGAGATGTTCTCGCCGATGCTGGCATCGAGCAGGCTGACCTCCTGCGGCAGATAGCCGAGATGGCGGCCGATGGCCTCCTCGGGCCATTGTTCGAGATGTGCCCCATCGAGCCGGACCGAGCCGCGCAGGCAGGGCCAGATTCCGGTGATCGCCCGGACCAGCGTGGTCTTGCCGCCGCCGCTTGGGCCGATGATGCCCAGCGCCTTGCCCGCCGCCACCTCGAAACCGACCTCGCTCAGCAGGACCTGGCCGGAGCCGGGCGCCGCGACGGTCATGCGCTCGACCTTGAGATAGCGGTGCGGCGCCGGCAGCTCCATCGGCTCGACGGCCTTGCTCAGCGCCACCACCGTCTCGCGCAGGCGCCCGAAGGCGAGGCGCGCGGCGACGAAGGACTTCCAGTTGCCGATCGCCTGGTCGACCGGGGCCAGCGCCCGCGCCGAGGCGACCGAGGCGGCGATGATCGCGCCGGCGGAGAGTTCGCCCTTGATCGTCAGGAAGGCGCCGAGCCCCAGGATCGCCGATTGCAGGATCATGCGCAGGACGCGCGCGATCGCGCCGAAGGTGCCGCCGAGGTCGCTGGAGCGGGTCTGCAGCGCGAGATGCTCACGGTTCGATTCATCGAAGCGCGCGACCGCGCGGCCGGAGAAGCCCATCGCCCGCACCACCTCGGCGTTGCGGGCGTGAGTCTCGGCAATGGCATTGCGCGCGATCGCCGCCTGGCGCGAGCTGTTGCTCAGGCTCCGCGCCAGGACCTCGCTGGCGATGGTCAGCAAGGTCAGAACGACAGCGCCGGCCAGGGTCAGGGCCCCGAGCCAGGGGTGCAGGAAGTAGACGAAGGCGAGATAGAGCGGGATCCAGGGGAGGTCGAACAGCGCCGCCGGCCCCTGGCTGCCGAGAAAGCCGCGCACCGTGTCGACGTCGCGGCCGCGTTCGAGCGCTTCCGTGCTGGAGAAGCCGAAGCGCGGCATGTCGATCGCGACGCGATGGGCGAGCGGCGCGATGTCCTTGTCGAGCCTCGCGCCGACCCGCACGAGAACCTGCGAGCGGATGATGTCGAAGCCGCCCTGGAACAGATAGAGGCCGATCGCCAGCACGGAGAGGGCGACGAGCGTCTGCACACTGCCGCTGGTCAGCGCGCGGTCGTAGACCTGCAGCATGTAGAAGGAGCCGGTCAGGGCGAGAATGTTGATGAGGCCGGAGATCACGAACAGGAAAAGTGCGACCCGGCGGAAATCCTGGGTCAGCACGGCAGAGTCGCGCTTGCGAGCCTGGTTGAGGAGGGTGGAGGAGGCCATGGCGGCAGCCCCTTTAATATGAATGAAATATGGAAGGCGGCGAAGGCGGGCGGACCGTCAGGTCCGC
>DATDBB010000368.1:0-21757 GCA_036525085.1 Allobosea sp.
GGCATCAGCCGGCTGATGAAGCACACCGAGCGGACGCTGCGGCTGAAGCTGTTCGAGCGCCGGCACGGGCGCTATGTGCCGACGCCGGAAGCCAACGACATCTTCGAGCAGATCAACGGCGTCTACAAGAAGGTCGACGACCTGCATTACACGCTGGCGCGGATCGAGCGCGGCGGCGAGATCGAACTGCGCATCGGCTCGGTGCCGAGCATCTGTCATGTCATGGTGCCGCGCGCGATCGAGAAGCTGAAACGCAAGCACCCCGATTTGCGGATCGACATCAACATCCTCAAGATCGAGGAAGCGCTCGACTATCTCCTGCTCGGCAAGGGCGAGATCGCCGCGATGAGCTACAAGCTCGACCATCCGGGCATCGATTTCGTGCCGCTCTCCATGGGCGAATTGCTCTGCATCGTGCCCGACGGCCATGAGCTGGCGGGCCGCGAGGCCATCTCGGCCGCCGAGATCGTGCGCCACCCGCTGATCGGCATCGACCCGAACGACCCCTATGGCCGGATCATGGCCGAGATCTTCAGCCGCCAGGGACTGGCCTACGACATCGTCATCAAGGCGCGCTTCGGAACGACGGTCTGCTCACTGGTGCGCGCCGGGCTCGGCATCGCCGTGATCGACCAGTTCACCGTCGCGCATGGCTCGATGCAGGGCATCACCACGATCCCGATCGCCGAGCCGACGCAATTCCAGACCTATGTCGCGATCAAGAACGACAAGGCCCCTTCGCTCTATGCCGAGACCTTCGTGGCACTGCTGCGGCAGGAAATGGATGCGGTCGTCAGGCCGCGCCAGGCGGCGTCAGGGAAAGCCGCTGGCAAGATAACATCAGGTTAGGTAATCCAATCAAATTGGTTATCGCGTTATTGTGCCCGATCGGCTTATCTCATGGTGGCAACGCCTGCTGAGACGACGGGCGAGCCGCACAGGGACGAGACAATGCCGGGTTTTCCCATCGCCAACCGGACGAAGCGCGTGCTGCTCGGGCTGATCGGCTCGCCGATCGCGCATTCGGCCGCGCCGTCGATGCATGAGGCGGCGGCACGGCAGGCCGGCTTCGAACTGCATTACCACCTGATCGAGGTGGCGGGCGCCGGCCGCGCGGACCTGATCGCGATGCTCGACGGCGTGCGCCGCATGGGCTTCTCCGGCGTCAATGTGACCTTTCCCTACAAGGAGGCGGTGGTTCCGCTGCTCGACGCGCTGTCGCCGGAGGCCGCCGCCATGGGCGCGGTCAATACGGTCGTGGCGCGCGACGGGGTCCTGACCGGCCACAACACCGACGCGACCGGCTTTGCCACCGCCTATCGCGCGCTCGGCCGCGATGACGGCGACGCCCCCGTCGCGATCATCGGGACGGGCGGCGTCGGCAAGGCGATCGGCTTCGCGCTCGCCGGCAGCGGCGTGCGCCAGTTGCGCCTCTTCGACAGCGACCGGGCCAAGGCGCAGGCGCTGGCGAGCCAGATCGGCGAGCGCGCGCGGGTCGAGATCTGCGCCAGCGTCGCGGAAGCTGTTTCGGGCGCGGCCGGCATCGTCAACGGCACGCCGATCGGCATGCTGCCCAATCGCGACACCCCGGTCCCGGCCGGGCTCATCCAAAAGTCTCAGTGGGTCGCGGATGCGGTTTATCATCCGCTCTGGACACCGCTGCTCAAAGCCGCGCAGAAGGCGGGCGCCACGGTGATGACGGGTCGCGAACTCAGCATCAACCAGGCCGTCGACGCCTTTGCGCTGTTCACCGGGGTGCAGCCCCCGAATGGGGCCATCGCAGACGCCTTCGACAAGTCCCTGGCCGCGCAGGAGGCGAGCCACCACGCAGCCTGAGATCATCCCGATCGACAACGACCCGCAGCAGCCGGGCGAACAAGAAACCAAGCCAAACCTCTGGAGGAGACAACCTATGAAGACCCAATGGATCATCGGCGCCGCGCTGGCGACTGCGCTTGCCCTGCCCGCCACGGCGCAGGAGAAGGTCAAGCTCGTCGACGTCGTCGAATTGTCGGGTGCGGGCGCCACCGCCGGCACGAACTGGAAGAACGGCATCGACCTCGCCGTCGCCGACATCAACGCCAAGGGCGGCATCCTCGGCAAGCCAATCGAGATCGTCCACTACGATACGCAGACCAATCCGGGTAACACCCGCGCAGCCGTGCAGCGCGCCATCGACGAGGGCACCTATGCCGTGCTCGGCCCGGTCTTCTCCGGCCCGATCGGCGCCTCGATGCAGATCGCGCAGCGCGCCGAGATCGCCCAGATCGTCGGCGGCGAGGCCGCGGGCCTGACCAAGCAGGGCAACCAGTTCCTGTTCCGCACCTCGCTCAGCCAGGCGGCGGCCATGCCCAAGATCGCCAACTACCTGAAGAACACGGTCAAGGCGGGCTCGGTGGCCGTGGTCTGGGTCAACAACGATTTCGGCAAGGGCGGTCGCGACGCGATCATCCCCGAGCTGGAGAAGGCCGGGATCAAGGTCGCGGCCGATGTCGCCACCGAACAGGGCCAGGCCGATTTCGCGGCCGACGCGATCAAGATCAAGAACTCCAATGCCGACGCCGTCTTCGTCTATCTGAACGAGGAGGAGAGCGCCCGCTTCCTGCGCGCCGCCAAGCAGCAGGGCATCACCAAGCCGATGGTCGGCGAGACCACGCTGCTCGGCGCCAAGGTGATCGAGCTTGCGGGCGACGCCGCCAACGGGGTGCGCGGCCATGTCGGCCTGTCAATCGACGCGCCGATCCCGGCCTTCCAGGAGTTCGGCAAGAAGTTCCAGGCGAAGTACAATTACGCCTCCGACCACAACGGCCTGAAGGGCTACATGGCCGTCTACATGGTCAAGTGGGCGACCGAGAAGCAGAAGAAGTTCGACAAGAAGGGCGTCGCCGACACGCTGCGCGGCGCGACGATCAAGCCCTCCGAGGAGCCGGGCATCCTGATCGAGACCACGATCGAGCCGAATGGCGACCTCGACCGCGAGAGCTTCCTCGCCGAGGTGATCAACGGCAAGCAGGTGATCAACGCGACCCTGCCGAAGATCAGGCCCTGACTCCGGCTTCCACCCTCGACGTCATCCCGGGCGAGCAACGCTCGACCCGGGATCCATCGAAGGGCGTCACGGCTGCATGGATCCCGGATCTTCGCCGCGCTACGTCCGGGATGACGCGCGCCCTTTAGTCAACGCAACGCTCATCAGAAGAGCGAGACCGCCATGGCCGAATTCATTGCATACCTCATCGCCGGCATCGCCACGGGAGCGATCTATGCGCTCGCCGCGATCGGCTTCACCCTGGTCTGGCAGACCTCGCAGACGATCAACTTCGCCCAGGGCGAGTTCGTGATGCTGCCGGCCGTTCTGGTCCTGCTCGCGATCAAGCTGTTCGGCGCTCCCGTCTGGCTCGGCGCACTGATCGGCATCGCCGCCTTCATCCTGATCTTCGGCGTCGGCTTCAAGATCGCGGTCGTCGATCCGATGATCAAGCATGGCGTACTGCCGCTCGCCATCGCCACCATGGCGCTGTCGATCATCATGAAAGAAGGCGCCAAGGACGGGTTCTCGGCCGAGGCGCAGAACTTCCCCTCCTTCGTGCCGACGCAGACGATCGAGGTCTTCGGCGCGGCGATCTCGCTGCAGCATCTGGCGATCATCGCCTGCGCCTTCGCCGTCATCGGCCTGCTGCAATGGTTCGTCGGCGGCACCCGTCTCGGCCGGCAGATGCAGGCGACGGCGCAGAACCCGACCGTGGCACGCATCCTCGGCATCCCGGTCGAACGAATGGTGCTGCTGACCTTCGTCATCAACGCCGCGCTCGCCGTCGTCGCCTCGGTGCTGATCTCGCCGATCTATCTGGCGAAGTTCTCGAATGGCGAGGTCATCGGCCTGTTTGCCTTCATCGCGGCGATCGTCGGCGGCTTCAACCAGGTACGCGGCGCGCTCGTGGGCGGGCTCGTGGTCGGCATCGTCGACTCGATGGCCGCGGCCTACATCTCCAGCTCCTACCGGCTCGCCGTGCCGCTCGTGCTGCTCGTCGTCATCATCCTGCTCAAGCCCGAAGGGCTGATGGGCCGCAGAGAGGAGCGCCGCGTATGACTGTACAAGCAACCCGGCCCGCAACCCACGGCCCCGTGGCCGAACCGACGACCCGCCTTCCCAAAGTGCCGGCGCTCGGTGGCTTCGCCGACGGCACGCTCGTCACCCTCGTCCTCGGTGCCGCTATCCTCTGGTTCGCCCCAGTCGGAATGGGCCGCTACGGCACCTATGTGCTCTCGCTCTGGCTCGTCATGAGCATCGCCGTGATGGGGCTCAACCTGACGCTGGGCTATGCCGGTCTGAAATCGCTGGCGCAGGCCGCCTTCATGGGGTTGGGGGCCTACACCACCGCGCTGCTGACGACCAAGGCCGGCGTGTCCTGGTATGCCGCCTTCGCGCTCTCCGGCCTGCTGACCTTCGCGGTCGGCATTCTGCTCGGCTTCCCGGCGCTCAGGGTCAAGGCGCATTACCTCGCCTTCGTGACGCTGGCCTTCTCGACGCTGATCTGGCTGATCCTGCGCAACGAGCAATGGCTGACCGGCGGCGTCTTCGGCATCTCGAACATCAACCGGCCGGAGTTCTTCGGCATCAAGCTGTTCGGCGCGCTTGAGTTCCACCGCTTCGTCGTGGTGGTGACCTTCATCCTGGCGGTCGCTCTGTGGTGGCTCATCCGCTCCCCCTGGGGCCGCGCCTTCACGGCGCTGCGCGAGAACCCGATCCGGGCCGCGAGCCTCGGCATCGACACCCGAACCTACACCCTGCTCGCCTTCGCAATCGGCTCGGCCTATGCGGGCTTTGCTGGGGCGCTCTATGCACCGCTGGTCGAGTTCATCGATCCTTCGCCCTTCTCGCTGTCGCAGAGCTTCTTTCTGCTGCTGATGGTGGTGGCGGGCGGCGCCGGCTACCTGCTCGGGCCCTTCGTCGGCGCACTGCTCGGCGTCGTTTTGCCGGAATGGCTGCGCTTTGCCGGCTCGCTCTACCTGATCATCTTCGCCGCGATCGTGATGCTTCTCCTGATCGCCTGCCCGCAAGGCGTCAGCGGCCTGATGGAGCGCGGCTGGGCCAAAATCACCGGCAAGCGGGGAGACGCCCGATGAACCAGGTCTCTACAAGTCGTAAAGTTCTGGAAGTCAGCAATCTCCACAAGGCCTTCGGCGGCATCAAGGCGGTCAACGGCGTCTCCTTCTCGGTGAACGAGGGCGAGATCCTCGGGATCATCGGCCCGAACGGGTGCGGCAAGTCGACCCTGTTCAACTGCATCCTCGGCCAGCTCGAGCCGACCGAGGGCGCGGTGAAACTCGACGGGCGCGAGGTCACCAATATGCGCCCCTCCGACCTCAACCGGCTCGGCGTCAGCCGCACCTTCCAGCTGCTGCAGGTGTTCCCGGAACTGACGGTGCGGGAGAACCTGATCCTCGCCGGGCAGGAGCATGAGGGCTCGATGCTGTCGCGGCTGTTCGGCGCGCGCGACGCCGGGCTGACCGAGAAGGCCGAGCAAATGATCGGCTTCTTCAAGCTCGGGCATCTCGCCGACGCCAAGGCGGGCGGACTCTCCTATGGCCAGCAGAAACTGCTCGACGCTGCCATGGCCTTCATGGCCGGGCCCCGCCTCGTCTTGCTCGACGAGCCGGCCGGCGGCGTCAACCTGACCATGCTGGGCGATCTCAAGGAGCGGCTGCGCGCCATCAACGCCGAACAGGGCGCGACGTTCGTCGTCATCGAGCACAACATGGATTTCGTGATGTCGCTGTGCTCGCGCGTCATCGTGCTGGCTGAAGGCAAGGTGCTGGCGCAGGGCACGCCGGCCGAGGTCAGGGCCAATCCGGCCGTGATCGAAGCGTATCTGGGGCATTGAGGATGCATCGCCCAACCTCCGAAACATCCCGTCATCCCGGGCTTGCCCCGGGATCCATCGGAGGGCTCCGGAGCTTTACGATGGATCCCGGATCTGCGCCGCTTCGCGGCTTGTCCGGGATGACGGAGAGGTTCCGAGGGAACTCCAACAAGCGTCGGAGGCAACAATGACCACCCCCATCCTCGAACTAGACGGCGTGGTCGGCGGCTATGGCGCCATGACCATCCTGAACGGCACGACCTTCAAGGTGCCGCGCGCCGCGATCACCACGGTGATCGGGCCCAATGGCGCCGGCAAATCGACCGTGTTCAAGGCGATCTTCGGCCTGCTCAAGGTGCGCGAGGGCCATATCCGGCTGGAAGGCACCGAGATCACCAACTGGAGCCAGCGCAAGCTGCTGGAGGCCGGCATCTGCTATGTCCCGCAGGGCCGTAACATCTTCCCCGAGCTGTCGGTGCGCCACAATATCGAGCTGGGCGCCGTCGCGGCCGGCTCCCACATCACCGACATGCCCCGGCGCATCGAGGCGGCGCTAGACCGCTTCCCGGCGTTGCGGGCGAAGGCCGACGTGCAGGCCTCGACACTCTCGGGCGGCCAGCAAAAGCAGCTCGAGATCGTGCGCGGGCTGCTTCTCGATCCCAAGCTCGTGCTGATCGACGAGCCCTCGATCGGGCTGTCGCCGATGCTGGTGCAGGAGACCTTCGGCATCCTGATGGACTTGCGCGCGAAGGGCGTGACGATCCTGATGATCGAGCAGAACGCCCGCTCGGCGCTGGAAATCTCCGATGAGGGCCTCGTGCTCGAACTCGGCCAGACCCGCATGCAAGGTCCGGCGGCCGAGATCCTGGCGGATCCGCGCGTCGCGCAGCTCTTCCTCGGCGGCGCGCTGACGGAGGCGGCATGATGAGGCGTGCAACGCTCTCTCCCTTCTCCCCTCGGGGAAGAAGGTGGCCCGGCGCAGCCGGGTCGGATGAGGGAAGACCGGGTGAGCGGGGTCGAAACGAGCGTCGATGCGTCGGCACGGCCCTCATCCGTCAGCGCTGCGCGCTGCCACCTTTTCCCCCGAGGGGAGAAGGGAGAGCGGGCATCTCCAGCCCGAGATTGTTCACATGACCGCCCCGCTCAGGATCGCCCTCGTCGGCGCAGGCCTCATCGGCCGTGCCCATCTGGAACGCCTCGACGCCTCGCCGGACTGCGACTGCGCCGCCATCTGCGATCCCACCGACAGTGCCAAGGCGCTCGCCGCCGAGCGCGGCACGCCGTGGTTCGCGTGCATCACCGAAATGCTGGCGGCGATGAAGCCCGATGGCGCGATCATCGCGACGCCGAACGCGCTGCATGTGCCCGGCGCGATCGAATGCCTGGAGGCCGGCGTCCCAGTGCTGATCGAGAAGCCGCTGGCGGAGAGCGTCGCGGCGGCTGAGCTTCTGGTCGCGGTGCAGGCGCGGACAGGCGTGCCCGTGCTCGGCGGTCATCACCGCCGCCACAACCCGATCGTCAAGGCGGCGCGCAGGCTGGTGCAGGAGGGCGGCATCGGCCGGCTCGTCGCTGTCAACTCGCTGTTCCTGATCCGCAAGCCAGACGATTATTTCGACGTCGCCTGGCGGCGCGAGCCGGGCGGCGGTCCGGTCCTGATCAACCTGATCCACGACATCGACAATCTGCGCTTCATCTGCGGCGAGATCGACAGCGTGCAGGCGATGACATCGAACGCGACCCGCGGATTCGCGGTCGAGGACACCGCAGCTCTGATCTTCCGCTTCGCCAATGGCGCGCTCGGCTCGGCAACGATTTCTGACGTGACGCCAACACCCTGGAGCTGGGAGCTGACGTCGGGCGAGAACAAGGCCTATCCCCGACGCGACGGGCTCTGCTACCTGATCGCAGGCAGCGAGGGCTCGCTCTCGATCCCGTCGCTGGAACGCTGGCATTATGAAGGCCGGCAGGGCTGGTGGGAGCCGCTGCTGCGCGAGAGCCTGGCCATCGCGCCGGTCGAACCGCTGGCCGAGCAGATCCGGCATTTCTGCGCCGTGATCCGTGGCACGGAAGCCCCGATCACGGACGCCATTGATGCCGCCCGCACGCTTGCCGTGATCGAGGCTGTGGGCGAAGCTGCCCGCCTTGGTGCCGCCGTCACGATCGGTCAGGTTGGAGCAAAGCCCGCATGAACCCGACCTCGATCGCCACCGTCTCGCTCAGCGGCGACCTGCCCGAGAAGCTGCAGGCGATCGCCGCCGCCGGCTTCGACGCGGTCGAGGTCTTCGAGAATGATTTCCTGACCTTCGACGGCGGCCCGCGCGAGGTCGGCCGCATGGTCGCCGATCTCGGCATGACGATCTCGGCTTTCCAGCCCTTCCGCGATTTCGAGGGCATGCCGGAGCCGCTGCGCGCCCGCACCTTCGCCCGGGCCGAGCGCAAATTCGCGATCATGAACGAGCTCGGCGCCGAGCTGATGCTGATCTGCTCGAACGTCTCGCCGCAGGCGCTGGGCGGCATCGACCGGGCGGCGGCCGATCTGCGCGAACTCGGGGAGCTGGCCGCCCGCTACGGCATGCGCGTCGGCTATGAGGCGCTGGCCTGGGGCCGGCACGTCAACGACTACCGCGACGCCTGGGAGATCGTACGCCGGGCCGACCATCCGCGCATCGGGCTGATCCTCGATTCCTTCCACACGCTGGCGTGCCAATCGCCGCTCGGGCCGATCGCCTCGATTCCCGGCGACCGGATCTTCCTGGTCCAACTCGCCGACGCTCCGAAGCTCGACATGGATGTGCTGAGCTGGAGCCGGCATTTCCGCTGCTTTCCCGGCCAGGGCGACCTGCCCGTCGTCGATTTCGTCCGGGCGATCGCGCAGACCGGCTACAAGGGGCCGCTCTCGCACGAGATCTTCAACGACCAGTTCCGGGCCGGCTCGGCCCGCCGGCTGGCGACCGACGGCATGCGCTCGCTGATCGCGCTCGCCGACCAGACCGCGCCGATCCTGCCGCCGCGCGCGCAGGTCCTGGGCGTCGAATTCATCGAATTCGCGCTCGACGAGGACACTGCGGCCGAGCTGTCGCGCCTGTTCTCGGCGCTGGGCTTCCGCCAGAGCGGGCAGCATGTCAGCAAGTCGGTCACGCGCTGGAGCCAGGGGAGCATCAACCTCCTGCTCAACACCGAGAAGGACGGCTTCGCCCAGTCCCATGCCATCATGCACGGCCCCGGCGTCTGCGCGATTGCCTTACGCGTCGACGATGTCGAGCAGGCGATGGCGCGCGCGGCGGGCCTGCGCATCCAGAGCTTCGAGCAGCCGGTCGGCCCGGGCGAGCTGCATATCCCCGCCATCCGCGGCGTCGGCGGCTCGCTGATCTATTTCACCCAGCCCGAGGGCGAGCTCGGCCATATCTGGGACAAGGATTTCGTAGCCGTCACGGGAGCGAAGACGCCCGCACCGACTGCGCCGCTCGAGAGCGTCGACCACATCTCCCAGTCGATGGACTATGAGGAGATGCTGTCCTGGCTTTTGTTCTACACCGCGCTGTTCCAGCTCGACCGCATCCCGCAGCTCGCGATCGCCGATCCGGGCGGACTCGTCGAAAGCCGGCCGCTGGTCAGCACCAACGGCTCGCTGCGCTTCATCCTGAACGGCTCGCAGGCGACGCGGACCCTGTCCTCGCGCTTCGTCTCCGAGCATTTCGGCTCGGGCGTGCAGCACATCGCCTTCGACGCGCCCGACATCTTCGCCGCGGTCACGGCGATGCGCGCGGCGGGGCTCTCCTTCCTCGACATCCCCGAGAACTACTACGAGGACCTGGAGGCGCGGCACGGGCTCGATCCCGAGCTGATCGACCGCCTGCGCGAGCACCACATCCTCTACGACCGCGACGGCGACGCCGAATTCCTGCAGGTCTACACCCATGTCTTCGCGCAACGCTTCTTCTTCGAGATCGTCGAGCGGCGCGGCGGCTATGCCGGCTTTGGAGCGGTCAACGCCCCGGTCAGGCTCGCCGCGCAGGCCAGGGAAGCACGGCCCGTGACGATGCCGCGCTCGTTGCGGGAGGTGTAGGGCAGGACGCCGCTCCCGACTGGAGCCAACTTCGCCGTGTCATGGCGGCGCCGCAATGCTAACCTCCGCATGGGCGGGCGGGAGCAGGAACAGGTCATGCCACGAGAAACCCGCTTCAACCGCCGTGACACGCTGAAGGGCGCCGCGGCCGTAGCCGCCAGCGCCACCCTGCCCTCCGTACCATCCGCCCAGACGCCCGCCCGCCTGAAGCTGCGCGTGCTGGAGACCACCGATCTCCACGTCAATGTCGTGCCATACGACTATTTCCGCGATGCGGCCGACGATACGGTCGGCCTCGCCAAGACCGCCAGCCTGATCAAGGCGGCGCAGGCCGAGGCGAAGAACAGCCTGCTCTTCGACAATGGCGACTTCCTGCAGGGTTCCTCGCTCGGCGACTACATCGCGTACAAGAAGGGCCTCAAGCCCGGCGAAATCCATCCGATGATCGCCGCGATGAATGCGCTGCCCTATCTCTGCGGCACACTCGGCAACCACGAATTCAACTACGGGCTCGACTTCCTCGACAACGGGCTCGCCAAGGCCGATTTTCCCTTCGTCTGCGCCAGTATCGAGCGGGTCGGCGGGGCTGCGCTGGTCGATCCCTGGCGGCTTTTCGAGCAGAGCTTCGAGGACGAGGCGGGGCAACAGCACGTCCTCAAGATCGGCGTGATCGGTTTCGTGCCGCCCCAGATCATGCAGTGGGACAAGGCCAATCTCGACGGCAAGGTCACGGCCTCCGACATCGTCAACGCGGCCCACAAGCACCTGCCCGAGCTGTTGAAGGCCGGCCCGGACCTCGTCATCGCGCTCTGCCATTCCGGCATTGCCGGGGGCGAGCGCCGGGGTATGGAGGAGAATGCGGCGCTGCATCTCGCCGCGCTCGACGGCATCGACGTCATCCTGACCGGCCACCAGCACCTCGTCTTCCCCGGGGCCAAGGTCTTCGACGGCCTCAATGGCGTCGACAACGTCAAGGGCACGCTGCATGGCAAGCCGGCCTGCCAGCCCGGCTTCTGGGGCTCGCATCTCGGGCTCATTGACCTCGACCTCGAAAAGCGCGGCGAACGCTGGCAGATCGCCAGCTTCAAGGTCGAGCCGCGGCCGATCTTCGAGCGCACGCCCGACCGCAAGATCGTGCCCAAGGCGGCCGCGGAGCCGGCGGTGCTCGCCACCGTCGAGACCGACCATGAGGCGACGCTGGCCTATATGCGCGAGCCGGTGGGCAAGACCGCATCGCCGATCAACAGCTTCTTCGCGCTGGTCGCCGACGACCCATCCGTGCAGATCGTCGCCGAGGCGCAGATCGCCTATGCCAAGGGGCTGATGGCGCAGACGCAGTGGAAGGACCTGCCGGTGCTCTCTGCCGCCGCACCGTTCAAATCGGGCGGGCGCGCGGGACCGGCCTTCTACACCGACATCCCGGCCGGGCCGATCGCGATCAAGAACGTCGCCGACATCTATCTCTATCCCAACACCGTGCAGATCGTGAAAATCACCGGCGCGCAGGTGGCCGAATGGCTGGAGCGCTCGGCCGGCATCTTCAACCGGATCGACCCTGCCAAAACCGGCGAGCAACCGCTGATCAATCCGGGCTTCCCAGCCTTCAATTTCGACGTGATCGACGGTGTGACCTACCGGATCGATGTGACCCAGCCCTCGCGCTATGACGGCGACGGCAAGCTCGCGGCTCCGGAGGCGCGCCGAATCGTCGATCTCGCCTATGCCGGCAAGCCGATCGACAAGGCGGCCGAATTCATCGTCGTGACCAACAACTATCGCGCCTCGGGCGGCGGCAACTTCCCGGGCACCCGGACGACGGTGGTGCTGGAGGCCCCCGACCTCAACCGCGACGTGATCGTGCGCCATATCCTGTCGAAGGGCACGATCGAGCCGAAAGCTGACGGGAACTGGTCCCTGGCGCCGCTGCCGGCGGGCGTGGAGGCAACCTTCGTCACCTCTCCCGCCGCAGCCGGCAAGCTACCCGAGGAGCTCAAGGCGGAGCCGGCGGGCGATGCCGGCGAGGGCTTCGCCAAGTGGCGGCTGCGGGGGTGAGGCGCCGCTCAGGCCGCCTGCGCCGTCTTCAGTACGACCTGGCCGAAGGCGCGGATCAGATCCTGATCCAATTTGGCGCCCATCAGCACCAGCAGGTCATAGGCCTGATCGGGCGGCATCGGCGGCTTGTAGCTGCGCCGCTCGATCAGGGCCGCGTAGATGTCGCAGATCGTGATCATCCGCACGATGTCGGAGATCTGGCTGCCGCCGAGGCCGTCAGGATAGCCGGAGCCGTCGAGATATTCGTGGTGTGAGCGCACAGCGGACAGCACCTCGGGCCGGAAGCCGCCCTGGTCCAGAAGCATCGCATGGCCGACCGCGGGATGCGTGCGTATGACCGCCAACTCGGCCTCATCGAGAGCGCCGGGCTTGTGCAGGATCTCAAGCGGAATCCGCGCCTTGCCGATATCGTGGAGCACGGCCGCCCGCGTCACGAGCCGGCGGTCATCGGCGGAGAAGCCGAGTTGATGCGCGAAGCTGGCCGCGAGGCCAGCGACGAGCATGCAGTGCTGGTAGGTGAGATCGTCATAGCTCCAGACAACCTGCAGCCAGTCACCGATGTCAGCGGCGCCGGCGGCCTGGTCGATCGCCTCGACAGAAGCGTCGACGGCGCCGAGAGCGATCGGCTTGCCGCTCGAGGCGGATTCCAGCATGTCGGCGAGCGATACCGCGGCCGTGGCGAGATGAGCTCGGGTGAAGGCCGCCGTGCCCCGAACGGGATCGGCGCCCCCCTCCCGAAGCAGTTCGGTGATCGTCTTCACCAGCAAAGACGGCGCGGCCGCTGCCGGCAGGACCTCGGTCGCGCCGATGGCCCGCGCCTGGATGGTGGAACGCGCGGTCATGTCTCGCAGCAGGCAGAGATACGGCGTTCCCTTGCGGCGATGACGGGCGAGCGCCGCGCGAATGGCCTCGACCGACCGCCGCTGCCCGAGATCGACGTCACTGACGACGATCCTGGGCTGTGCATCCGCACCGTCCGCCTGGCCTTCGAGCCCGACGACGGCACAGGGACCCCAGAGGGAAAGGCCTCGCGCAATGTCCCGGCTTTCGTCCAAGCGATCGGTAATCAGGAGCATTCCGGCAGGTATCCGTGGCCCGACATCATGGGATGATGGCGGCATTGGAACCGGAAATTATGAATTTACTGCATATTCCATACGGCAAACCCGCCGGACTGCTCAGGGAGCGATCTCGAAGATCACGTTGACGCTCGTGCCGTAGCTGTTCTCGCCGCGCTCGACAGGGACGAAGCTGTCGGCTGCGGCAGCTCGCATCATCTTGCCCATCGGCACCGGGCCTTGTCGTGCCGGGCTCTCCTCGATCGAGAGGATGCGCCCGAGCTTGACGTTCGCCGCCTCGGCCAGCGTGCGCGCCCGATCCATGGCATCACCGACGGCACGTTTGCGCGCCTCCGTCAGGCTCGGCTTCGGATCGTCATTGACGAAGCTGATGTCGCCGCCTTGATTGATGCCGAGGCCGACGACCTTGTCGAGGATCATCCCCACGGCCGAAAGGTCCCGGACGCGCACGGTCAGTGAATTGCTGGCCGCGTAGCCGCTGATCTTGGGCGCCTGGGGCTTCGCCTGCGGCCCGGGCTGGGTATAGCGCGGCTGGATGTTCAGGCCCGCGGTCTGGAGGTCGCGCTCGGCGATGCCGGCGGCCTTCAGCGCGGCGAGAACCTGCTTCATCGCCTCGCTGCTGGCGGCGACCGCCTCGCGCGCCGTCTCGGCCTCGCGCAGCACCGAGAGGTTGAGGATCGCCATGTCGGGCGCGACGCTGACCTCTCCCTCGCCGACAACGCTGATCCGGGGCGAAGGCTGGGTCGGACCCTGCTGCGCCATGGCCGGGGCCGACAGCGCCGCAGCGGCGCAGAGGAGCGTCGATCCGAGGACGATGGTGGTTGGGCTTTTCGACATCGCGTGATCCTGTTTCTCGCGGCCTTTCAGGGCCGGAACGAGCAAAGCAGGGCCATCATGTCGAAATTATCGCGACGGCGGCCGGAGGCGGCGTAGGGCACCAACATGGACGAAATTTAATTCGGGAACGCAGGCGGCACAGCATAGATTGGAATCGTTTCAATCTGGAGCCTACCATGGCCGGCAATACGAATCTCTCATCTGCCCGCGGCAGCTATGACGGCGTCGCAAAGGCGCTTCACTGGGGCATAGCGGGGCTGATCGTGCTGGCCTTCACGCTCGGTCTCCTCATCGACGCGTTTCCGCGCACCTGGAAGTACATGGCGGTCGAATCGCACAAGGCGATCGGCCTCGCGATCCTGCTTCTGCTCGCGCTGCGCCTCGCCTGGCGCGCGACGCATCGCCCGCCCGTGCCGGCGGAAGCCTCGCCATGGCTCAACCGAGCCGCGCGCCTGGGCCATGCGGGACTTTACGCACTGATGGTCGCCGCTCCCGCCGCCGGCCTCGCCTATATGGTCTTGCGCGGCCAGGGGCTCGATCTTGGCCTCTTCCAGATCCCGCCGCTTGCCGCTGCCTGGCCCCGCGAGGTGACGCGCCCGATCCGCGAGCTGCATGAATGGCTCACCTACGGCCTGATCGCACTAGCGGCGCTGCATGCGCTGGCGGCCCTGTGGCATCACCTCATCCGCAAGGACGACACGCTGCGCCTGATGCTGCCGGGGAAGTGACGCCGGCGCTCATCGGCGGCCTCACTCCTCCACAAGCCGCCTGGCGATGACCTGCGCCTGGATCTCGGCGGCGCCCTCGAAGATGTTGAGGATGCGGGCGTCGCAGAGCACGCGGCTGATGGCGTATTCGAGCGCGAAGCCGTTGCCGCCATGGATCTGCAGCGCGTTGTCGGCGGCGGCCCAGGCGACGCGGGCGCCGAGCAGCTTGGCCATGCCGGCCTCGAGATCGCAGCGGTGCTCGGCGTCCTTCTCGCGGGCGGCGAAATAGGTGAGCTGGCGGGCGATCAGGATCTCGGCCGCCATCATCGCGAGCTTGTCGGCGACGCGCGGGAAGGCGATCAGCTTCTTGCCGAACTGGACGCGCTCCTTGGCGTAGCGCAAGCCGAGATCGAAGGCCGATTGCGCGACGCCGACGGCACGCGCCGCCGTCTGGATGCGGGCCGCCTCGAAGGTCTGCATGAGCTGCTTGAAGCCCTGCCCCTCGACACCGCCGAGCAGGTTTTCCGCCTTGACCTCGAAACCGTCGAAGGCGAGCTCGTATTCCTTCATGCCGCGATAGCCGAGCACCTCGATCTCGCCGCCCGTGAGGCCTGCGACCGGGAAGGGATCGGCATCGGTTCCGCGCGGCTTCTCCGCGATCAGCATCGAGAGGCCGCGATAACCGGCGGCATCGGGATCGGTGCGGACCAGCAGCGTCATGATGTCGGCCCGGACGGGATGGGTGATCCAGGTCTTGTTGCCGGAAACCTTCCAGACCTCACCATCACGAACGGCGCGCGTGCGCAGGCTAGCGAGATCGGAGCCGGTGTTGGGCTCGGTGAAGACGGCGGTCGGCAGCACCTCGCCCGAGGCGAGCTTCGGCAGCCATTTCTCCTTCTGTTCGGCTGTCCCGCCGCAGAGGATCAGCTCGGCCGCGATCTCGGAGCGGGTGCCGAGCGAGCCGACGCCGATGTAGCCGCGCGAGAGTTCCTCCGAGACGACGCACATCGAGACCTTGGACAGGCCCATGCCGCCGAAATCCTCGGGGATGGTCAGGCCGAAGACGCCGAGTTCGGCCATCTTCTCGACCACCTCGATCGGGATGTAGTCGTTCTTCAGGTGCCACTCATGGGCGTGGGGCGTGACCTCCGCCGCGCAGAAGCGGCGCATCTCGGAGCGGATCGCTTCTAGAGTCTCGTCGAGCCCGGGATCGCCGACGCTGACGGCGCCGTCATCCTGGCTGAACAGCGAGACGAAGCGGGCGCGGTTCTCCGGCGTATTGCCTTCCGCGATCAGCGCCTCGGCCGCGTCCGTGCGCGCGGCGGCGATCGCCTTCGCGGACAAGCCCAGTGCGGGCAGCCGGACGATCTCGCCCTGGCTCATCGGGATGCCGCCGAGGATCTGGGCGGCATATTCGCCGGCGCCGATCCGGATCGCGTAGTCCTCGACCGCGCCGTAGCGGTTCTCAGCCGCGAGGCGCTCGCCATAGGCCTTCAGCTCGCGCAGGGCCATGACATAGGTCGCGAGCCAGGAGAGGCCATGGGCTGCGTGCTGCTCGGCTTCCAGCAGGGCGGAGGAGATCCTGCCGTCAGCCGTGACCTTCTGGCGGACGGCGGCGATCGCCTCCTGCAACAGGGTCTCGAAGCCCGGCAGCGCGGCCGCGATCAGATCGACGGCGCTGGCGGGTGTCCGCGACGGGGCGGCGGCGGCGTTAGCGCTCATGATTTCTCTCCCTTGCTGCGACGCAGCATAGGGCGAGTTCAGGAAAGCCGGAATGCCTCTTTTGGCGGAAGGTGGCGCTATTTCCGGCTCGCCAGGACGACGCCGACGATCGTCAGCGCCATGCCGGCGATCTGGATGAGCGACATGGTCTCGCCGAACAGGATCCAGGCCTCGAGCGCCACCAGCGCCGGCACGAGATAGAGGAAGGTCGCGATCCGCGAGACCTCGCCGCGGCGCAGGATCAGGAGATAGAGCCCGATTCCGCCGAGGGAGAGCGCCAGCACCGACCAGGCCAGCACCAGCGCCATGGTCAGGTTCCACTCGATCCGCATCGGCTCGAGCGCAAACGCCAGCGGCAAGGTGAACAGGAAGGCCGCGGCATACTGGATCGTCGTGACCGTGCGCAGGTCGCCGGAGACGATGCGGGCCTTCTGGAAGAAGGAGCCGAAGGTCACGGCGAACATGCCGACGATGTTGACGGCGACCGGCAGCAGGATGCCCCAGAGCGCGACCGGATCGACGCCGACGAGCTTGGGTTCGAGCACGAGCGCAATGCCGAGGAAGCCGCAGAGAATGCCGGCCCAGCGAACCGGCGAAATCCGCTCGCCGACAAGCGCGGGCGCCAGCATCGCGGTCAGGATCGGCTGGAGGCCGGCGATCAGGCCGGAGATGCCGGCGGGCAGACCGTGGCGCACCGCCCACCAGACGCCGCAGAGATAGACGGCGTGGAGCAGGACGCCTGCGATGATGCAGTCCAGCCAGGCGCGCGGCGTCGCCGGCCAGCGCGCCCCGACGGCCCACGAAAGCGCGGCCAGCAGAATGCCCGCACTGGCGAAGCGGACCGACAGGAAGGTCAGCGGATCGGCGTATTGCGCCGAATAGCCCGCGACGATCCAGCCCGACGACCACAGGAAGGTGAAGATCAGCGGAACGGCGCGCAGGAACAGGGGCGATGACAGCATGGGGACCGGCTTTCGAGGCCCGATTGCTTAATCGCGCGGCAAATCAATGTCGCCCCATGCGGACGCCGCGCCGGCATGCTTGCGCCGTCGTGCCGGGCGTCGCTCAATCGCGGTCGGGCGCGCCCGGCGGGAAGAAGTGGCGATAGGGCCGCCCCTCTTCGACGGCGCGCGCGAAGGACGGGCGCGCCACGAGCCGCGCCCGGTAGGCGCGGGTGTAGGGGAAGGCTATGTCGATCTCGTGGACCCAGTCGGCATAGAACAGCGAGGGCGCCGCCGCGCAATCGGCCAGACTAAAGTCGTCGCCGCAGGCCCATTCGCGCCCGGCCAGCCGCACGTCGAGCCATTGATAGGCCGCGTCGAGCAGCGCGCGGGCCTCGGCGACGCCATGCGGATCGCGGTCCTTCGGCTCCCGGATGTGATCGAAGACGATCTTCTGCATCGGCGTCATGACGTAGTTGTCGAAGAAGCGATCCATCATGCGGGTGGCCAGCGCCGCCTTCGCATCCGCCGGCAGCAGCCGGACCGGGCCCGGATGCGCGAGCGCCAGATGCTCGATGATGACGCTGGACTCGACGACGGTCTCAGCCCCGTCGACGAGTACGGGAAAGCGCTTCAGCGGCCAGAGCGCGGCGAGTTCCTCGCCGGCCTGCGGGTCATCGAGTCCGAGCACCCTATAGACGAAGGGCGTCTCGTTCTCATAGAGAGCGACCAGCACCTTCTGGCAGTAGGACGAGAAGGGGTGCGCATAGAGCTGAAGGGACATCGACACCTCGTTCGGCAATTACTTTACCGAACGATTAAGTGTTATCGTGCGCGAACGCAAGCCGGTGACGCCCGCTACCCCGCCAGCGCCTCCGCCACGTCCTCAAAGGTCCGCAGGCCAGTGCGCGGGGCGTAGACCAGCACGGCCATGTTGCCGGGCGCATGCTCGTTCTTCCACATCTTGTGATGGGCGAGCGGGATCTTGTCCCAGGGGAAGACCTCGGACATGCAGGGATCGATCCGCCGGTCGATGACGAACTGGTTGGCCGCGCTCGCCTGCTTGAGATGGGCGAAATGCGAGCCCTGAACGCGCTTCTGCCGCATCCAGACATAGCGGGCATCAAAGGTGATGTTGAAGCCCGAGGTTCCCGCGCAGAAAACAATCATGCCGCCGCGCTTGGCGACGAGGCAGGAGACCGGGAAGGTCGCCTCGCCCGGATGCTCGAAGACGATGTCGACATCCTTCTTGCCGGTGATGTCCCAGATCGCCTTGCCGAACTTGCGGGCCTCCTTGGTCCAGTCGTTGTATTCGGGGCTGTTGACCTTGGGCATCTGGCCCCAGCAGTTGAAATCCTTGCGGTTGATCACGCCCTTGGCGCCGAGTCCCAGCACATAGTCGCGCTTGGTCTCGTCCGAGATCACGCCGATGGCGTTGGCGCCCGAGGCGGCGCAAAGCTGCACGCCGAAGACGCCGAGGCCGCCCGAGGCGCCCCAGACCAGGACATTGTCGCCGGGCTTGATGGTGTGGGGGGCGTGGCCGAAGAGCATGCGATAGGCGGTGGCGAGCGTCAGCGTGTAGCAGGCAGCCTCCTCCCAGGCGAGGTGCTTCGGCTTCAGCATCAACTGCCGCGACTGCACCCGGCAGAACTGCGCGAAGGAGCCGTCCGGCGTCTCGTAGCCCCAGATGCGCTGGGATGAGGAGAACATCGGATCGCCGCCATTGCACTCCTCGTCGTCGCCATCGTCCTGGTTGCAGTGGACGATGACCTCGTCGCCGACCTTCCAGCGCTTCACCTTGGAGCCGACGGCCCAGACGATGCCCGAGCAGTCCGAGCCCGCGATGTGGAGTGAACCCTTGTGGACGTCGAAGGGCGAAATCGGCTGGCCCAGGCCCGCCCAGATGCCGTTGTAGTTGACGCCGCCGGCCATCACGAGGAGCAGTACCTCCTCTTCGCCGATCTCCCAGGTCGGAACGACCTCGACCTGGAAGCTTTCCTGCGGCGGGCCATGGCGCTCGCGGCGGATCGTCCAGGCGTACATATTGGCCGGGACATGGCCGAGAGGCGGCAATTCGCCGAGTTCGTAGAGGTCCTTGTGCGTGGTCGCGGCGGGCTGCGGCTTAGACGTCTGCGGCTTGGACATGGTCGTCTCTCCCCTGCTTTGTCCGGCGGCTTGCGACCGTGAGGGCTTGCGATCACCCAGCGCGGCCCCGGCGGACCTGTCCCTGATCAGAGACTTGCCCGCGATCATGCATCTTATGCTGCGGCGCGCCATCGTTCCAATGGACTATGACGCAGCGCAAAAGAACAGGCTGTATTCTCGCCGGTCGGACCCTGCCCCGGGCCTCGCGAGCGTCGCAGCATCCCCTTAACGCGCCCATGCTATATCAACCCGGGAGCCTGCCGAGGATTTTCCATGCGCGCCCTGATCCTGATGCTCGGACTGCCGGACATGTCGACGCCACAGCTCGTGGTCTTCCTGTCGATCGTCGCGGTCGGCGTTCTGCTGTTCGGCTGGATCTCCGACCTGCTGCTGCGCGACGGCGCCTTCGGCATCATCATCAACGGGTTGGTGGTGCTCGCCGGCGCGATCCTCGGGACGCTGCTCTGGCGCAAGCTCGGCTACACGATCGGCCATAATCCGGCGCTGACCGTCTCCTTCGTCGCCCTTGGCTCGGGGCTGGCGATGTTGATCGCCATCACGACGATCCGGCGCTGGCTCTGAACGGCCCGTCGAGCGCCCGGGAGCCTCTCAGCCCGACCGATGCGCCGCCAGCATGTAGTTGACGTCCTTGTCGCGCGCGGCCGACCAGCGGTCCGTGAAGGGGTTGTAGACCACGCCGGTGATGTCGCCGAGTTCGAGGCCGCCGCGCTCGATCGCGTCGCCGAGCTCGTCGGGCGTCACGAACTTCTCCCAGTCATGGGTGCCGCGCGGCAGCCAGCGCAGGATGTATTCGGCGCCGACAATGGCGAGCGCATAGGATTTCAACGTGCGGTTCAGCGTCGCCATGACCAGCAACCCGCCAGGCTTCACCGCCGCGCAGCAGGCGGCGACGAAGGCCTCGACATCGGCGACATGCTCGACGACCTCCATCGCCAGCACGATGTCGTAGCGTGCGCCTTCCGCCACCAGGGCTTCGATCGTCTGCTGCCGATAATCGATCGCAAGCCCACCGGCCTGCGCATGGGCACTCGCGACTGAAATGTTGGTCGGCGCCGGGTCGAGACCCGTCACCAGCGCCCCCAAACGCGCCAGCGGCTCGCAGAGCACGCCGCCGCCACAGCCGATGTCGACCAGCGTCAGCCCTTCCAGCGCGCGCATCGTCTTCGGGTCGCGGCCGAAGCGTTCGCAGGCGAGGTCGCGGATAAAGGTCAGCCGGACCGGATTGAACTTGTGCAGGACGGCCATCGGGCCCTTCGGATCCCACCACGTCTTGGCGATCGCATCGAACCGCGCCACCTCGGCGGAATCGATGGTCGAGCCGTTTCGGGTCGAGCCGTCACGCTGAGCCGTCGCCGCCATCGCCTGTGCCTCCGTTTGCCTGCACCACCCTCGTCGCATTGACAGGCCGGCCGCTGCCCGTCATCTACACCCGCCTCGCGCAAGGCGCGAGGGTGACCTTTCGTCCCGGCCCGAACCGGGACTAGTGATAACCGAGAGCCTCTGGACCGCCATGGCCCGTCTGGTGATGAAATTCGGCGGCACGTCCGTCGCGACCGTCGAGCGCATCAAGAACGCGGCCCGGCACGTCAAACGCGAATTCGATGCCGGCCACGAGGTCGCGGTCGTCGTCTCGGCGATGTCGGGCAAGACCAACGAGCTGGTCGCCTGGTGCAAGGAAGCCGCCCCGCTCTATGACCGCGCCGAGTACGACGTCGTCGTGGCCTCGGGCGAGCAGGTGACGTCGGGCCTGATGTCTCTCGTGCTACAGGAGATGGGCCTGCCGGCGCGCTCCTGGCAGGGCTGGCAGATCCCGATCTATGGTTCGGACGCGCATGCCTCCTCGCGAATCGAGAGCGTCGACGGGGCCGGCATCCTCGCCGGCTTCGACCGCAATCGCGAGATCGCGGTCTGCTCGGGCTTCCAGGGCCTGCACGCCCAGTCGCACCGCATCGTCACGCTCGGGCGCGGCGGCTCCGACACCTCGGCGGTGGCGATCGCCGCCGGTCTCAAAGCCGATCGCTGCGACATCTACACCGATGTCGACGGCGTCTACACCACCGACCCGCGCGTCGTGCCCAAGGCGAAGCGCATGGACAAGGTCTCCTTCGAGGAGATGCTGGAGATGGCCTCGCTCGGCTCCAAGGTTCTCCAGGTGCGCTCGGTCGAGATCGCCATGGTGCATCGCGTGCCGACCTATGTGCGCTCCTCCTTCGACGACCCCAACAATCCCAATCCAGGCACCCTCATCTGCGACGAGGACGACATCGTGGAACAGCAGATCGTCACCGGCATCGCGTTCTCGCGCGACGAAGCCCAGATCACG
>DATDBB010000369.1:0-16069 GCA_036525085.1 Allobosea sp.
GCCAGCACCGCCGACCAGACCGGCGCCGCCAGCCAGATCGTCATCGTGTCGGCGAGCGGCAGATAGGACACCGCGGCATAGAACAGCGCGACCTCGCCCGAGCCGAGCGCGACGCGCAGCACCTGCAGGCCCGGGCGCTCCGGCCGCAGCGTGCGCTTGATTCCCTGCTTGACGACAAAGGGTGCGAGCACCGCCAGTCCTGCCGCACTGCGCAGCAGCAGCACCTGGCCGACCGTGTAGGTCGCCACCAGCCACTTCCCCATCACGTCGTTGAGGGAGAACATCAGGATGCCCAGCAGCATCATGCCGATGCCGGCCAGTGTCGCGTTTCGGGAAGGCATGCGTCGCGGAAACCGTTGAGGGGCTTTCGCAATGGCCGAGGCAGATGCGCCAAGCAAGCGCAACGGCCGCGCAGGGGGCAGACGCAAAGCGCCGCACAATAATTTATGATTGACTTAATTAAGCGGATGACGAATTATTGCCTCATGGACGCCTTCACCGCTCTCGCCGACCCGACCCGCCGCCGCATCGTCGAGATGCTGGCGCAAGGTGCGCTCTCGGCCGGCGAGATCGGGGAGCGGTTCACCGTTTCGGCGCCGGCGATCTCGCAGCATCTCAAGACGCTGCGCGAGGCCGGGCTGGTGCGGGTCACGGTCGCCGGGCAAAGGCGCATCTATGCGCTCGACCCCGACGGCATCGACACCTTCGACCAATGGGTCCGGCGCGTGCGCGCCTTCTGGCCCGATCGTCTGGCGGCTCTCGAGGCCGCGTTATCGAAGCCCGATCCGGGCGAGGAGGCGTGATGCAAGCTGACACGAACAAGGATTACGGGACGGTTCTGGAGAGTGGCGCGGTGCGCTTCGAGCGGCTGCTGCCGGGCCCGATCGAGCGGGTCTGGGCGTATCTGACGGAGGGCGACAAGCGCGCGACCTGGTTCTGCGGCGGCGACACCGAACCGCGCACCGGCGGCAAGATCGACCTGTTCTTCAAGCACTCGCAGATCACCGACGAGCCGCCGCCGGAGAGTGCCCGCAAGATGAACGACGAGGGCGCGCTGATGAGCGGCACCGTCACCACCTGGGAGCCGCCGCACCGGCTGGTCTTCAACTGGGTCGGCATGGGCGATCCCGATTCCGATGTCGAGATCGAGCTGGCCCGGGCCGGCGATGAGGTCCGCTTGGTGCTGACCCATCGCAGGCTGGCGACGAAGCACCGGATGGCGATGGTCTCCAGCGGCTGGCACCTGCATCTCGGCCTGCTCGAGGATCAGTTGCTCGGACAAAAGCCGCGCGGCTTCTGGTCGGTGCATGAGGAGCTGATGGCGGAGTATGCCGAGCGCCAGCGGGACGTGGCGATCTGAGGTGAGCGCTGCGATCAAGAAAGCCCCGGCCAGCGCCGGGGCTTTCGACGTGTCGGTGTTGATGCAGCCGGGCTCATCCGCTCGCCATTCGCGATGCCGCCTGCTGACGCCATCTCGTTGGTGTCATCCCGCTCCAGCGGCAGAAGGTTTCGGCGAAGACGCCGGGCGAGGCGAGGGCGACCGCCTGGCTGATGTCGCCGATCCGCAGATCCGTCATTTCCAGCAGCTCGCGGGCGATGGTGAAGCGCATCTGGTCACGGATGTCCTCGAAGGTTAGTCCCTCCTCGCTCAGCCGGCGCCGCAGCGTCCGGGGGTGGAGCCCGAGTCTCGAAGCTGCCGTGTCCATCGCGATGTCGCCGGTACAGAGCATGGGTCGCAAGGTATGGCGGACGCGCTGGGCGGTTCCGCCGAGCCGCTGTTGCATCGCGTGTTCGATGTTTTCCAGCGCTTGTCGATGCAGATCGGCATCGGCGGAGGCGAGCTTCGTGCCCGCGGATGCGCCATCCAGGATCAGGCAGGTCTGCGATTGGTTGAAGCGTGCCGGAATCCTCAGCAGGCGGCCATAGGACGCCGCATTGGCGGGCTGAGACCGGGAGAAATGAGCCTCGACCGGCGTGACGCGGCCACCGGTCAACTGGTGGACCATGGTGATCCCGATGGCGACGACGCAATCATAGAGCTGGGTGGTGCCGGACGAAACCTGATCGAGCGCGCCGTAGCCGAACGCCAGATCCTCACCCATGCGGTTGAGATAGACGATCGCGCCGCTGGAATAGCCGGGCTGCCAGGCGACGAAATCGAGCAGGGCGTGATGCAACGTCGGCGCCCGGCTCATCAGCGCCCCGATCATGCCATGATGCTCCAGGGTGAAGCGCTGGCCGAGCAGCAGTCCGAGATGGGGGCTGCCCGTGGCAAGGGCCGCCCTGTGCAGGATCGAGACCAGCACGCGGAACGGCAACCGGGTCTCCGGCGCCAGCTCATCGTGTTCGAGGCCGCTGCCTTCGAACACGGCGGCCGTGTCGCCACCCAAATCCCGAACCAGCCCCGGCAGCTCGGCCAGCACCCCGGCCCGCTGCATCATTGGTGGGGATGCGCCGTTCGCCGTCACTTTGTCCTCCAAACCGAAGACCGTGTGCTGAGCCTGCCCTAAAGTCATGGTAGTCGTAACATAGGGGGGAGCAATGAATCCGACACGACGCACCGCAACATTCGGTGGCCTTTCCCTTGCGGCCGGGGCCGGCCTCTCCACCGCCGCCTCGGGCTGGGACGGGCTCGTCGTCGACGCCATCGACAATGTCGAATCCTTCAAGATCGCGTCGGACGCCTATGTCTTCGGCTATCCTCTCATCACCATGGAGATGACGCGGCGTGTCATCTCCAATGTCGCGACTCCCCAAGGCACGCGCGCGCCGATGGGGCAATTGATCAAGCTACGGCATTATCCGGACGCCGCGTTCCGCGACGTCACCGCACCCAATGCGGATACGCTCTACACGACAGCTTTTCTCGATGTCGGCGGCGAGCCCTGGGTTCTCGAAGCGCCCGACATGAAGGGGCGCTATTTCCTGCTTCCTCTGCTCGACGGCTGGACGGAGGTTTTCGAGGTCCCAGGCAAGCGGACCACCGGAACCAATGCGCAGACCTATCTGATCACGGGCCCCGGCTGGAACGGAGCCGTTCCGGCCGGGATGAAGCAGCTCAAGTCCCAGACGAGCATCGTCTGGCTGCTCGGACGGATCTACTGCACCGGCACGCCCGAAGACTATGCTGCCGTCCACGCGCTCCAGGACCAGTTCAAGCTCTACCCGCTGGGCGCCCGGGGCAAGCCCTGGACCCCGCCCGGCGGCAAGGTCGACCCTGCGATCGACATGAAGAAATCCGTCCGCGATCAGGTCAACGAGCTGACGGCGACGCAGTATTTCTCCCTGCTGGCTGATTTGATGAAGCGGAATCCGCCCTCGCAGAAGGACGCGCCGGCCCTGGCGCGGTTCGCCAAGATCGGCCTGGTGCCGGGCAAGCCCTTCGATCCCAGCGCCATCGACAGCCGCTGGGAGACGCGGCTGCCGAAGCTGTCCTTCGATCGCATCATGATGCATTTCAAGTTCAGCGGCGGCGACATCCGCGACGTCAATGGCTGGGGCTACACCGTCAAGGCGGGCAATTACGGCACCAATTACATCCAGCGCGCGCTGGTGACGGCCATCGGCCTCGGGGCCAACCGCCCGCAGGACGCAGTCTATCCGACCTCGCTGAAGCCCTCCGCGTTCCATTCCTATGATGGTGCGAACAAATACATCATCCGCTTCGGGCCGGGGCAGTTGCCGCCGGCGAAGGGGTTCTGGTCGCTGACCATGTATGACGAGAACTATTTCTTCGTCGACAATAAGCTCAACCGCTACTCGATGAGCATGCGGACGAACCCCGTCATGGAGAAGGACGGATCATTGGTCATCTACATCCAGAACGAGTCCCCGGGCGCGGGCAAGGAAGCCAATTGGCTGCCCGCTCCCAAGCGCAAGTTCCTGCTGATGATGCGCCTCTACTGGCCTGACGAAAAGAAACCGTCGATCGTGGACGGGTCCTGGGTGATTCCCCCGGTTACCAAGGCGGGTTGACGGATTGTGCCCGGCGGTCAAGCTTGGCTTGTGCCGCCCGGCGCGTTCGCGAGACGAGGTGGAAGATGTCGATCAAGACGTGCCTGTTCGGGTTGTCCGTAGCCGTGTGCTGGCAGGGGGCCGCGTTCTCGGCCGATATCGTGGCGCCGCCGCGAATGGTCCAGCCTTCGTCCTCGGACTGGAGCGTCGACGTCACCGGCTATGGCTGGGCGGCGGGGCTGAACGGGGATCAGGCGCTGTTCGGCCTACCCCCGGTCAATGTCGATCTGAAGTTTCGTGATGTCCTGCCGGCCCTCGACTTCGCCGCGGCCGGCTTCGTCGAGATCAGAAAGGGGAGCTGGGGTTTTGTCGGCGAGCTGAACTACGTCAAGCTTTCGGCACGCCAAACCGGGCCGGCGGGGTTCCTGACCCTCAAGCTCGATGCGTCTTCCCTCTTCGGGCTGGCTGCGGCGAGCTATCGGCTCGCCGAGGGGGATTGGGGCAATCTCGATGCGATCGGGGGCGCCAAGTTCTTCAGCATGTCGAATACGGTGACGCTGGTCCCGCCATCGCCCCTGCCTGGTCTCAGGGGTGACGATGGAGCGACCTGGGTCGATGCGACGGCCGGCCTCAAGATGCGGCTCAATTTGAGCCCGAGCTGGTTCGCCACGGCCTGGCTGATGGGCGGGGCCGGCGGATCCAACTTTCACTGGGATGCGCTGGCGACGATCGGCTACCAGATCGACCCGCGCTGGTCTGTGTCTGCCGGATATCGCGCTATCGGGGTGGACTATCAGAGCGCGCGCTTCAGCTATGACATGATCCAGCATGGGCCGATCGTCGGTGTGACTGCTCGCTTCTGAGGCGTCGTCCCTGCGATCTTGATCCCCGCGCGCTCGATCCGATCCCAGGTCCCGCCCGACCTAGCGTGCTGTCGCGAGGCATCGTGCGGCCAGGCGTGCCATCGGCTCGCCGCCATGCATGATTGCGCGCGCCTCACCATGTCATTTGACCTTGCGGGCCGGCGCGCGAACGGTCATCGAAGGCTTCCTGCCCTCCGGACCGTCCATGCCGATCTCCCAAGCCTTTTTCCGGCGAACCAATCTGCTGCTGCTGGCGGCGGGCATCGCCGCCCTCATCGCGATCGTCGCGAGTTCGCTCTGGCTGACGCTGGCGACCGAGCGCAATTTCGACGAGGTGGTGGCCGCCCGCGCCGTGCGCAGCGCCTCGGCCGACCTGATGTCGCTCGTGCAGGATGCGGAGACCGGGCAGCGCGGCTATCTGCTGACGCGCGATCCTGCCTATCTCGCACCCTACACCGAAGCGCTGGCCGGCTATGACGAGCGCTTCCAGCGCCTCGCCACCGCCGTTGCGGGCCTGCCGGATATGGCGCCGTATCTGGAACGTCTCCAGAAGGCGCTGACGGCCAAGCTCGCCGAACTGGAAGCCACGGTGAAGATCGCGCAGTCCGGCGATTTCGACCGGGCGCTGGCGACGGTGCGCGATGGGCGAGGCAAATCCCTGATGGACGAGGCTCGGGCCGGCTTCGCCGCCATCCTCGAGCGCTCCGAGACGCTGCTGGTCGCCGCCATCGCCGAGCAGGACAGGACGACGTTCTGGCTGCGCTGGGTCACGATCATCGGCGCGGTGGTCATCCTCGGCCTCGCCGGCGCCGCAGCCTGGACCATCATCGGCTATACCAGCGAGATCATCGCGGCGCGGCGCGAACTGGAAGGGCTGAACGCAGGCCTCGAGGAGCGGGTGCGCGAGCGCACCGATGCGCTGGTCAAGGCAAATGAGGAGATCCAGCGCTTCGCTTACATCGTGACGCATGACCTGCGGGCTCCGCTGGTCAACATCATGGGCTTCACCAGCGAGTTGGAAGCCACCTTCAAGCCGATCGAGGCCTATGTCGATGCGGAGCCTGCGCAGCTATCCGAACTCAAGCCCGAGGCCGAGCAGGCGCTGAAGACCGACGTGCCCGAGGCGCTCGAATTCATCCGCTCCTCGACCCGCAAGATGGACGGGCTGATCAACGCCATCCTGAAGATCTCCCGCGAGGGCAGCCGGGCGCTCAAGCCGGAGAGGCTGAAGCTCGGCGCGCAGCTCGAGGCGGCCGCGGCCGCCGTACATCATCAGGCCAGCGAAGCGGGCGGTGGCATCACCGTCGACGTCAAGGTCGACAGCATCGTCAGCGACCGCTTTTCGCTGGACCAGATCATCGGCAACCTGCTCGACAACGCGATCAAGTATCGCGCGCCGGGCCGCCCGCTCCAGGTCGTCGCGCGCGCGCGCAACGGCCGCACAGGCTGGGTCGCGATCGAGATCGAGGATAATGGCCGCGGCATCGCGGCCGGTGATCATGAGCGCATCTTCGAGCTGTTCCGCCGCTCGGGAACGCAAAATACACCGGGAGAGGGCATCGGTCTGGCGCATGTGCGCACGCTGGTGCGCAATCTCGGCGGGGACATCACCGTGAAGTCGGAATTCGGCGTGGGGACGACCTTCACGATCCTGCTGCCGGCCGACCTGCGGACAGTGAAACGGAGCAACCAGTCATGACCAGTGCCAAGCCCGTCTCGATCGTGATGATCGAGGACGACGAGGGCCATGCCCGGCTGATCGAGAAGAACATCCGGCGCGCCGGGGTGAACAACGAGATCATTCCCTTCACCAACGGAACGGATGCGCTGGCCTATCTCTTCGGGCCAGACGGGTCGGGCGCGGTCAGCTCCGGCCGCCATCTCCTGATCCTGCTCGACCTCAACCTGCCCGACATGGGCGGCGTCGACATCCTCGAAAAGGTCAAGGCCAATATCCATACGAAGCGCTCGCCGGTCGTGGTTCTGACGACGACCGACGACAGCCGCGAGATTCAGCGCTGCTACGATCTCGGGGCCAATGTCTACATCACCAAGCCGGTCAACTACGACGGGTTCGCCAACGCGATCCGCCAGCTCGGCCTGTTCTTCTCGGTCATGCAAGTGCCCGAGACCCCCTGACGACGGCACGCGACGACATTCAGATGCCCCATCGCACGATCACCGTTCTCTACATCGACGACGATGCCGCACTCGGCCATCTCGTGCAGAGGATACTCGGCCGCCGCGGCTATGCCGTCGAGCATGTGCTCGATGCGCAGTCGGGCCTTGCCCGCATCGAGGCCGGCGGAGTGGACGTGATCATCCTCGATCATGACCTCGGCGCGAGTTCCGGGCTCGACATGCTGGCGCAGTTGCGCAGCATCGAGGGTGCGCCGCCCGTCGTCTATGTCACGGCGTCTCAGGATCTCTCGATCGCCGTCCAGGCGCTGAAGGCCGGCGCGGTCGATTATGTGGTCAAGACGATCGGCGAGGATTTCGAGATCCTGCTCGTGTCCGGGCTGGAGCATTCGGTCGAGCAGACGCGGCTGAGGCGGGCGAAGGAGGCGGCCGAGCGCGAGGTGCGTGCGGCGCGCGACCGGGCAATGGTGCTGCTGGCGGAGGTCAACCACCGCGTCGCCAACTCCCTCGCGCTCGTCAGTTCGCTGGTACGGATGCAGGCTTCGGCCGTGAAGGATGCCGGGGCGCGGGCCGCGCTCGCCGAAACCCGGGCGCGCATCACCGCGATCGGCAATCTGCATCGCAGCCTCTACACCTCCGACGACGTCAGGACGGTCGACCTGTCCGCCTATCTGGAATCGCTCGTCGGCGAACTCGGCCAGTCGATGTCCGCAGCAGGGCAGACGCCGACGATCCGCTTCGAGGCGGTGCCGATCCTGGCCAAGACCGACAAGGCGGTCTCCATCGGGATGATCGTCACCGAACTCGTGACCAATGCGATCAAATACGCCTATCCCGACGGCGTCGGCGAAATCCGGGTCTCGCTGTCGCAGGACGGCGAAGGGGCGACCGTCCTCGTCGTCGCGGATGACGGCGTCGGTTGGTCGGGGCAGGGGCCGATTTCGGGGACGGGCCTCGGGGCCAAGATCATCAGAGCGATGGCGAAGAGCCTGGCGACGACCATCGAATACGTGCAGCAGTCCCGGGGAACGCGGGCGGTGGTCAGGATCGAACGCGAAAGCGAGCCGGGCGCGGCGACGGACTGAACGACGCCTTGCCGTCAGGCTCGCGTCAAAGGCTCGCGGCGGCGCGTGCGGCCTGGTCGTACTGGCCCGAGAGCGAGCGCATCGCGGCTGCGATCTCGGAGAGGCGTTTCGGGTCGAGGCCGGTGGCGAGCACGGACTTGACCAGCAACTGCTCCCTGACCTGGGCATAGCGCCGGCAGGCGTCCTCGCCCGCAGGCGTCACGGTGACGGTCTTTTCCTTGCCCTTGCGGCCGGACTTCAGAAGCTTCAGGCGCTCCAGCTTCTTCAGCGCATAGTTCACCAGATGCGTGTCCTCGATGTTGAGGACGAGGCAGATGTCGGCGAGGCGCTTGGGCTTGCCGCGATGATTGACGTTGTGCAGCACGAGGACGTCGAGGGGCGAGAGATCGGGCACGCCGGATGCGGTCATGCAGCGCAGCATCCAGCGCTGGAAGGCATGCACCGTCATGTTCATCGCGAACTCGAACTCCGACAAAGCCGGCATCGCCCCCGCGGCGAGATGGCCGGAGGAGACGATGGGGCCGAGATCGTCGGGGAAGGGTGGGGCTGCTGGCATGGTTGTGGCGCCCGTCATTCTCGGGCGGCGCGGCTGCGCCGACCCGAGAATCTCCTGAAAGAGATGGTCGGCTCGAGGCCGACCATGACGCTGCTCCTCACATCTTCTTGTAGGCGTCGACGATGGCCTGGCCGTCGGCGCCGGCCTTCTTCAGCCAGTCGGCGGTCAGGGTGTCGCCCGCCTTCTTGAAGCCGGCGGCGAGTTCGGGGCTCGGAGTCTGGACCTTCATGCCCTTGGCCTTGAGCTGGTCGAGATACCAGCCGGCCTTCTCCTGCCACATCTTCCAGCCGCGCTCCTCGGCGGTCGCGGCCGACTTCAGGATCGCGTCCTGCGTCGCCTTGTCGAGGGCGTTGAAGGCGGCCTTGTTGACGAAGGTGGCATCCTTCGGGATCCAGGCCTGGACGTCGTAGAAATGGGTCAGCGACTCCCAGACCTTGGAATCATAGCCGGTGCCGCCGGACGACATGAAGGAGTTGACGACGCCGGTCGCCAGGGCCTGCGGCAGTTCCGCCGCCTGGATCGTCACCGACTGCATGCCGAGCAATTCGCCGAGACGCGTCGTGCCGACATTGTAGGAGCGCCACTTCAGCCCCTTCATGTCGTCGACCGTGTTAAGGTCCTTCTTGGTGTAGACGCCCTGCGGCGCCCAGGGGACCATGAACAGCAGCTTGATGCCCTGGCTGTCGAGCTTCTTCTCCACGGCGGCCTTCGAGGCGGTGTAGAGCTTCTTGGAATCGGCGAAGGAAGTCGCCAGGAACGGCACGACGTCGATGCCGAAGATCGGGTCCTCGTTTTCGTGGATCGACATCAGCACTTCGCCCATCTGGGCCTGGCCGGTCTGGACGGCGCGCTTGATCTCCGGCGCCTTGAACAGCGAGGCGTTGGGATGGACGGTGATCGAGAGCTTGCCGCCGGTGGCCGCCTCGACGTCCTTGGCGAAGAGGACGAGGTTCTCGCTGTGCGGATTGTCGGCCGGGTAGGCGGCCGGCAGGTTCCACTTGGCCTGCGCCATGGCGCCGGTGCTGGCGAGCGCCAGGGTGCTGGCGGCGACGCCGACGGCGAGCAGGCCCTTCATAAAGTCGTTACGCGTCATGTCTTTTTTCTCCGTTCCCTGTTGTTGAGCTCGTCTACTGCGGCGGAAAGGCCATCTCCGGCAGCACCATCACGATCTGCGGAAAGATCGTAATGATCGCGACGGCGGCGACCAGCAGAAAAAAGAAGGGCAGCGCCGCGAGCGCGACCGTGTTGGAATCCTTGCCCGACATCGTCTGCAGCACGAAGAGGTTGAAGCCGACAGGCGGCGAGACCTCCGCCATCTCGACGATCAGCACGAGGAAGATGCCAAACCAGACGAGATCGAAGCCGGCGGCCTTGATCATCGGCAGTACGATCGCCGTCGTCAGCACGATCATCGAGATGCCGTCCAGCGCCGTGCCGAGAATGATGTACATCACCGTCAGCGCCGCGATCAGCGCGTAGGGCGACAGGTGCAGCGAATCCACCCAGGCCGCCAGGGCGAGCGGGATGCCGGTATAGGCCATCGAGGTCGACATGAAGGAGGCGCCGGCGAGGATCAGCATGATCATGCCGGTGATCCGCGTTGTGCCCATGACGCTCTGCCAGAAGGTCTCCTTCGTCAGGCCACCCGACCACCAGGCGATGCCGAACGAGCCGAGCACGCCCCAGGCGGCGCACTCGGTCGCCGTCGCCCAGCCCAGCAGCAGGCAGAGGAAGACGAGCGCGATCAGCAGCATGCAGGGGATGAGCTGAGCCGATTCCCGCATCTTCTCGCGGAAGCTCATCTTCGGCTCCTTCGGCGGAGCTTGGTCGGGATGCAGCAGGTGCCAGACGGCGATGTAGCCGGAATAGAGCACCATCACGAGCAGGCCCGGCAGGAAGCCGGCAAGGAAGACCTGGATGATCGAGACGTTCGCCGCGACCGCATAGACCACCATGGTGATCGAGGGCGGGATCAGGATGCCGAGCGTCCCGGCGCCGGCGAGCGAGCCGAGGGCGAGCTTCTCGTTGTAGCCGCGCTTCTTGAGTTCGGGCAGGGCGATCTTGGCTACGGTGGCGCAGGTCGCGGCTGAGGAGCCGGAGACCGAACCGAAGATGCCGCAGGCCAGCACGTTGACATGCATCAGCCGGCCGGGGAGCCAGTTCAGCCAGGGGGCAAGGCCGCGGAACATCTCCTCGGAGAGCTTGGTCCGGTAGAGGATTTCGCCCATCCAGATGAAAAGCGGCAGGGCGGCCAGCGTCCAGGACGCGCTGTTGCCCCAGATCGTGGTCGCGAGCACGGCGCCGGCGGGGATGCCGCCCGCGACGAACTGCATGGCGACCCAGCCGCAGGCCATCAGCGAGATCGCGATCCAGACGCCACCGGCAAGGAAGACGATCAGCAGCAGGAGCAGAAGCCCCGAAATTTCGATCATGGCCATGGCGTCAAACTCCGCTCGCCATGGCGCGCTCGACGATTTCCTCGTCGGACTGGGCTGGCGGCTTTTCGTAGCGTGGATCCTGCCGGCGCACGACCACGTGGACGAACTCGTCGAGGAAGGCGATGAACAGGATGACCAGGCCGCCCGAATAGCCGAGCTGCGGAACCCACATCGGCATCGCGACGACGCCGCCGGCGACGTCGTTGAACTCGTAGGACTGCCAGGTCATGATCACCGCGTGCCAGGCGAAGAAGCCGACGAAGCCGAGGCCAAGCACCAGCGAGAAGACCTCGAAGCACCAGCGCGTCTTGCCCTTGAACCTGTCGATCAGCAGGCCGACGCGGATCATGTCGCCGGACTTGAAGGTGTGGGCGAGGCCGAGGAAAGCCATCGCAGCCATGCACCAGGAGGCGAAGTCGTCCCCGGCGGGAATGTTGAGGCCGATCTCGCGGCCCAGCGACAGGCTCATCATCAGCAGGAAGATGATGACGAGGAAGACGCCAGCGGCATAGCCGGCCCAGAGATAAAGGCCATCGAGCGCGCGGCGGATCATCGACGCGGCCCCTGTGAGGCGGCGCGCCATGCGCCTTCATTTGCCAGGGCTCTTCCTGTCATTGCATCCTCCGTCGCGAGACCGTCCGGCCCCTCAGCCATGTTCCGGTCACAATCGCGATCGTATCGCCCGAATCCGTCTTGTCAACAACACATCGACAATTTATCGATGAAACGTCAGCGATAGCTTGGCTGACGCGGAACGAGAGGATGTTGGGGATGTCGTCGTCGCGTTGGGACTTCTGGATCGACCGGGGCGGAACCTTCACCGATGTGATCGGGCGGGATCCTGCAGGCAAACTTCACGCCAGAAAGCTGCTCTCCGAAAATCCGGGCGCCTATCGTGACGCTGCGGTGCAGGGAATCCGCGATCATCTCGGGCTCAAGGCGGGCGAAGCGATTCCTGCCGGCCTCGTCGGCGAGGTCCGCATGGGCACGACGGTCGCGACCAATGCGCTGCTGGAGCGCAAGGGCGACCACACGCTGCTGGTGACGACGAAGGGCTTTCGCGATGCGCTGCGCATCGGCTACCAGGCGCGGCCCGACATCTTCGCCAAGGAGATCATCAAGCCGGACCAGCTCTATGAGGCGGTCGTCGAGGTCGACGAGCGCGTGCTGGCGGACGGCGTGGTCGAGCAGGCGCCAAACGAGGCTGCGATCCGCGCCGCGTTGCAGGCGCAGTTCGATGCCGGTTTCCGGGCCGTCGCCATCGCCTTCATGCATGCCTATCGCTATCCGGCCCATGAACAGCTCGCGGCGAAGATCGCCCGCGCGATCGGCTTTCCGCAGGTGTCGGTCAGCCACGAGGTCTCGCCGCTGATCAAGCTGGTCGGGCGCGGCGACACCACCGTGGTCGACGCCTATCTCTCGCCGATCCTCGCCCGCTATGTCGCGCAGGTCTCGGAAGAGCTCGACATCGCCCGCACCGGCGCGCGGCTGATGTTCATGATGTCCTCGGGCGGGCTCACCGCCGCCGAGCTGTTCCAGGGCAAGGATGCGATCCTCTCCGGCCCGGCCGGCGGCGTCGTCGGACTCGCCGAGACCGGACGCTCGGCCGGCTTCGACCGGGTGATCGGCTTCGACATGGGGGGAACCTCCACCGACGTCGCCCATTTTGACGGCGAATATGAGCGCGCCTTCGAGACCGAGGTCGCTGGCGTGCGGATGCGCGCGCCGATGATGCTGATCCACACGGTCGCGGCAGGCGGCGGCTCGATCCTGCACTATGACGGCGCGCGTTTCCGCGTCGGGCCGGACTCCGCAGGCGCCAATCCGGGCCCGGCCGCCTATCGGCGCGGCGGGCCGCTCGCCGTGACCGATGCGAACGTCATGGTCGGCAAGCTGATCCCGGCCTATTTCCCGCCGATCTTCGGCGAGAAGCGCGACCAGCCGCTCGATGTCGAGGCGGTGCGGGCGAAGTTTGCGACGCTGGCCGCCGAAGTCGGCGACGGCCGCAGCGCGGAAGAGGTCGCGGATGGATTCATCCAGATCGCGGTCGCCAACATGGCCGAGGCGATCAAGAAGATCTCGGTGCAGCGCGGCTACGACATTACGCGCTATGCGCTGAACTCCTTTGGTGGAGCGGGCGGGCAGCATGCCTGCCTCGTCGCCGATGCGCTCGGCATCAAGACAGTGCTGCTGCATCCGTTCTCAGGGCTGCTCTCGGCCTATGGCATGGGGCTCGCCGAAATCCGCTCGACGCGGACGGCGGCGCTCGACGTGGCCCTCGACGGCGGGGCACAGGCGGCGGTCGAGGCCGTGGCAGCGGGGCTTGCCGCGGAGACGCTGGCCGAGGTTTCGGGGCAGGGCGTGCCGCAAGGCGACATCGCGATCCTGACCCGCGCCCATGTTCGCTATGCCGGCACGGACACCGCGATCGCGGTTGCGGCCGGCCCGGCCGAGGAGATGAAGGCCGCCTTCCAGACCGCCCACAAGGCGCGCTTCGGTTTCATGGATGAAGCCAAGCCGCTGGTGATCGAGGCCGTCGAGGTCGAGGCGATCGGCGGTGGTGCGAAGTTCGAGGAGGCGTCGGCTCCAGAGACCGCCGGCGAGCCGGTCGCCGCAGAGACGACGCGCGTCTTCTCGAAAGGCCAGTGGCATGACGCGGCGATCGTGCGGCGCGAGGCAATTCAACCCGGCCAGGGTATCGCGGGGCCGGCGATCATCATCGAGCCCAACCAGACGGTGGTGGTCGAGGAGGGCTGGAGCGCCAAGCTCACCGCCAAGGACCATCTCGTCCTGGTGCGCTCCAAGGCGCTGGTCCAGAACGCCGCGATCGGCACCAAGGCCGACCCGGTGATGCTGGAGATCTTCAACAACCTGTTCATGTCGATCGCCGAGCAGATGGGCGTGACGCTGCAGAACACCGCCTATTCCGTGAACATCAAGGAGCGGCTCGACTTCTCCTGCGCGGTCTTCGACCAGACGGCGGCGCTGGTGGCGAATGCGCCGCATATGCCTGTTCATCTCGGCTCGATGGACAAGTCGGTCGAGACCGTCATCAAGAACAATCCGGTGATCAGGCCCGGCGACGTCTACTGCCTGAACGCGCCCTATAATGGCGGCACGCACCTGCCGGACATCACCGTCTGCACGCCGGTCTTCGACGAGGCGGAGAAGGAGATCCTGTTCTGGGTGGCGAGCCGCGGCCACCACGCCGATGTCGGCGGCACGGCGCCGGGCTCGATGTCGCCGCTGGCGACCGTGATCGAGGAAGAGGGGGTCTATATCGACAACTTCAAGATCGTCGATCAGGGCCGCTTCTACGAGGAGGAACTGGTCGCGATCCTGACCGGCGCGCGCTATCCCGTCCGCAACGTCGTCCAGAACGTCAACGACCTGAAGGCGCAGATCGCGGCCAACGCCAAGGGCGTTGCAGAACTGAAGAAGATGATCGCTTCCTTCGGTCTCGACGTGGTGCAGGCCTATATGGGCCATGTCCAGGACAATGCGGCCGAGAGTGTTGCAAGGCTTCTCGCCAAACTTCACGACTGCGAGTTCACCTATCCGATGGACCAGGGCTGCGCGATCAAGGTGAAGATCACCATCGACCGCGAGAAGCGCGAGGCGACGGTCGATTTCACCGGAACCTCCGAGCAGCGGCCGGACAATTTCAACGCGCCGGCCCCGGTGACGCGGGCCGCCGTGCTCTATGTCTTCCGCGTGATGGTCGACGATGCGATCCCGATGAATGCCGGGTGTCTCAGGCCGATCCGGATCATCGTGCCGGAGGGCTCGATGCTCTCGCCGCGCTATCCGGCGGCCGTCGTTGCCGGCAATGTCGAGGTCAGCCAAGCGGTGACGAACACGCTGTTCGGCGCGCTGGAGGCGATGTCGTCCTCGCAGGGGACGATGAACAACCTGACCTTCGGCAACGACCAGTACCAGTACTACGAGACGATCTGCTCGGGCTCGCCGGCCGGGCCGGGCTTCAACGGCACCTCGGGCGTGCATGTCCACATGACCAACTCGCGCCTGACCGACCCAGAGATCCTGGAGACTCGCTTCCCGGTCGTGCTGGAGGATTTCCACATCCGCCCCGGTTCCGGCGGCAAGGGCGAGTGGAGCGCCGGCGACGGCACCAGCCGGACCATCCGCTTCCGGACCGGCATGGACTGCGCGATCCTCGCTTCACATCGCAAGGTCCGCCCCTTTGGTGTGAAGGGCGGCGAACCGGGGCAGGTGGGCAAGACGCTGGTGCGCAGGCTGTCGGGCGCCGTGGAGGAGCTGAAGCCCTCGGATCAGACCTGGCTCGAAGCCGGCGAGGCGGTGACAGTGATCACGCCGACCGCCGGGGGCTATGGTAAGCCGAAGGGATAAGGCGTTCCCGATTCAGCCATGCGCCGGCGTCGTGCCTTTCACGGCGTTGGCGCGCGCGACGTAGGACACGGGGCCAGCGCGGGCGGCCTTCATGCGTTCTCTGACCTTCTCCTTCAGGAGCCCGACATCGTCGAGCGCCATGCTGGCGATCGCCGGTCCGATCGTCGCTCCCAACAGGCCTGTTCGCCAGAAGTCGTCGAAATCGGCGAAGTCGCGTTGCACCGCGATTTCCCGCGTCTCGACGTCGCACAGACCGGCGTCCGTCCAAAGCTTCGCAAGGGCGTCGATCCGCGAGATGTCGGCACTGGGCGGACGCGACGGTTCGATGCCAAAGGCCTTCATTTCCAGCTGGATCGGTTCGAGCGGAAATCCGCCGCCGGGAATGTCCCAGGCATAAGCCGCGACCAGCCCTCCCGGGCGCACGACCCGGACCATTTCCGCCACACCCTTGGCGGGATCGGGAACGAAGAAGATGACCAGGGCCATGAGGGCCACATCGAATTCCGCCGCCGCAAACGGCAGCGCGGTCGCGTTGCCGAGCTCGAATTCCGCGAGCTGAGCTGATGGCCGCTTCCGCGCAAACTCCAACTGCGCCGGCGACGGATCGATTCCCTTCAGAACGGAGGGGGCACAGCGATCGTAGATCATCTGGGTCGAGGCGCC
>DATDBB010000370.1:0-6440 GCA_036525085.1 Allobosea sp.
GTGCTGCCACCGAGCAATACGCCGCCGATCAGGCGGTTGCGCATGCCCTTCAGCTTGCGGCCGAAATCCTCGACTTCGAGCAGGCCGAGGATGACGTAGACCAGCACCACCAGCCAGAAGCTCATCGTCGTGTTGAGGCGCCCACTGACGGTCTGCGCCATGCGCAGCATCCAGGCGACGTTGAAATTCTCGGCCCAGAGCCCGGTCACCGCGATGCCGTGCCCTTCGAGCCAAACGGTGGCCTGGTCATAGAACTGCTGGAAGCGCGCGGCGTCGCCGGCGATCCAGCGCCCAACGCGGCCGAAGGCCCAGACGATCAGGGAGCCGAAGGCGAAGAAGGCGAGCACCATCACCACGATGCTGATCGCCAGCGCCAGCATGCGCGGCAGGAAACCCTGCAGGGCGCGTTGCAGCGGCCAGACCAGCGCGATGATGAACAGCGCGAAGGCGACCGGCGCGAAGACGGAACTCGCAACCGACAGCGCCGCCACCACCAGGATGATCGCGATCAGCACCTGTGCGCCTTGATGGATCTTGCCGCTCGTCATCTGCATTCCTGTCGGCCGTTGCCGTTCAAGCATTGAAAGGTCAAAGAAGTGACGCGTCATCCTGGACAAGCGGCGAAGCCGCGCAGCTCCGGGATCCATCGAAGGGCGTCGGCACTCCACGATGGATCCCGGGACGACCTGCGGTCGCCCAGGATGACGGCGTATTTCGACACGAAACCATCAAGTGCCAATGCGCTCAGACGCCTTCGGTCAACTCGTCGAGGTCGAGCGTCGAGCGCTGGCCGATGTCGTCCTTGTGCGTCCGATAGAACAGCTCGGCCGACTGGCGGCCCTCAGCCCGCAGCATCGTCAGGAACTCCCATTCCGCATTGAGCTTCGAGGAGTAGCCGAGCTCCGCCATCCTGTCGCTGGTGACGCGATGGAGGCGCATCCCGGCCCAGCGTGCGCCCTCGCCATCCTTCGGATTGGCGTTGTTGCGCAGCATCGCCATCATCCTCAGTTCCTTGAGCAGGACGCCGTTGAACGAGACCTCGTTCAGCCGGTTCAGGATGTCGCGCGCCGTCGTCGGCGTGCCCGGCCGCTCGACCGGGTTGATCTGGACCAGGATCGTGTCGAGCGCGCTGCTCTCGCGGATCAGCGGTGTCATCGTCGGATTACCGGAATAGCCGCCGTCCCAGTAGCTGTCGCCGTCGATCTCGATCGCCTGGAAGAGGGTCGGCAGGCAGGCCGAGGCGAGCAGCACCTGCGGCGTGATCTCGGCGTTGCGGAAAACGCGGCCGCGGCCGGTGCGGACATTGGTGGCGGTGACGAAGAGCTTGATCGGCCCGGCCGCCAGCGCCTCGAAATCGATCACCTCGGTCAGGATGTCGGCCAGCGGGTTCGAGCCGCCGGGGTTGAGGCTATAGGGTGAGACGACGCGGGACATCATGTCCATCGCGACGAAGAGCGGTGAATTGTCGAGGGTCCAGCGCCCGAGCAGGATGTCGAGCGGGCTGCGCTGGAACGGGCTGAACCGCGCCGCCTCGGAGGTCTTGCGCCAGAACGCCTCCAGCGCCAGCCTGGCGCCTTCCCGGCCGCCCTTGGCGAATCCCGAGGCCAGCACGGCGGCGTTCATCGCGCCGGCCGAGGTGCCCGAGATCGCCTCGATCGTCAGCCAGTCCTCCTCGAGGATTCGGTCGAGCACGCCCCAGGTGAAGGCGCCATGCGCGCCGCCGCCCTGTAGCGCGAGATCGATGATCAGCGGCATGCGGCCGTCGCTGTGCGCCGCAGCCGCGGCGCCCTGTTGTTCCTTCGGAGCCTTGCTCAACTCTCACCCCCTCGCATTGCCGCAGGCCGGGTCCATCATGTCGATTTCACCAGCCCCGAGAAACCCGCGACGGCCAGCAGGCTCAACGCCCAGCCGACGATCGCCTGGAAATAGAAGTAGTTGATCGCGACCCGGCCGGTGAGGCCCTTCGGATCGGGCCGCCAGAACGACTTCTGGCCGAGATCGAGCACCGGCAGCAAAGTATCCAGCGAATAGAACCATGGGTTGAAGGCGGGGTAGCTCGAAGCCTCGCCTTGCTCGCGGTAGCAGGCGAGCTGCGTCTGACCCGCAGCGGCCCGCCCGCTCATCGGCTGCGGTGGTGCGCCGACGAGGCGCTGTTCGGCAGCCGTGACGCCGCAGAGCGTCCATTCCGGCGAGCGCAGCACGACGGCGCTGTTGGGCTTGAAGGCTCCTGCGGCCTCCGCGACGCCGAAGACCGCGACACCGGTGACCCAGAACAGGGTCAGCCAGAGAAAGGCCAGCAGCGGCTGGCGGCCATAGCGGACGGTCACGGCGAGGAAGTTGTCGTTCGCCCGCAGCAGCGCCCGCCAGAGCGGGTTGCGGGCCCGCGCCCGTCGCGCCCGGCGTTGCAGCTTTTCCTTCATGATCAGGACGCTGCGCGCATCCTCGCCATGGCCCATCTCGCGGAAGACCGCGGCGAGCTGCTCATAGGGCTGCGGCCAGAAATCCTCGCCCCAGCGCTCGGGCGCCTGCCGCGAGAGCCAGTCGATCCGGCTCGCTGCATCGACTGGAGCGGCGATGAAAGCGCCATAGCGGCAGCGGTTGAGCAGGAGGTCGCCCGGCGCCGGCCAGCACGCCGCCTCGTCATGGATGGTGCCGATCGAGGCGCCGGTCATGGCGAGCGCGCCGCCGATCCGGGCCTCGTTGCGCAGGAAGAAGGCGCCCTTGATCTGGGCGCGGCTGAGGTCGAGCGCCATCGCGCCCGGTTGCGCAATGGCAGCGCCGCTGACGTCGAGATCGCCACCGACCACCGCCGCGACGAGCCTGACCTCGCCGGCAATCTGGGCCTTGCGCAGCACGATGCTGCCGCCGTTCTCGACCTCGGTCGCATCGATCGCGACGCTGTCGGCGCCTTCGATCACCGCGCCGGCGCAATCGAGATCGGCCGAGATCCGCGCGCCTGCGACGGTGAGGCCGCCGCGCAGGGTCGCGCCACGCAGCAGGAGGTTGCGCAGGTCGATCGCCGCTGCGTCGATGGCATGGCCGCTCGGCACGCGGATCGTCGCGCCGTCGCATTCGAGGTTTCCGCCGAGGCGGGACTGGGTGATGTTGACCTCGCCCTGGACCTGCGCGCCGCGCAGATAGACGCCGCCGCGCGCCTCCAGGCGCTCGGCCTCGAGGCCGGGCAGTGACGAACCGTCGAGGAAGAGCCGGTTGATGATCGCGGCCCGCAGGATCGGCGCCGCCTCGAAATGGCAGTCGATCAGCCCGATGTCGCGGAAGACATGGCAGGCCTCGAGATCGAGCGTCTGCGTGATCCAGGCTCCGGTGATCCGGATGCCCTTCTCATGTGGGCGGCAGCCTTCCTGCCCTCCCAGCATGAGGAAGCGGAGGAAGGAGGCGCGGATGACGCGGCCCGGATCAGGCGCCTCCGGCCTCGTGCCGTCGCCCAGGCGGTCGTAATTGCCGCTGAGCAGCCGGGCGACGACCTCCGCTTCCGCCGGCAGCAGCGGCTGGAAGTCGTCGAGCCGTGCGGTGGCGAGCGCCCATTGCGCCCGCTCCGCCAGTGGCCCGGCCGCTCCGACGCCGCTCATGTCGCCGCAGATACCTGCGCAGTTTCGGCCGCCGTCCCGCCGGGCGCCGCGGCCGCCAGCGCCTCGCGCAGGGCCGTTTCCTTGGTCTCGTCGAAGGAGGTGCTCATCAGCGTGCCGCCGCTGCCGCGCAGATCGGCCAGCACCTTGTCCGTCGTCATCTTGCGGATCAGCAGGAACAGCCCGGCCGTGCCCGGCTGGAGCGCCTCGGCCGTATCCTTCATGAACTGGTCGTTGATGCCGACATCGGTCAGCCGGCCGCCGAGCGCGCCGGACGCCGCGCCGAGCGCGGTGCCCAGCAGCGGCGCCATGAAGATGAAGCCGATCAGCGTGCCCCAGAGCGCGCCCGAGGCCGCGCCCGTCGTGGTCAGGTTCATCAGCTGGTTGAGCTTGATGTGCCCGGCCTGGTCCTTGACTACGACGACGGCGTCGCCGAGTTCGATCAGGTATTCGCGCTGCAGCGAGAGCACCTTTTTGCGGACCTCCTCGGCCTTTTCCTCGGTCGGGAATGCGATGAAGACCAGATCGCTCATGTTGTCGGCTCCTGCGGTTGAGGTTTCGGCAGTCTTCGCGGGCACGGGCCCGCTTCTCGGTCCGGTCAGCCCGGCGCCTTGGCCGCGCCGGCTGTGGCGCTGCGCGCGCCCGCTGCCGGCAGCGGCGCCACCCGCTGGCCGGGATGCAGCGCCTGCACGCCGCCCGAGACGATGGTGTCGCCGGGCGCAAGGCCCTGCGAGACGATGACGTGGTCGGGGTCGAAGCGCAGGATGTCGATCGGGCGCAGGCTGACGGTCGATTTGGCCGGATCGACGATCCAGACCGCCGGCGAGGTGCCCGACTGGGTCAGAGCCGTCGCCGGGATCGACATGATCACGGCGGAGCTGGTCTCGATCGAACCCACCACCGTCGAACCCAGCCGCATCGCCTCCGGCGGGTCCTGCAGCCCGACCCTGACCTGGAAGGTCCGCGTCACCGGATCGGCCTGCGGCGAGACTTCGCGAATGCGCCCGATGGCGCTGATGCCAGGCGCCTCGGCCAGCGTGACGCGGACGACCTGCTCGCCGGTCTTCGATTCCAGAAGCCTGGCCGGCACGTTGAAGACGGCGTCGCGGCCATCTTCGCGCGCGATCTGGACGATCGCCTGGCCGGGCTGGACGACCTCGCCCGGCTCGGCGCTGCGCACGGTCACGACGCCCGCGACATCGGCGCGCAGATCGGTGAAGCCGAGCCTGTCCTGCGCCAGTTCGAGCTGCGCCTCGGCATTTTCGAGTGCGGCCTGGGCCGTTTCCTGCGCCTTCAGGGCGGCGTCGAAGCGCGGGCGGGTGGTGAAGCCCTGGCCCATCAGCCGTTCCTGCCGCTCGAAGGTGTTGCGCGCCGTCACGACCTCGCCGCGCGCCGCCTCCAGCGCGGCCCGCGCCGCGGTGACGGCATTGGTCTCGATCGTCCGGTCCAGCCGGGCGACGATCTGGCCGGGCGCGACCTTGTCGCCGACATTGACCGGCCGTTCGGTGATCCGCCCGGCGATGCGGAAGGCGAGCGACACGGTCTTCTCGGCCTGGATCTCGCCGCTGAGATCGAGGCCGCCGGCGAGCTTGCTCGCCTCGACCTTGACCACCTGCACCGGGCGGCCGGCCGCTGGCGCAGCCTTCTCGGCACGGTCGCAGGCGGTAAGCGCGAGCAGCACAGCGAAGCCGAGCAGGGGCCGGGCGGGGAAAAGACGGTGCGGCGTCGTCGGCGGGATGGGGCGAAGGGTCATCGTGCAGTCGCTCCCGCGATTCGAGAGGGCTTGCCCTTGGCTTTGGCCTGGCCGTTGCCCTGGCTCTTGCCGCCGGTCGGCGCAGTGCCGGCCGCGGGCGAGGCCCCGCCGAACACGGCGACATAGAGCACCGGCAGCAGGATCAGGGTCAGGACGGTCGCGACCAGCAGGCCGCCCATGATCGCGAAGGCCATCGGTCCCCAGAACACGGTCGGCGCGATCGGGATCATGCCGAGCACGGTCGAGACCGCTGTCAGCATGATCGGCCGGAAGCGGGTCGAGGCGGCGTCGAGCGCGGCGTCCGTGATGCTCTTGCCGGCAGCCCGCTCGGATTCGATCTGGCCGATCAGGATCACCGCGTTCTTGGTGATGATGCCGATCAGCGCGAGCACGCCGAGCAGGGCGACGAAGCCGAGCGGCTTGCCCGAGAGGAGCAGCGCGCCGACGACGCCGATCATGCCGAGCGGCGCGATGCTGATCACGATGGCGAAGAGCTTGAAGCTGCGCAGCTCCGCCATCAGCACGGTGAACATGATCAGCAGCATCACCGGCACGACGGCGATCACCGAAGCCTGGGAGGTCGCGCTCTCTTCGACCGTGCCGCCGGTGGCGATGCCGTAGGCGGGCGGCAGCGTCTTGCGCAGCGCCTCGATGCCGGGCGCCAGCGCAGTGACGACGGTCTCCGGCAGAACGCCCGGCTTGATGTCGGAGGCGACCGTCAGCGTCGGCACCCGGTCGCGGCGCCAGATCAGCGGCGCGTCGAGATCGTAGCTGAAGGTGACGAACTGCGAGAGCGGCACCGAGCGGCCGCCGGGCAGCGCGACCTGCATCGTGCGCAGCGTGTCGAGCGAGATGCGGTCGGCGCCCTGGGCCCGCACGACGACGTCGACGAGATAGATGTCGTCGCGCAACTGCGTCACGACCGTGCCCGAGACGACCGTGTTGACGATGCTCGCCAGCGCAGCCGAACTCAGACCGAGCCGGCGTGCCTCGTCCTGGTCGACGCGCAGCCGCAATTCGCGCGAGGGCTCGATCCAGTCGAAATTGACCTGGTCGGTGTTCGGATTGCCGGCGACGACCTGGGCCAGCTTCATCGCGAT
>DATDBB010000371.1:0-3187 GCA_036525085.1 Allobosea sp.
GACGAGGTGCTGATCGGGCGCAAGGCGACCGGGACGCTGCTGCACGACAACCTCGTGCCCGGCCGCAACCTGTATTTCCTCTCCACCGGGACGGGGCTTGCGCCCTTCATGAGCCTGATCCGCGACCCCGCGACCTATGAGCGCTTCGAGAAGGTCGTGCTGGTCCATGGCGTCCGGCTGGTGTCGGAGCTGGCCTATGAGACCTTCATCAGCAAGGACCTGCCGGCCGACGAACTGATCGGCGAGATGGTCGCGTCGCAGCTGATCTACTATCCGACCGTGACGCGCGAGGAGTATCCGAACCGCGGCCGCGTCACGGAGCTGTTTGCCTCCGACGACTGGTTCGCGTCGCTGGGTCTGCCCACGGTCGATGCCGAGCATGACCGGGTGATGCTGTGCGGCAGCCCCGGCATGCTGGCCGACATGAAGGTCATGCTGGAAGGCAAGGGCTTCCTCGAGGGCTCGAGCTCGACGCCTGCGAGCTATGTGGTGGAGCGCGCCTTCGTCGAAAAATGACGGACGCCATCACGGTTCTTCGGGGGAGGAGGATCGATGGACCAGGCCGGTGATCTGGACGCGGAGATCCACTCGCGATTCGGTGAGGATCCGAAGCGGACGCTGCGCGACAATCTCGCCGCCGTAGAGGGCCGGATCGCGACGGCCTGCGCCCGTGCCGGGCGGGCGCGTTCGGCGGTGCGGCTGCTGCCGGTCAGCAAGACGGTGCCGGTCGAGGTCGTCAGGCTTGCCGTCGGCATCGGCATGACCACGCTCGGCGAGAACAAGGTCCAGGAGGCCAAGGGCAAGGCCGAGGCGCTGGCCGGGCTCGGCGTGAGCTGGAGCGTCATCGGCCATCTCCAGACCAACAAGGCCAAGGCGATGATTGCCTTCGCTGGAGAGTTCCAGGCGCTGGACAGCCTGCGGTTGGCGGGCTGGCTGCATGAGAGCCTGGTCGCGGCCAACCGCACGCTCGACGTCTTCGTGCAGGTCAACACCTCCGGCGAAGAGAGCAAATACGGCATCAGGCCCGAGGAGGCGGATGCCTTTGTCGGGGAGCTCGGTCGCTTCCCATCACTCAAACCCAAAGGCCTGATGACGCTGGCGATCCTCAAGGGCGGCCCCGAAGAGGTGCGGGCCTGCTTCCGCCGGCTCCATGCGGTGCGGGAGCGCTTGCAGAGAACCCGGCCGGATTGCGGCATCACCCAGCTCTCGATGGGGATGACCGGCGATTTCGAGATCGCGATCGAGGAGGGCGCCGACATCGTCCGGGTCGGGCAGGCGATCTTTGGCAAGCGCCCCACAGTCGATGGCCATTTCTGGCCGGGGCTGTTGCCGGTGGCCTAAGGGGCAGCCCGGCCTCCATCCGGCGATGCTGCCCATCGATTGTGCAGCCGGCGAGATTTCGCCCTTGGAGCCGCGGAGCGGGCGTGATTACCTGCGCCGTCTCGCACGTCCGCCTGGAGCCTTCGCCTCATGTCGCCACGCATCGCCTTCGGCGGTTTCCTGCACGAGACCAATACCTTCGCACCGAGCAAGGCGCCGCTCGACGCCTTCATCCAGGGTGGCGGCTGGCCGGCGCTGGCTCGCGGCGAGGCGATCTTCGCCGCCGTCGACAAGGTCAATGTCGGCGCGTCGGGCTTCGTCGAGACGGCGCGCGGGCTCGGCTGGGAGATGGTGCCGACGCTGTGGTGCGCAGCCAGCCCCTCCGCCGAAGTCACGGCCGAGGCTTTCGAGACGCTGCTGAACGAACTGGTCGAGGCGATCACCGCTGCGCTGCCGGTCGACGGCGTCTATCTCGACCTTCACGGCGCCATGGTCGCGGAAGGCTTTCCCGATGGCGAGGGCGAGACCTTGCGCCGGGTGCGTGCCGCGATCGGACCCGATGTGCCGCTGGTGGCGAGCCTCGACCTGCATGGCAATGTCACGCAGCTCATGGTCGACAGCGCCGACGGCCTCGTCGCCTACCGGACCTATCCGCATGTCGACATGGCGCTGACCGGCAGTCGCGCCACGACCTATCTCGCCCGGCTGATCGGCACCACGAAGCGCGATGCCAAGGCGTTCCGGCAGATTCCCTATCTGATCCCGATTGCCTGGCAGGCGACGGCGATGGAGCCCTGCCGGACGATCTATGCCGAGCTTGCCGCGCTCGAAGACGAGAGCGTGCCGACGCTGTCGTTCCTGCCCGGATTTCCCGCTGCCGACTTCGCCGACTGCGGGCCGACCGTCGTGGCCTATGGCGCGACGCAGGCCGACGCCGACCGGGCTGCGGACATCGTGAGCGCCCGCGTGATGGCGAGCGAGGCCGCGTTCAACGGCAAGGTGTTCGAGCCTGACGCGGGCGTCCTGGAAGCCATGGCGCTGGCGGCCGGGGCAACGAAACCCATCGTCATCGCCGATACGCAGGACAATCCCGGCGCCGGCGGCGATTCCGACACGATGGGCATGGCGCGGGCGCTGGTGCGCAATGGCGCGGTGCGCGCCGCGATCGGCCTGATCGTTGATCCCGCGGTGGCGGGGCAGGCGCATGAGGCTGGCGTCGGCGCGACGATCAAGGCGGCGTTGGGCGCCAAGTCCGGCATTCCCGGCGATGTTCCGCTCGAAGGCGAGTTCACCGTCGAGCAGTTGTCGGACGGACGCTTCGTCGCGCCCGGCCCGTTCTTCGGGGGATCGCGAATGAATCTCGGGCCTTGCGCGGCGCTGCGCATCGGCGGGGTGCGCATCGTCGTGGCCTCGCGCAAGGCGCAGATGGCCGATCAGGCGATGTACCGCCAGGTCGGCATCGAGCCGACCGAGCAGGCGATCCTCGTCAACAAGAGTTCGGTGCATTTCCGCGCCGATTTCGAGCCGATCGCGCAGGCGGTGCTGGTCTGCGCCGCGCCCGGCCCGATGCCGGTCGATCCGTCCGTGCTGCCGTGGAAGCATCTGCGGCCGGGTTTGCGCACGGCGCCGCTCGGCCCGGTCTTCGGCTGACCTTCTCCTTCCCTCCCGGAGTTCATCGCTTCATGCCTGCCCTTCCCGAGATCGACGCCTTCAAGGACGACCTCGTCGCGATCCGCCGCGACATCCATGCCCATCCCGAGATCGGCTTCGAGGAGGTCCGCACCTCCGGCATCGTCGCCGAGAAGCTCGCGTCGTGGGGGATCGAGGTGCATCGCGGCATCGGTGGCACGGGCGTGGTCGGCATCCT
>DATDBB010000372.1:0-4551 GCA_036525085.1 Allobosea sp.
ACGAAAGACTGGCCGATCAGCGCCGAGCCGATCACCGCGCCGTCCTTGAGCACGGGCGATCCGTTGGACTGCGACGGGAACACGGCCTGCGCGATGCCCGTCACGGCAAGCGGGTAGGCTGCCCCCGTCAGCAAGCTGAAGACGCCGAGCAGCACGAGGGAGGGGCGAAGGTAGGAGGTCATTGTCTCATCTCCTCAGGCGAGGTGCAGCAGGTCGACGATCAGGTCGATCGCCTTGATGCCGATGAAGGGAACCACAAGCCCGCCGAGCCCGTAGATCAGCAGGTTGCGGCCGAGCAGTTGCGAGGCGGAGGCCGGCGCATAACGCACGCCCTTCAGCGCGATCGGGATCAGCGCGACGATGACGAGCGCGTTGAAGATGATCGCCGACAGGATCGCCGATTCAGGCGTGCCCAAGCCCATCACGTCGAGCACGGCGAGGCCCGGATAGGCCGTGACGAACAGCGCCGGCAGGATGGCGAAATACTTCGCCACGTCGTTGGCGATCGAGAAGGTGGTCAGCGCCCCCCGCGAGATCAGCAGCTGCTTGCCGACCATGACGATCTCGATCAGCTTCGTCGGGTCGCTGTCGAGGTCGATCAGATTGCCCGCTTCCTTGGCGGCCGGCGTGCCCGAGTTCATCGCGACGCCGACATCGGCCTGGGCGAGGGCCGGCGCGTCGTTGGAACCGTCGCCGCACATCGCGACGAGGCGGCCCTCGGCCTGTTCCTTGCGGATAAGGGCGAGCTTCGCCTCCGGCGTCGCCTCGGCCAGGAAGTCGTCGACGCCGGCTTCCGCCGCAATGGCGGCCGCCGTCAGCGGGTTGTCGCCGGTGATCATCACCGTGCGGATGCCCATGCGCCGCAACTCGGCGAAGCGCTCGCGGATCGCGGGCTTCACCACATCCTTGAGATGGATCACCCCGAGAACGGCGTTGTCGCGCGCGACGACCAGGGGCGTGCCACCGGACGATGCGATCTTGCGCACGGCCTGTTCGACCCCGCTCGCAAGCGGGCCGCCGGTGAGCTTCGCCATCGTGTCGGAGGCGCCCTTGCGTAGCGCCACACCGCCCGGGAGATCGACGCCGGACATGCGCGTCTGCGCCGTGAAGGGCACGAAGACGGCGCCGGCGCCGGCTGCGGCATCGAAGCCGAAGCGCTTCGCGGCGAGATCGACGATCGACTTGCCTTCGGGCGTCTCGTCGGCAAGCGAGGCCAGGAAAGCGGCCTCGCCCAGTTCGCGCTCGCTGACACCCGGCGCGGGCTCGAAGGCATGGGCCATGCGGTTGCCGAAGGTGATCGTGCCGGTCTTGTCGAGCAAGAGGACGTCGATGTCGCCGGCCGCCTCGACCGCGCGGCCGGACTTGGCGATGACGTTGGCCTTCACCAGCCGGTCCATGCCGGCGATGCCGATGGCCGAGAGCAGCCCGCCGATCGTCGTCGGAATCAGCGTCACGAACAGCGCGGCGAGATAGATCACCGGCAGCGTCGTGCCGGACCAGGATGCGAAGAAGGGCAGCGTCACCACGACGAAGAGGAAGACCAGCGTCAGCGCCGCCAGCAGGATGTCGAGCGCGATCTCGTTCGGCGTCTTCTGGCGCTTGGCGCCCTCGACCAGCGCGATCATCCGGTCGAGGAAGGTCTCGCCCTGGCGGGCGGTGACGCGGACCACGAGCCAGTCCGAGACCAGCCGCGTGCCGCCGGTGACCGAGGAGCGGTCGCCGCCCGATTCACGGATTACCGGAGCGGATTCGCCGGTGATCGCGCTTTCGTCGACCGAGGCCACGCCCTCGATGATCTCGCCATCGGTCGGGATGGTGTCGCCGGCCTCGACGAGGATGACCTCGCCGGGCTCGACCCGCTCGACGTCCTTGGTGCCGTAGACGACGCGGTCGGCCGGATCGACCAGCACCTTTGCCAGCGCCGAGGAGCGGGTCGAGCGGAAGGCGTCGGCGCGGGCCTTGCCGCGCCCTTCGGCGACGGCCTCGGCGAAGTTGGCGAAGAGCACTGTGAACCAGAGCCAGATCGCGATCTGGAGCCCTATCCAGAAGACCGGGCCTCCCGTCAGTCCCTCGCGGATGACGAGCACGGTGGCCAGCACCGAGACCAGCGCGGTCGAGAAGATGACCGGATTGCGCGCCAGGCTGCGCGGATCGAGCTTGCGAAAGGCCTGCAGGATCGCGGGCCTGATGATGACGGGCGAAAACAGGCCCATCTCGACGGGAGCATGCTTGCTCATGCGATGACTTTCCAGCTTGCTCAGAAGCTCTGCCCGGCCAGGATCGAGACGTGTTCTGCGATCGGGCCGAGGGCGAGGATGGGAAGGAAGGTGAGGGCGCCGACGATCAGGATCGTCGCGACCAGCAGGGTCACGAAGAGCGGTCCATGCGTCGGGAAGGTGCCGGCCGTTTCGGCTGCCGGGCGCTTGGCCGAAAGGCTGCCAGCAATCGCCAGGATCGGAATGATGTAGCCGAAGCGGCCGAGCATCATCGCGATCCCGAGGAAGGCGTTGTGCCAGGGCGTGTTGGCGGTGAAGCCGGCGAAGGCCGAGCCATTGTTGCCGGTCGCCGAGGTGTAGGCATAGAGCAGCTCGGAGAGACCGTGCGGCCCGGCATCCTGCACCGAGGACTGCGCCTGGCCGGTCGCGATGGCCAGCGAGGCGAGAACCAGGATGCCGAGCGGCATCACCAGCAGGGTCAATGCCGCCAGCTTGATCTCGCGCGCCTCGATCTTCTTGCCGAGATATTCCGGCGTCCGACCGACCATCAGCCCGGCCAGGAAGACCGTGATGATGACGAAGAGCAGCATGCCGGTGAGCCCGACGCCGACGCCGCCATAGACGACCTCGCCGAGCTGGATGTTGAGCATGGCGACGAGCCCGCCGAGAGGCGTGAACGAATCGAGCATCGCGTTGACCGAGCCGTTGGAGGCGGCGGTGGTGGCTGCCGCCCACAGCGTCGAGGCGAGAATGCCGAAGCGGACCTCCTTGCCCTCCATGTTGCCCGCGGCGGCATCGACCAGCCCGGCATGCAGCGGATTGCCGAGCCGTTCCGCGCCATAGATCGCCGCGAAGCCGACCAGGAACAGCACGGCCATGGCCGCGAACAGGGCGCGGCCCTGGCGACGGTCGCCAACGAGGCGGCCGTAGGTGAAGCAGAAGGCGACGGGAATCAGCAGGATCGAGATCGTCGTCAGCAGGTTGCTGAGCGCGGTCGGATTCTCGAAGGGATGCGCCGAATTGACGTTGAAGAAGCCGCCGCCATTGGTGCCGAGCTGCTTGATCGCGATCTGGCTCGCCACGGGCCCGAGCGCGATGCTCTGCTTGGCGCCTTCCAGCGTCGTCGCGTCGAAGGAGCCCGCCAGCGTCTGCGGCAGGCCGATGGCGACCAGGATCAACGCCAGCACGAGCGAGGCCGGCAGCAGGATGTAGAGCGTGGTGCGGGTGAGATCGACCCAGAAGTTCCCGACAACCCGCGTCTGCTTGGCAGCGAATCCCCGCGCGACGGCCGCGGCGACGGCCGCGCCGCTGGCCGCGGAGACGAAGTTCTGCGTCGTCAGCCCGAGCATCTGGCTCAGATTCGAGAGCGTCGTCTCGCCGCCATAGGACTGCCAGTTGGTGTTCGTGACGAAGGAGATCGCCGTGTTGAAGGCGAGATGCCCCGACAGCCCGTCGAAGCCCTGCGGATTCAGCGGCAGGAGATGCTGGAAACGCAGAATCAGGAACAGCAGCGCGAAGCCCGCGGCATTGAACGCGAGCAGCGAGAAGGCATAGGCCTGCCAACGTTGCGGCTGCGGCCGGTTTTCGCCGGCAAGCCCGAGAATCGCGTTCTCGACGGGCGCGAGGAACCGGACTTCTCCGGTAAAGACGCGCGCCATATAGTGTCCGAGCGGCCAGGCTGCGAGCAGCAGCAAGGCGCCAAACAGCAGGAACTGGATCATGTCGAGGGTCATGGGATGCGACCTCTCAGAAGGATTCGGGGCGCAGCAGCGCCTTGAGCAGATAGGCGAGCAGCAGTGCGGCCGCCGTCAGCCCGAGGATGATGTCGAGGGGCATGATTCGCCTCACAACCGGTCGGCCGCCAAAACGGCGACGCAGGCGAGACCGAACAGGCCGAGGCCGCCGAGCAGGAAAAGGGTGTCGATGATCATGGAAAACTCCGATCTCTGGTTCGATCGGAGCTAGGGACGATGCCCATAAGGGCGCCATGTCGAATGCGGCGCGGACCCGTAAAGTCTGCGTAAAGCACCCCGGAATGGCGCGATGGGTGCCGAGGATATCAGGTGCCCGGCACCGCGCGGCGAGCGCAGACGACGGCGCGAGGGCCCGTCTGAAGCGGCAAGCCGAAATGCGTGGAGAATGTGCGGCCGCCTCGGGATCCGGACAGCAAAAAGGGCCCGGGCGATTTCGGCCCAAGCCCCTGACAATGCTGGCTCCCGGAGCAGGATTCGAACCTGCGACCAATCGATTAACAGTCGATTGCTCTACCGCTGAGCTATCCGGGATCAGTGGCCGCCGTATACCCACGCCTCTGCGACTGCGCAACCCCTTTCGG
>DATDBB010000373.1:0-13956 GCA_036525085.1 Allobosea sp.
ACTTTTCGGGCGCAAGCTCTAGCGAAGCAGGCTGGAGCATGCAACAAAATCGCGCCGTCCGGCTCAAATGGTTGTTCCAGTTCAGCTTGAAAAGACCCCGATGATCGATACGCCTGTCTTCGGTTCGGCAGCCGCCGCCGCGCCCCATCATCTCGCCTCGGAAGCCGGGCGCGCCGTCCTCGCCGAGGGCGGCAACGCCATCGAGGCCATGGTCGCGATGGCGGCGACGATCTCGGTGGTCTACCCGCATATGAACGCGATCGGCGGCGACGGCTTCTGGCTGGTGCATCAGCCCGGCGGCAAGGTTCACGCCATCGAGGCCTGCGGCGCTGCAGGCTCGCTCGCCACCATCGAGCGCTATCGCGAGAAGGGCTGCGATGCGATTCCCTCGCGCGGCCCCGATTCAGCTGTGACGGTCGCGGGAGCCATCGGCGGCTGGGAGGCGGCGCTTTCGCTCTCGCAGTCGCTGGGCGGCCGCATGCCGCTCAAGGACCTTCTGGCCGACGCCATCCGCCACTGCGACGAGGGCTACGAGATCTCGCCCTCGGAACTACGGACCTGGCCGCAGCAGGTCGAGGCGGTGAAGGAGGCGATCGGCTTCAGCGAGTTCTTCTGGCCGGGCGGCGAGCAGCCCAAGGCTGGCGCGCGCCGCAAGCCCGAGGCACTCGGCGCGACCTTCCGCCAGCTCGCCGATGCCGGCCTGTCGGATTTCTACCGCGGCGACATCGGCCGCGAGATCGCCCATGACCTCGAACGCATCGGCGCTCCCGTCACCCGCTCCGACATGGAGGCTTATCAGGCGCGCCTCGTCCAGCCGCTCTCGATCAAGCTGCCGGGCCTCACCGTCTATAACTGCGCCCCGCCTACGCAGGGCGTCGCGGCGCTGCTGATCCTCGGCATCTTCGAGAAGCTCGCCGTGGCGCGCGCGGAAGGCTTCGACCATCATCACGGCCTCGTCGAGGCGACCAAGCGCGCCTTCGCCATCCGCGATCGGATCGTCACCGACCCGGCCTTCGCGACGGTCGACCCGATGAGCGTGCTGACCGAGGAGGTCTTTGCCCGCGAAGCCGCCGCGATCGACCGCAGGCGCGCCGCCTCCTGGCCGTTCAGGACCGGCGACGGCGATACCGTCTGGATGGGCGCGATCGACGGCTCGGGGCTCGCCGTCTCCTATATCCAGTCGATCTACTGGGAGTACGGCTCGGGCTGCCTCCTGCCGCGCACCGGCATCAACTGGCAGAACCGCGGCGTCTCCTTCTCACTCGACCGCAAGGCGGTGAACCCGCTCCAGCCCGGCCGCAAGCCGTTCCACACGCTGAACCCGGCCTTCGCCCGCTTCGACGACGGCCGCATCATGTCCTATGGCGCGATGGGCGGCGACGGGCAGCCGCAATTCCAGGCGCAGATCCTGTCGCGCTACCGCTTCGGCCAGAACCCGGCCACGGCGGTCGACGCACCGCGCTGGCTGTTCGGCCGGACCTGGGGCGCGGGCTCGATCTCGCTGAAGCTCGAGAGCCGCTTCGACCCGATGCTGCTCGCCCGCCTGACCGGCGCCGGCCATCCAGTCGAGGAATATTCGGAAGCCTATTCCGACCAGTTCGGCCATGCGGGCATGCTGGTGAAGCACCCCAAGGGCCATGTCGAAGCGACGCATGATCGGCGCTCCGACGGCGATGCCAAAGGCTGCTGAGGGGATTTGATTCAGATGCTCGTCGACGATCCGTTCCGTTGCTTCGTCCCCTATCCGGAAGCGCCCGTGAAAAGCGCGGCGACCGGCCCGCTCGCCGGGCTGACGCTCGCGGTGAAGGACCTGTTCGACGTCAAGGGCTACCCGACGGGGGCGGGTTCGCCGATCGTGCTGGCGCAGTCGGGCATCAAGGCCAAGACCGCGCCGCTCGTGAAGCAGTTGCTCGATGCCGGGGCGCGCTTCGTCGGCAAGACGCATACCGACGAACTCGCCTTCTCGCTCAACGGCAAGAACGCTCATTTCGGCTCGCCGATCAATCCGGCCGCGCCCGACCGCATCACCGGCGGCTCGTCGTCGGGGTCGGCGGCGGCGGTGGCCGGCCGGCTCGCCGATTTCGCGCTGGGCTCGGATACGGGCGGCTCGGTGCGCGCGCCGGCGAGCTATTGCGGGCTCTTCGGCATCCGCCCGAGCCATGGCCGGCTTTCGCTCAAGCGCGTCTGGCCGCTGGCCGAAAGCCTCGACACCGCCGGCTGGTTCGCGCGCGACGGCGAGGTCTTCGCCCGCGTCGGCGAGGTGCTGCTGGGCCGGGACCGGATCGGCCTGCCGGTCCTGCCGCGCCTGCTTCTGGCGGACGACATGTTCGCGCAGGCCGTCCCGGAAGCGGAGACCATTTTGCGCAATGTCGTGCAGCGGATCGTGCCCGAATTGGGCGCACCGCAGGCTGTGAAGGCCGCGCGTGATCTCGACGCGCTCTACTGGGCCTTCCGCTGGATCCAGGGCCGAGAGGCCTGGACCGCGGACGGCGCCCTGATCGAGCGTTTCGGCGCGCCGCTCGGCACCGGCGTCGCGGAGCGCTTCGCCTTCTCCAAGGCGGTCACCGATGCGGACCACGCCCAGGGCGAAGCCACCCGCAAGACGTTCCGTTCGCGGCTCGCCAAGCTCCTCGGCAAGGACGGCGTCCTGATCCTGCCGACGGTGCCGGACATCGCGCCAGCGGTGAGCGCCGAGGAACATCAACTCGACGATTTCCGCAACCGCGCCCTGCGGCTGCTCTGCCTCGCCGGCTTGTCGGGTTTCCCGCAGGTTTCCGTGCCCGTCGCGCGGCGCGAGGGAGCCCCGCTCGGCCTGTCGCTGATCGGGCCCGGCGGCTCCGACAAGTCGCTGATCGCGTTCGCGGTCAAGCTCGAGCGCGCGGCGAGGATCAGGATCGCGTGATATTCTCCTGAGCCTTCATCTGGAGGAGCCGCGATGCGGGGTCTCGAAGGATGAGGGCTGAGGGTTGGACAGGAGGGAAGCCATGAGCGGCCACCATCACCACGACCATGACCACGATCACGACAACCACTTCACCCCGATCGAAGCGCGGGTGAAGGCGCTGGAATCGCTGATGGTCGCGAAGGGCTATGTCGACCCGGCAGCCCTCGACGCCATCGTCGAGACCTACGAGACCAAGGTCGGCCCGCGCAACGGCGCCCGCGTCGTCGCGAAGGCCTGGACCGACCCGGATTTCGCCGCGCGGCTGAAGGCGGACGGCTCGGCGGCGGTCGCCGAGCTCGGCTATGGCGGGCGCGGCGGCGAGCACATCGTCGCCTGCTTCAATACGCCGGAAGAGCACAACCTGATCGTCTGCACTTTGTGCTCCTGCTATCCGTGGCCGGTGCTGGGCCTGCCGCCGGTCTGGTACAAATCGCCGCCCTACCGGGCCAAGGCCGTGATCGATCCGCGCGGAACGCTCGCCGATTTCGGCGTGACGCTGCCTGAGGGCCAGCGCATCCGCGTCTGGGATTCGACCGCTGAAACCCGCTTCATCGTCATCCCCATGCGTCCCGCCGGCACCGAGGGCTGGTCCGAGGAGAAGCTCGCCTCCATCGTCAACCGCGACGCGATGATCGGCACCGGCCTGCCGCGCGTGGAGGACGCACTATGAATGGCGGGCAGGACCTCGGCGGGCAGATGGGCTTCGGCCCGGTGAGCCCTGAACCGAACGAACCGATCTTCCATGCCGATTGGGAGAAGCGCGTGCTCGCGATCAATGTCGCGGCCGGGGCGATGGGCGCCTGGACGATCGACGGCATCCGCGCTGCCCGCGAGAGCCTGCCGCCGGCACAGTACCTCTCCTCCTCCTATTACGAAATCTGGCTCGCCGGGCTCGACAAGGTTCTCGTCCAGCACGGCTTCCTGACGCCGGAGGAGCTCGAGCAGGGTGAGCCTCTCGCCCCGGCCAAGCCGCCCAAGCGCGTCCTCAAGGGCGAGGAGGTCGAAGGCGTCCTGCGTCGCGGCTTCCCCTTTGAGCGCGAGGCGCAGGCTCCCGCGAAATTCTCAGTCGGCGACAAGGTCCGCACCCTGGTGATGCATCCGAAGCACCATACCCGCCTGCCGCGCTATGCCCGCGGCAAGCTGGGCGTGATCGAGCGCGTCTCCGGATGCCATGTCTTCCCGGACACCGGCTCGCAGGGTTTGCCGGAGACGGCGCAATGGCTCTACACGGTCGTCTTCACCGGCCCCGAGCTATGGGGCCGCGACGCCGACCCGACATCATCAGTCTCGATCGAGGCCTGGGAGAGTTATCTTGAGCCCGCTTGACGCCGATCTCGCGACGAGGCTCGCCGCCGACACACCGATCCCGCGCGATGCAGACGGGCCGGTCTTCGCCGAACCCTGGCAGGCGATGGTCTTCGCGCTGGTGGTGGAACTCCAGAACAGGGGCGTGTTCACGGCGGATGAATGGGCGCAGGCGCTCGGCGCCGAAATCCGCGAGGCAATCGCGAACGGCGGCTGCCGCGACGGCTCCGATTACTACGAGCGCTGGTGCGAGGCGCTGGAGCACCTGCTCATCGCCAAGGGGTTGACCTCGCATGACGGCGTCGATGCGCTCGCGGCCTCATGGGCGCGCGCCGCGGAGGCGACGCCGCATGGCAAGCCGATCCTGATCGAGAACGATCCCCTGAGGGGTTGATCTACCGGTCCGAGGCCAGCGCTTGCGCTCGGAAACACCCCGTCATCCCGGACAAGCCGCGAAAGCGGCGCAGCTCCGGGATCCATCGTAGAGCGCCGGAGCCCTCCGATGGATCCCGGCACTCCGCTTCGCTACGGCCGGGATGACGGCGCGTTTCTGAGGAATACAACGCAGTCGGCGCGCCCTCACGCCACCCCGAGCGACAAAAGATCGTGCACATGCACGAGCCCGACCGGGCGCTCGTCGGCATCGGCGACGATCAGCGCGGTGATGCGCAGCCGGTTGACCATCTCCAGCGCTTCGCCGGCCAGCGCATCGGGCGCGATGCGGCGCGGGTTCGGGCTCATCACGTCGCGGGCGCGCTGGGCCAGGCTGCCGCCGATCAGCTTGCGGCGCAGGTCTCCGTCCGTGACCACGCCCGCGAGCTTGCCGTCGAGATCGACCACGATCGCACAGCCGAAATTCTTGGCCGAGATCATCGCGATCACATCGGGCGCAGCAGCATCCAGACCGACCAGCGGCAAGGCTGCACCGCGATGCATGATGGTTTCGACGGTCTTGAGCTGCGCGCCGAGCTTGCCGCCGGGGTGGTAGACGAAGAAATCCTGGCGCGAGAAGCCGCGCGCCTCCAGCAGCGCCACCGCCAGCGCATCCCCCAAGGCGATCTGCATGGTCGTCGAGGTGGTCGGTGCGAGCCCGTTGGGGCAGGCCTCCTGCGCCTTTGGCAGGGTCAGCGTGACATCGGCCTCGCGGCCGAGCGCGCTGTCGGCATTGGCGGTGATGCCGATCAGCCCGACGCGAAAGCGCCGGGTATGGGCGACGATGGCGGCAAGCTCCGCCGTCTCGCCCGACCAGGACAGCGCGATGACGACATCCTCGGGCTGGACCATGCCGAGATCGCCATGGCTGGCTTCGGCCGGATGAACGAAATGGGCTGGCGTGCCGGTCGAGGCCAGCGTCGCCGCGATCTTGCGCCCGACATGGCCGGACTTGCCCATGCCGGAGACGACGACGCGCCCTGCCGCCGCCTGCATCATTGCAACGGCAGCGCTGAATGGCTCGCCCAGGCCATTGGCCAAGGCCGTGTGAAGGGTATCGAGGCCGGCGCGTTCGGTCGCGATGGTGCGGAGCGCGGAAGCGCGGATATCGGCTGTCATGGGCGCGCTCTAGCACAGTCCACGCCGCGCTTTCCACCGCCATGGCGCGCATTCCGCAGTGCGCGTGCGCTCATTCGTTTGAAGGATGCACCCGCTCGAACCGCGGAACTAGTGTCGGCGTCGCGGGGGAGGCCTGATCTGCCCCGAACGGGCCTGGGTAACGTATCCGACGGGGATCGAGCCATGCCGCTGACACCGAAAACCTATCTCGATCGCTATACCTCGATCGTCGTCAAGCACCCGCTCAACGGCACGCAGGTCACGACCAGTCTGACCGGCTACGGCTCGGGCTGGGGGCCGGAGCCTGGCTGCAACCGCAAGACGATCGGCCCGAAGGCGCAGAAGGAGTTCTTCGCCCTGAAGACCGCGCTGCAGAAGCATCTCAGCGGGGGCAAGGGCAAGCTCAAGCCGCTGCCCAAGGAGATCTATTTCAAGGACCAGCCGCTCGGAAACATCCCCACATTGGAGGCCTTCTACCCGATCACGCTGATCAACAGCTTCGTCGGCAAGGGCAGCCCGGACGAAATTCGCGACACCTTGCGGCTCGCCATCGCGCTTGGCCGCGTCGGTGGCACCCGCGATGCCGCGGACCAGGCCGCCGGCGCCTCGACCGTGGCCGAATACATGGAGCGGTTCCTCACGCTCGACTGCAACGGGCTCGTCGGCAACTATTATGGGCTGAGCGGCATCCCGAACATCTCGGTCGGCAGCTACGCGGTCGCGGGCCGGCGCCGCAAGACGATGAACGACGTGCGCCAGGGCGACTGCATCGTCACCCACAGCAAGAGCCGGCCCTATGAGCACATCGCCCTGGTCGAACTCTGGCAGGTGACTGAGAACGTCCCGACCAAGGACATGAAGGGCACCGTCTTAGCCAAGATCGTCGAATGGGGGCAGGCTGGCGGCGAGGACAAGCACTACACCGGCGCCAATGCGAAGACGATCAAGGTCGGTCCCGGGCCGGAGAAGAACTGGGGCGTCGGCTTCGACGGAGCCAACGGCACCTATCGCTATGTCTTCGCGCCGCCGCCCTCTTTCTTCGAGAACAATGGTTGGCCCGACTAGGGTCTGACGCCGGTTCATTGACGCGCCGTTAACCGAGTTCGTTCTAACTCCGTTAACCATGCGCGTCCTCCCGGGCGCGCCAGAGCTCATGCTTTGGAGCGACGAGAGCCTCGTGTCCTGCCGCGCACCGACCCTGCTTCTGACCGGCGTCGCCGCCGCGAGTCTCCTGCTCGCCGCGACCGTCGTGCAGGCCCAGCAGGCGCCCCGCGTCGGATTGCGCTCGTCGGTTCCCGTCTATGTCGCCCAGCAATCGGCACCGGAGCAGCCCGCCGCGAACCCGCTCTCGGCAATGCCCGCATCGGTGCGCGACCCCGCTGCGCTGATCCAGGACCAGCCCTCGACGATCTCGCGCCGCGCGCCTCCGAATGCGAGCCGGCCGGTCCGATCGACGTCGGTGCGCGGCGTCACCCAGCGCCAGTTCCGCCCGCCGCAGCCGACGGTGACCGGCTTGCCGCCGGCGCCCCCTCCGCCTCCGCCGCCGCGCCGTCGCGCCGGCGCTGAGGAAGACCCCTATGCGCCCCTCGGCCTGAGGCTCGGCAATGTCGTGCTGAAGCCGGCAATCACCAGCGGCATCGGCTACGATACAAATCCGCAGCGCAGCGCCGGCCCGGACCGCAAGGGCTCGCCCTTCAGCCGGACGGACGGCGAACTCGAAATCCAGTCGGACTGGAACGTCCACGAACTCAAGGGCAAGCTGCGCGGCGGCTACAGCTCCTATTTCCGCAATCCCGAGGCCTCGCGCCCCGATGGCGAGGGCAATCTCGACCTGCGGCTCGACGCCTCGCGCGACACCCGCATCCTCCTCGAGTCGCGCATGAAGCTCGACACGCAGCGGCCGGGTTCGCCCGATCTCAACGCGCCGGTCATCGGCCGCCCGCTCGTCTATCAATATGGCGGATCGGCCGGCGTGACGCATGACTTCAACCGCCTGCAGATGACCTTGCGAGGCTCGGTCGATCGCAGCGACTATGAGGACGCGGAACTGGCCAGCGGCGCGATCCTGAGCCAGAAGGACCGCAATCAGACGCAATACGGCCTGCGCCTGCGCGCGGCCTACGAGGTGACGCCCGGCTTCAAGCCCTTCGTCCAGGGCGAGATCGATACGCGCGAATTCGACGAGGCGGTCGATTCGAACGGCTATCGGCGCTCCTCCGACGGCGTGACGGGCCGTATCGGCTCGACCTTCGAGATCAGCCGCCAGCTCACCGGCGAAATCTCCGGCGGCTACCAGAACCGCAAATATGACGACAACCGCCTGCGCAACCTGAAGGGCTATGTCGGCGATGTCGCGATCCTGTGGTCGCCGACGCCGCTGACCACGGTGACGCTACGCGGCACCTCCGAACTCGGCGACACCACCATCGCAGGGTCTTCGGGCACGCGCGCCCACCGCGCCTCGCTCGAGATCGCCCATGCGCTGCGCCGCAACCTGATCGTCACCGGCATCGCGAGCTTCGGTCGCACCGATTATGACGGGCAGAACCTGCGCGAGGACTTCTCCAGCCTAGGCGCCCGCGTCGAGTACAAGCTGACGCGCACCTTCTCTGTGCGCGCGAGCTTCACCCATGAGCGGCTCAACTCGACGGCGCAGGGCTCGGATTACACGGCGAATGTCGCGCAGGTGGGGCTGCGGGTGCAGTTCTAGCGTGCCTGACGCAGCGCGGATGCCAGTATCAAAGCCAGATCGCCTTCGCCGCCGCCAGCAGCCGCGTGCGCTCCGCCAGCCCGTTGCGGCCGCCATTGATCAGCTTCGTCACGGCGGCGACGTCGTCGGCATCGGCCGGCTTGTTGCAACCACGATCCCGCCAATAGGCGAAGGCGACGGCGAGCGAGACGGCCGGTTCCTTGGCACGTTCCGGCGCTGCCTCGAGATCGACGCCCACCAGTCCTCCGTAGCGGCGATAGTTGAACCGGCCGGTGAGCTGGAAGATGCCGCGGCCATGGTAGCGCGCGCCATCGCCGGCTTGCGTGTTGCCGAGGTCGCGGCGGCCGTCATAGCGGGCGAAATAGGCCGCGCCGCCATACTCCTCCAAGGTGTGGAAACGGTCGGTCTCATGGGCGGCCTGGGCCAGAAAATGGCAGAGCCGCAGACGGGTGGCGACGCCGGCGTCAGCCGCCAGCCTGTCGAAATGCGCGGCGATGCCCTCGACGATCGCGCGCTTGCCTGAGGGGGCGAGGCGCAGGAGTCGCTGGGCGGTGACGGACAGTGCGGGCGTGGTGCCGGGCAGGGCTGGCGCGGCCGCGCCCGATCCTCGCATGGACATTGATGACTCCTCCTTGGTGAGGAGCCATGATCACGGCGGCCGCAGGTTCGGGGATAAAAGTCCCGGCTTGTCACCGGGACAGGGGCATGGCCTCAGCCGCTGACGGCGGTGTATTCCGTCTCGATCGAGGAGGCGTGGGCCTCGTGGTCGAAGCCGTAGATATGGATCGAGATCGCGTCTTCGCTGCCGAAATTGCACATGCGGTGAATGTTGGGGCCACTCGGCAGCATGCAGGCGACATAGCCAGGCACGCGGTCGTGCTGCGCGGTGGCGACGGCGCGCTTCTCGTCGATGGCGCGGTACCAGGTCTCGGTGACCGTGCCGGAGACGACGCCGAAGCAGCAGGAGCAGTGATGGTCGTGGATGCAGGTGGTAGCCCCCGGGCTCCAGACCATGGCCCAGACGCTGACGGCATCGTTGCCGGCGAGCAGGTTGCGGGCATAGCCGCCGGGCTTGCGCTCGAGCGGCAGGCGCTGGACGAGGTCGGGCAGGGCGACGAGTTCGCGCAGGACGGTGCGGGCGGCTTCGAGATAGTCGCGCGAGAGCGTGCCCTCATCCGTCCGCAGGCTGCGCAGCACGGCCCCGCGCCGCTCCTCGTTCAGAAACCCCTGCATGCGTCGTCCCCAAATTCGATGATGATCCGAGGATACCGCAGTGCGGCGAAACGAGTTTGCGATCTTGCGGCGATACGCGCGCAGAGCGAAAATGATTGCCAAGATCGATGTATAAGTTAGAAAATTTTCGCGCATTTTTAATTTCAGGCGCGCCTTTCATTTCGAATCCTGCTGGAGAGCCCATGGCCAAGCTGGACGCCTTCGACCTTCGCATCCTGGCGCGACTGCAGGAGGATGCGAGCCTGCCGCTGGCGGAACTCGCCGAGGCGGTCGGGCTGTCGGCGACGCCGTGCTGGCGGCGCGTGCAGAAGCTCGAAGCGGCAGGCTATATCCGCAAGCGCGTCGCGCTGCTCGACCGCGGCAAGCTCCAGGTGGGCGTCACCGTCTTCATCGCGGTGAAGACGGCGCGGCATTCGATGGAATGGCTGGAACGCTTCCACGCCGCGGTGCAGGACCTGCCGGAGATCGTCGACTTCTACCGGATGAGCGGCGAGATCGACTATCTCCTCAAGGCCTGCGTCTGCGACATCGCGGCTTATGACGCGCTCTACAAAAAGCTGATCTCGCGCATCGATCTCAACGACGTGACCTCGATGTTCGCGATGGAGGAACTCAAGTCCACCACCGCGATCCCGTTGGGGTTCGCGGCGGCGAGAGAGTGATCGGGCCTCAGAAGCGATAGGTGACACCGGTGCCGATCAGCCAGGGGTCGATCTTGACCTTGCCGGCGATGAGGCCGTTGTTGACCTTTACCTTGGGCTCGAGGAAGATTTTCTTCACGTCGAAGTTGATGCCCCAATGCTTGTCGATCATGTAGTCGAAGCCGACCTGCAGGGCGAGGCCGAAGCTGTCCTTGAGATCGAAGCTGGTGAAGCCGCCCTTGGCCTTCTCGTCGAAGAAGATCGTGTAGTTCACGCCGACGCCGAGATAGGGCTTGAAGGGTCCGAGATCGGTGAAGTGGTACTGCAGCATCAAGGTCGGCGGCAGCAGCCAGGCGGAGCCGATGCGCGCGCCTGCGAGCGTGCCGGCACCCTTCACATTGTGCGGGGTGACGCCGAGGATCAGCTCGACCGCGATGTTCTTGGTGAAGAAGTAGCTGATGTCGAGTTCGGGAACGACCGAGTTCGAGATGTTGACGTCGCCGCCGACGATCGGTGCGCCGCCAAGCCTGAGCTTGGCATCCTCCTGCGGAACGACGACGAGCGCGCGGCCGCGGATCATCCACGGGCTCCACTGGGTCATGATCGGCGCGATAGGGGCCGTCTTGGCGGAGGGCAGGTCGGCGGCCTGAGCCGGAGAAAGCGATGCCGAGGTCAGTGCGGTCGCGGCGAGCAGCGCGGCGCAGGCGGAAAGGCGGATGGTGCGTGACATGGCGGAAGCCCCCAGGGATCGAGAGCGCGAGGCGCGACGCGCCTGCAACTCATCTCCCCAACAGCCCGGATTTCGCCCGAATTGATTTGACCGGGATCAAAGGCGAAAGCCGGCCCGCAGCGCTGTGACATTTGCATCACGCAGAGCGTGCGCGGAGCTCAGGCCTTCGCCACCTTCTGGTAGTCCTTCACATCCGAGAAGGTCACGTCCGGCGCGCGCTCGGCGTCGTATTTCAGCGTGAACTGGCTGGAGGCCATGAAGACCGGGTCGCCGTCGAGATCGTCCGCCATCGAGGACGGCTTCAGGGCGACGAATTTCTGCAGCGCCGCCTTGTCGTCCGAGGAGACCCAGCGCGCGATCGAGAACTGGCAGGGCTCGAAGTCCACGGGGAGCGAGTATTCGACGTCCATGCGCTCCTTGAGCACGTCGAGCTGCAGCGCGCCGACGACGCCGACGATTGCCGGGGCGCCGTCATGCGGCAGGAAGATCTGGACGACGCCTTCCTCGGCCATCTGCTGCAGGGCCTCGCGCAGTTTCTTAGCCTTCATCGCGTCCTTCAGCTTGACGCGGCGCAAGATCTCCGGCGCGAAGGACGGCACGCCCTTGAAGACGACATCCTCGCCCTCGGTCAGCGTGTCGCCGATGCGCAAAGTGCCGTGGTTCGGCAGGCCGACGATGTCTCCGGCATAGGCCTCCTCGGCGATCGAGCGGTCGCGGGCGAAGAAGAACTGTGGCGCGTTCAACGGCATCGGCTTGCCGGTGCGGACGAGCTTGGCCTTCATGCCGCGGGTGAGCTTGCCGGAGCAGACGCGCATGAAGGCGATGCGGTCGCGGTGGTTCGGATCCATGTTCGCCTGGATCTTGAAGACGAAGCCGGTCATCTTCGGCTCGTCCGCCTCGATCTCGCGCTTGTCGGCGACCTGGGCGCGCGGGCTCGGCGCGTAGCGGCCAAGCGCATCGATCAGGTCGCGCACGCCGTAGTCGCGCAGGGCCGCGCCGAAATAGAGCGGCGTCAGGTGCCCCTCGCGGAAGGCCTCGAGATCGAAGGGTTTCAGCCCCTCGCTGGCGAGGAAGACCTCCTCGCGCCAGGCTTCCGCCGCGCCATGCGGCAGGAGCTCGTCGAACAGCTTGTCGTCCCAGCCCGAGACCTTCTGATCCTCGGCGGTCTCGTCGCCCTTCTGGTTGCGGCGGAAGCTGTTCGCCTTGAGGTCATAGGTGCCGACGAACTCGCGTCCGCGCCCGACCGGCCAGGTCATCGGCGCGACCTCGAGCGCCAGCGTGTTCTCGATCTCGTTGATCAGGTCGAACGGGTCGCGCGTCTCGCGGTCGACCTTGTTGATGAAGGTGACGATCGGGATGTCGCGCAGGCGGCAGACCTCGAACAGCTTCTTGGTGCGCTCCTCGATGCCCTTGGCGGCATCGATCACCATGACGGCGCTGTCGACCGCCGTCAGCGTGCGATAGGTATCCTCCGAGAAGTCCTCGTGGCCCGGCGTGTCCAGCAGGTTGAAGACGTGGCCGCCATACTCGAAGGTCATCACCGAGGTGACGACCGAGATGCCGCGCTGGCGCTCGATCTTCATCCAGTCCGAGGAGGTCTGGCGGCGGCCCTGCTTGGCGCGCACCTCGCCGGCGAGCTGAATGGCGCCGCCAAAATAGAGCAGCTTCTCGGTCAGCGTCGTCTTGCCCGCGTCCGGGTGCGAGATGATGGCGAAGGTGCGCCGGCGCGCGTGAGGTGCAGCGTTGGCTGCAGCCGCCTCGATGGTCGAAAGATCGGTCATGGCCCGCTTCAAGACGGATGCGACGCGGAAGTCAACGGCGATGCGTGGTCAGTTCTTGAGCCGGTAGCCCGTCTTGAAGATCCAGCCGACGGCGGCGATGCACGCGACCAGGAACAGCACGGTCATGCCCAGGCTGACGCCGAGGCTGACATCGGCGAGCCCGAAGAAGCTCCAGCGGAAGCCGCTGATCAGGTAGACGACCGGGTTGAACAGCGTCACCGTCCGCCAGAAGGGCGGCAGCATGCTGATCGAATAGAAGGAGCCGCCGAGGAAGGCGAGGGGTGTCACGATCAGCAGCGGGATGACCTGCAGCTTCTCGAAACCATCGGCCCAGATGCCAATGATGAAGCCGAACAGGCTGAAGGTCGTCGCCGTCAGCACGAGGAAGAGCAGCATCATGAAGGGATGCTCGATCCGGAGCGGCACGAAGAAGGTTGCCGTTGCCAGGATGATGAGGCCGAGCAGGATCGATTTCGTCGCGGCGGCGCCGACATAGCCGATCACAGCCTCCCACCAGGCGACCGGCGCCGAGAGAAGTTCGTAGATCGTGCCGGTGAACTTCGGGAAGTAGATCGCGAAGGAGGCGTTGGCGATGCTCTGCGTCAGCAGCGAGAGCATGATCAGGCCCGGCACGATGAAGGCGCCATATGACACATTGGCGATCGCCGGCATATGCGAGCCGATCGCGGCGCCGAAGACGATGAAATAGAGCGAGGTCGAGATCACCGGCGAGACGATGCTCTGCAGCGGCGTGCGCCAGGTGCGCGCCATCTCGAAGCGGTAGATCGCGGCGATGGCGCGCGGATTGAAGCTCGCGGCGCTCATGCCCGCTCCCTCACCAGGCTGACGAAGATGTCCTCCAGCGAACTCTGGCTGGTGCTGAGGTCGCGGAAGCGGATGCCGGCCTGCGAAAGGTCCTGGAGCAGGTTGGTGATCCCGGTGCGCTCGGCCTTGGTGTCGTAGGTGTAGACCAGCTCGCTGCCGTTGCCGGCGAGCTCCAGGCCGTGCCCCGCCAGCGCGGGCGGCACGGCGGCCATCGGGCTGTTCATCTGGATGGTGAG
>DATDBB010000374.1:0-3841 GCA_036525085.1 Allobosea sp.
TGCGACTGGTGGCCGAAATGGGCGCCGGCCTCGAGGAGCTGGCGCATGGAGAAATCTGGCAGAGCCATGGTCTGTATCGTCCTTCCGGTTGAGCCTCTGGGGTGCGAATGAACGAGGCATAGGCTGCCAAGTCACCGGAACGCTTCGGATATGAAGCGATGCTCCCCATGTGGGATGGGCTGCGCCATACAGGGGATGGCGCAGGAATGCAAGATCGGGCCGCATGTTTGCCCGCGCCGTTTCGACTCCGTTCACGACCGCCCGCTAGTAAGGAGCGATCGCCACAGGACCGCAATCCGCCCCGTGATTCTCGATCTGCGCACGATCTATGTGGTAGGCGCGACCACCTGCATCATCCTGGGCTGCATCCAGCTCTTCGCCTTCGTCAGCTCACGCCGCGAGCGCTGGCCGCTGCTCTGGGGCCTGAGCAGCCTGCTGGTCGGCAGCGGCATGGCGCTCATCGCCTTGCGGGGGATGATTCCCGACTTTGTGTCGATCGAAGTCGCCAATATGGCGTCATTGTCAGGATACCTGCTGCTGCTTGCCAGCGTGCGCAGTTTCGCAGGGCAGCCGGCGCGCGCAACGCTCCATCTCGGCTCGGTGGCAGGCGCCGGCGCCCTGCTTTTCCTGTGGCACGAGCCGGAGGGCTTTGCGAAGCGCGTGATCCTCATGTCCGTGCTCTGCTCGTTCTGCGACCTGCTGGTCGTCCGCGAGGGTTTGCGGCTCGTGCGCCGCGAGCGGTTGCTGTCGGCCTGGATGCTGGTCGGTCTGTTCGCTCCGACATCGCTGCTGTTCCTGCTGAGGGGCTGGCTCGCGCTGACCGGGCAGCTCGGTTCCGACCTGTTCTCCGAGAAGCAGGCGCCCCTGCCGTGGCTGGCCGTCACGGCCACGGCCTTCATCATCATGCGCAGCAACGCACTGATGCTGCTGGTGACCGAACGCAGCCGCAACCAGCTCGTCTTTCTGGCGCAGCACGATCCCCTCACCGGTGCGATGAACCGCAGCGGGCTCGAACGCGCCATCGCCAAGCTCGGCAGCACCGGCCCGCGACGGACCCGCCGGCTCGCTCTGCTGCTGATCGACATCGACCACTTCAAGACGCTGAACGATACCCGCGGTCATGCAGCCGGAGACGAGGTCCTGCGGCTCTTCGCCGACGTCGCCCGCCAGGTGTTGCGCCAGGGCGACATCGTCGCCCGCCACGGCGGCGACGAGTTTGCGGTGATCCTGCCGGACATGGGGCTGCAGGAGGCCATGCGCGTCGCCGAGCGCCTTCGCCAGGCTTTCAGCGCGGCAGCGGTAGAGCGTGGCTGCAACGGCAAGCCGCCGACGCTCAGCATCGGCGTCACCGAAGGGAATGCCGCATCGCAGACGCTCGATGCCCTCCTGCGCGACGCCGACGAGGCGCTCTACCGCTCCAAGCGCCTGGGCCGCGACCGGGTTCAGAGCCGGATCGACGCGCTGGCGAGTTGATCCGGTTCAGTCCGGCCGTCACGACGCCCAGACGCCTTCGTCTACGTCCCGGCCGCGCGCGTCATCCGCGTGATGCCCTTGCGGGCAGCGAACATGCGGCCATAGACGTCGCCCGCCAGTTCGGGCCGGTAGCAACGCTGCTCGAGCAGCGGATCCCAGATGTGTTCGACGGTGTCGATCAGGTCGAAATCGGCCTGAAGCCGGGCCGCGAGCTGATCGCGGTTCTTGCGGTTCTGGTATTCCAGCAGCACGAGCGAGGTCTTCGACAGGTCGATGGCGTCGAGCACGTCGCCCTCCCCGCCCTCGATGTCGATCTTGACGATGTCGGCCGACGGCAGGCTGGCGGGATCAACGACCGCGACCTCGTAGCGCTCGACCATCGCCCCATCGACGAAGGTGTCGCCGGCATAGGCGGCCAGGCCGGATTCGCCATCGCCGGCGAAGCGGCTGACGAAGCTCGCCGTCTTGGCGCCGCCCGGAAACAGCGCGGCATTGACCGCCACGATGTCGCGGCGCTGGTGGGTGTTGCGCTTCAGCAGCTCGAAGGTGCCGGGATGCGGCTCATAGGAGGTGACGATGCTGCCCGGCCAGCGCGCCGTCGCCCAGAGTGCGAAGGAGCCGACATTGGCGCCGATGTCGAGGATATCGAGGCCGACGCCGTCGAAGCCGGTCTCGTACTCGCCTTCCAGCACGTCCTTGATGGCCCAGTACATCGCCTCGGGAACGGCGAGGGTCATCGGGATATGCGCGACATAGTGCTTCATGGCTGCCCCCCGGCATTGGCGTCGCATGTCGACGCCCCGACAGGACACGGCGTCCCCGCGTCAGAATGCACTGCCAGCCGGTCCGCACAAGGCCGGAGCGCGCATCTCAGCGCAGTTCGACGCTGACCACGCCCGGCGCAGCCCTGACCGCATTGGCGATCTGCTGGTTGACCGGGTATTTGCCGGGCAGCTCGATCTCGACCTCCTGGGCGCCGTCGTTGAGGATCATCACCAGGGCGATCTTGCCTTCGGCCCTGATGCCGTCGCCGCGCGGGCGCACGCGCTCGGCGATCGAGGCGAGCGCCCGGTCGTCGCGCAGATAGACCAGAAGGTCCTGCTTCTGGCGCGCGGCAAGATCGTCCAGCACCTCGACATCCTCGATGCGCGGGCGGACGTCCTCACCATCGAGCACGGCCGAAAGGCGCAAGACCAGCGCCCTGCCGGGCTCGAGCAGATCGCGATAGCGCTGCAGCCCTTCCGAGAACAGCACGGCCTCGAACTGGCCGCTGGGATCGGACAGGTTGACGATGCCCATCTTGGACCCGGACTTGGTTCGCCGCTCCGACTTGTCGATGACGGAAACCGCGACCTTGGCGACGCCGGTGCCATTGGCGCGCACAGTCTGCGCGAAATCGGCGAAACGCTGGACGCGCAGGCGCTTCAGCACATGCTCGAAATCGTCGAGCGGATGGCCCGACAGGAAGAAGCCGACGGCGTCATGCTCGCGCTTCAGCCGTTCGGCCGGGGCCCAGGGTTCGACCGGCGGGATGCGGAACGCCTCCTGCACCGAGCCGCCGCCGAAGAAATCGGATTGCCCGGCCGCCGCCTCGTCGCGGGTGCGGTTCGAGAGCGCCAGCATGCCGTCGATCGCGGCCATGGCGCGGGCGCGCTCGGGTTCAAGCGCATCCATCGCACCCGCCGCGATCAGCGCCTCGATGGTGCGGCGGTTGACCAGCTTGGTGTCGATGCGCCGGGCGAAATCGGCGAGGTCCTTGAAAGCTCCCCCCGTGCGGCGCGCAGCGACGATCGATTCGACCGCGGCGGTGCCGACGCCCTTGATCGCGCCCAGCGCATAGTGGATCGCGCCTTCATGGACGTCGAATTCGACGCCGGAACGGTTGATCGCGGGGGGTAAGACCTTAATGCCGAGGCGCTCGGCATCGCGGCGGAATTCCGAGAGCTTGTCTGTGTTGCCCATGTCGAGCGTCATCGACGCGGCCAGGAACTCGACCGGATAATTCGCCTTGAGATAGGCGGTCTGGAAGGCGACGATCGCATAGGCCGCCGCATGGCTCTTGTTGAAGCCGTAGTCGGCGAACTTCGCCAGCAGGTCGAATATCTCGGAGGCGATCTCCTTCTTGATGCCGCCGTCGATCGCGCCTTTGACGAAGCGGTCGCGCTGGGCGTCCATCTCGGCCTTGATCTTCTTGCCCATGGCGCGGCGCAGCAGGTCGGCCTCGCCGAGCGAATAGCCGGAGAGCGCCTGGGCGACCTGCATCACCTGCTCCTGGTAGACGATGATGCCATGCGTCTCCGACAGGAATGGCTCCATGCCGGGGTGGAGATAGGTCGGCTCCTCCAGCCCGAGCTTGCGGCGGCAATAG
>DATDBB010000375.1:0-7547 GCA_036525085.1 Allobosea sp.
CGAGGAACACGATCGTCGAGGTGTAGGGCGAGGAGTTCTGCGGCAGGCGCGACTGCCAGTTCTCCGGCAGCTTCTTCGACCGCTGGGCAACGGCGTCGATGTCGCCCGCAAGCGCCAGCGTCAGCACATCGGCATTCAGTCCGTCGATGACGGTGCGAGCCTGGGCCCCGGAGCCGCCATGCGACTGGCGGATCGTCCTGATCGTCTTGGCGTTCTTGGCATTCCACTCCGCGATGAAGGCGGCGTTGATCTCGCGGTAGAGCTCACGCGTCGGATCATAGGAAACGTTCAGGAGCTCGGTCTGCGCCCGCGCACCGGCGACAACGCCGAAGCACAACGAGAAGGCTCCGAGAACGAGGCCGGCTTGAAGCAGGCGGCGAAATGCGGGGCGGGCCATTGTGCTCTCCGTCGTGGGGAACATTCCGAGATTTCGATCAGAATGTTCTTTTTACAGAACGAAGCGTATGCTGAACCAGATCGGCCGACAACTGTTTGAGGCAGCACTGTGTTTCAAAGTTGGCCGGTTCCGGAGAACAGACTACCGAAGCTCGCCCCCATCGAAGAAGGCTGATTTTCCTCCCATGTGAACAGCTGCTTTCTCTCTTTCCGCGTGTTCAGATCCCGTCACCCAGAACATTCTCCGGCGCCGGTTGGTTCCGACGCTGGTGCCGCCGCCAGAGGGCATACGCAGATGCCCAACCAGCGCCGAGCAGGAGAGGTCGCAGAACGAGATCGGCTGCAGCGACAGCCAACGCCATCGCGAGGCTGCCCGTCAAGCCATAGACGGCGACGCCGGCAAGAAGGCTTCCCGCCGCATGCCCGAAGCCCAGGCCGGCCACGCCCGCCCGCCTGGCCGAGCCGGCCGGACCGACATGGCTGCGGAGCTTCGAACGCAGGGCCACCACCCGGCTTTCGGAGCGGCTGCCCGCCTCGGCCTGCTGCGGCAAGTCCTCGGCGACGAAGCCGAACGCGACCGTCTCATGGCTGATGCGGTCGATCAGGATGAAGCCGCCGAGCTCCGTGCTTTCAGCGAAAGACAAGGCGGCCATCGGCCGGTCGAGATCGATCGTCACGAGACCGATGTCGTTCATCGTCAGAGCCGTCGCGGGCGCTTCGGCCAGCGTCGCCACATCGATGCCGTGATGCAGCGTCCTGACCACCGCATGGGCATTGCTGCTGGCGAGCTTCAGCCCATAGCCGTTGCCGAGCGCAAGCGGTGTCTCGCTGGTCCAGAGCAGCCGCGCGGTCAGCTTGCGCCGCATCGCCGGGCGCTGCGCCGCGGCAACGATCAGGTCCCCGCGCGAGATGTCGATCTCGTCCTCGAGCGTGACGGTGAGGGCCTGACCGGCGGAAGCGTGCCCGGCATCGCCCGCCGGTGTCAGGATGCGCGCGATGCGGCTGGTGCGGCCGGAGGGCAGGACGGCCACCGCGTCACCCGTCGCGAGATGGCCGAGGGCGAGATTGCCGGAATAGCCGCGAAAGCTGGAATCGGGCCGGTTGACCCATTGCACCGGCAGCACCGCGCCCGGATGCGCCGCGCTTTCGGGCTCGATCGCGACGGTCTCGAGATGGTCGAGCAAGGGCGCGCCCTGATACCAGCCCATCGAGGCCGAGGCGCTGGTGACGTTGTCGCCGTCACGCGCCGAGATCGGGACGAAGCTGATCTGAGTGAAGCCCAGCCCTGCAACGGCGCGGCGATATTCAGCGCAGATGCGTTCGAAGACATCCCTGTCGTAATCGACCAGATCCATCTTGTTGATGGCGACGACGATGTGGCGGACGCCGACGAGCGACACGATGAAGGAGTGCCGCAACGTCTGCTTGAGCAGGCCCAGCCGCGCATCGACCAGGATGACGGCGAGATCGGCCGTCGAGGCGCCGGTCGCCATATTGCGGGTGTATTGCTCATGGCCGGGCGTATCCGCGACGATGAAGGCGCGGCGCGGCGTCGAGAAATAGCGATAGGCGACGTCGATGGTGATGCCCTGCTCGCGCTCGGCCGAAAGCCCGTCGACGAGCAGCGCGAAATCGACCTTGTCGCCCTGCGTGCCGAACTTGCGGGAATCCCGTTGCAGCGCGCCGAGTTGGTCGTCGAAGACCGCGCCCGTCTCGAACAGGATGCGGCCGATCAGCGTCGACTTGCCGTCATCGACCGATCCGCAGGTGATGAAGCGCAGCAACGAACGTGGCTGCAGGCCGTCGTCATTGGCCGGGCCGTTTCCTGGCAGCGTCGCCTCGCGGGCGCGCTGCCGGGCTTCGAGGGCACTCATCAAAAATAGCCTTCCTGCTTCTTCTGCTCCATCGAACCCGACCCGTCATGGTCGATGATCCGGCCCTGGCGCTCGGAACTCTGCGATGTCCGCATCTCGGCAATGATGTCGGTGAGCGTGGTCGCATCGCTCTCGATCGCGCCGGTCAGCGGATAGCAACCGAGTGTCCGGAAGCGGACCATGCGGGTCTCGACCACCTCGCCCGGCAGCAGCGGCAGACGCTCGTCGTCACGCATGATCAGTGCGTCGCCGCGGCGCAACACCGGGCGCGGAGCGGCGAAGTAGAGCGGCACGACGGGGATGCTTTCCAGCGCGATGTAGTCCCAGACGTCACGCTCGGTCCAGTTGGAGAGCGGGAAGACCCGGAAGCTCTCGCCCTTGCGCTTGGCCGTGTTGAACAGCGACCAGGGCTCGGGCCGCTGGTTCTTCGGGTCCCAGCGATGATCGGCGCTGCGCAGCGAGAAGACGCGCTCCTTGGCGCGGGTCTTTTCCTCGTCGCGCCTCGCGCCGCCGAAAGCGGCATCGAAGCCGTATTTGTCGAGCGCCTGCTTCAATCCTTGCGTCTTCATCACATCGGTGTGGATGCGCGAACCCGAGGAAATCGGGTCGATGCCGGCCTTCACGCCATCCTCGTTGACGTGGACGATCAGTTCCAGCCCGAGCCGGCGTGCGGTCTCGTCGCGGAAGGCGATCATCTCGCGGAACTTCCAGGTCGTATCGACATGCAGCAGCGGGAAAGGCGGCTTGCCGGGCGCGAACGCCTTCATCGCAAGATGCAGCAGCACGGCCGAGTCCTTGCCGATCGAATAGAGCAGCACGGGGTTGTCGCAGGTCGCGGCGACCTCGCGCAGAATGAAGATCGCCTCGGCTTCGAGCTTCTGGAGATGTCCCGGCGCGATCATGGCGCGACCTCCACGGCACGCGCGCGGACGAGCTTGCCGTCAGCGCCGACATGCAGGCCGCATTCCTTGGCGACGTCCTGCTCCCACCACCAGCGCCCGGCCCGCTCCGGCTCGCCGGGCGCAATCGCGCGCGTGCAGGGCGCGCAGCCGATCGAGACGAACCCACGCTCATGCAACGGGTTCAGTGGGACATCGTTACCGCGTGCGAAATCCAGCGCCCGTTCGCGCGACCAGTCGTAGAGCGGGCTGATCTTGATCAGGCCACGCTCGATATCCTCGTGCATGAACGAGGTGTCGGCGCGAGCCTGCGACTGATCGGCCCGCAAGCCGGTGATCCAGCCGGAGGCGCCCCGCAAGGCCTGCTCCAGCGGCACGAGCTTGCGCACCGCGCAGCATGCCTTGCGCGCCTCTGGCGAGGTCCTGAAACCGTTGATGCCCTGATCGCGCACGAGGCGCTCGACATCGTCGGCCCGAGGCAGATGGGCCTGGATCGACACGCCGTAGCGCTCTTCCGTCTGCGCCCAGAGATCATAGACCTCCGGAAAGAGTCGGCCCGTATCCAGCGTCACGAAGGAGACCCTGTCGCCCAGCCCGCTGCGCGCGATGACATGCGTCAGGACCTGGTCTTCCAGGCCGAAGCTGGTGGTGAACACGATGCTGCCCGGAATCGCCGCGCGGGCTTCGTGCAGCCGCTTCTCGACATCACCAGCACGAGCGGCCTCGCCGGCGGAAATGGCCGGTGAGATTGCCGGCGCGGGCGCCGTCAAGAAGGAACGGCGTTCGGTCGCAGCCGACATCGTGGAGTTCCTGACACAAAATGCGCGGCTGCAAGAACCGCAGTCAGAAGCTTAACCGAGAGCCGGGAGAGAGAGTTTCCGTAGTTGGTGCGCGATGGGGGAGGTTCATTTCCCGGCGCGATGGGATGCTGGAAGGACGTTTCTTGCGGGAACATATCAAATGACATGACGGTAGAACCGGATTGGTGGCACCGCGTGCGGGACAGCCTGACGGCCGGGCAACTCGCGAGCACGAACGATGCGATGTGCGATGCCATAGCCCAAGGCGAAGGAGCCAAGGTGTCCGGACTGACCTATCTCATCAATGCTCTCGGCGGCAGGGACGAACTGACCGAAGAGGATCGCGCCCGGATCCTGGGCCTGACGCAGCGCAAGAAATCATTCCCGAAAGGCGCACAGCTCGTCATCGAGCATACGCGGCCTCCCGAAAGCTGCCTGATCACCGGCGGCCTCGCTGCGCGCGAGGCGTTCCTGGCGGACGGGTCCCGGCAGATCTCGGCGATCCATGTTCCCGGCGACTTCGTCGATCTCCACGCCTTCCTGCTCAAGCTGATGGACCACAGCGTCGTCGCGCTGACCGATTGCGAGGCGATCTTCGTGCCGCATTCGGATCTGCTGCGGATCAGCGAGCAGGCGCCGCATCTCACGCGCCTGTTCTGGCTGTCCACGGTCATCGACGGCGCCATCCAGAGGGCATGGATCGCCTCGATCGGGCGGCGCTCGCCGATGTCCCATATCAGCCACCTGCTCTGCGAACTGTATCTGCGCCTGCAGGTGGCAGGGCTCGTCGTCGACGACGCCTTCGACCTGCCGGTGACGCAATACGACCTCGCCGACATGATGGGCTTGTCGCTGGTCCATGTGAACCGCGTGCTGAAGAGCCTCAAGCGGACCGACTATTTCACCTGGGAAGCCGGCCGCGTCCATATTCGGGACTTCGATGCCCTGGCGAAGCTCGGGGATTTCGATCCGACCTATCTGAATCTGACGCGGGAGCCGCGCTGAGGGAACAGCTGAGGGAACACCCGAGGGAACACCCGGGCCGCTGTCGCATTTAGCCGTCATGCCTCGCTACTTCATCGACAGCTCAGATGGCGCGCGCTCCGAACGCGACGATACGGGACTGGATCTCGACGACGACGCGGCTGCGCGCATCGCAGCCCTCGACGCGCTTCCCGACATGGTTCGCGAAGCGCTTCCGGATGGGGACGAGCGCATCTTCAGCGTCCATGTCCGCCGTTCCGACGGATCGGACCTGTACCATGCGGAAATGACCCTGGTCGGGAAGTGGCTGAAACGGTGAGGGGGTGCCGTCGGCGATGATCGACGCTCCCGTGCGGGGACATCGACCCGACGCGCCGCGAAACCGCCGCTTCGGCCAGTTCGCGCAATCACAGTGGAGGGAAAAGGGGAATGGTGCGCTTGAGGGCGACACGAAATGGCCGCATCACCTTAAAAATTCAGGATTATTCTCAGTCCGACTATCAATCCTACCAACGCTAATACCAACGATCCCGCGTGATGCCCACCTGTCTCGCGGCCCGCCGGCCCGCCGCGCAGTTGCAACAACCTGACGCACATCAGCTAGGGACCAAAGCCGAAATGCCGACAGCGCATCTCCTCACAGGCGCCGTCGAGACCGGGGAAAAGCGCGCCTGCGGTTACACCCATGAGGGTTAACTGCCGAAGCGCCTCATCACGCTCGGCATATGGGAGATCGAATGCATACAGATACTGTTTGCCCTTCTGCTTCTCTCTATCCCTGATGTAGCTCTCGATGTCGTCCACATTCGTTACGAATGAGACCGCTTGCTGCGGTAGTGAACGTTCGTTTCCAAGCGCAAGCGGTTGGATCAGCGACACATGGGGTTGGCTTGTTGCAACAAATTTGACCTGATAGTAGTCGCGCTTCCATTGCTCTTGGTCAAACATTAGAACCCGAACCTTTTTCTGGGCGGCCGTTCGAGCGGGGTCTGATTGATATGCGAAATAGGCAGCTACAAACGGCGAGGCTGTCCAATCGAGCAATGGTGTCGGATAGCCGTGGTGCTGCATAAGGTGCCAAAAGGCGCCGTTGTGAAGCTCATCCCGCAAATCGAAATAGGAAGCTTTCGCCGAGACCACTCGATGCAAATCGGGAATATCGACGTGTATAAATTTTTGCAGATCTTTCCTACGCGTCCTGTGGAATGCAGTACGCAACCGCCAGGGTCGCGATTGGCCTCTGAATAAGAAGCGGCCGGGGTCCTGCTTCACTGCGAACTGCCAGAACTTCGTCCAACTCGTCACCTTCGGATGAGCCTTGAGGTTTGATGGCCTATCGGATTGGCTTCGCTGAATTAGAGCCGACCCTAGCGACCCAATTGAAGTTACCCACGATACTGATAGGGAGCCCTTGACCTCTTCAAGCGTCACGGTCGCACCGTCAGGAAACGCGATATCGGGATATTTCTTTTTTAATTCGTCTCCACTAATCCTTCCGGGCGTCAGAACAATATTGTCGACAGGAACAATCTCGCGCCGACTTTTGCCGTTTGTCTTAAATCTAGCGCTCATGCGCGGCATGTCGGGGTCGATATCATTCAGGTAGGCATGGCCTTCAAAGCAGCCAGCGCCATCATCGATGTCGATCATGATCGTGCCGGCGCTGTTGCCGGTATATTCGCCAATCCACTGACCGAACATCGTCGTTCTCCGCTGAAATCAGACGGTCGCTAATTGGTGCCTCCGTTGCAAGCGCCGCAGGTTGACGTTCCGCAACAAGTGGGGCCTAGAGCAGACGGCTTTCATGAGAGTTGAGGTAGGCCAACGCGCGGACACGCACCGTGAAGCACACATACAGGCGCAAAACGTCGCCTAGCAGGGCGCTTTCGGTCTGTCTCGGATTGTTCTGGAAGGGTATCTGGTGCCGCTTGAGGGATTCGAACCCCCGACCCCCTCATTACGAATGAGGTGCTCTACCAGCTGAGCTAAAGCGGCGACGCGGCAGCCTCTACCAGCCTTGCCGATTCTTGGCAAGGCGACGCCTGCCCTCGATCCGCATTTCGGCCGGGTCAGTCCTTGCGGAGCTTCTCCGTCTCCGGCTTCTCCTGGCCGAGCGCGACGATGCCGCGGCGGATGGCGCGGGTGCGGGTGAAGTGCTTGTGCAGGGTGTCGCCGTCGCCGAAGCGGATCGCCCGCGTCAGCACCGCCAGATCCTCGCTGAAGCGGCCGAGCATCTCCAGCACCGCGTCCTTGTTGTGCAGGAAGACGTCGCGCCACATCGTCGGGTCGGATGCGGCGATGCGGGTGAAGTCGCGGAAGCCGCCGGCCGAGAACTTGATCACCTCCGACTGCGTCACCGCCGCCAGGTCCTCGGCCGTGCCGACGATGTTGTAGGCGATCAGATGCGGCAGATGGCTGGTGACGGCGAGCACGAGGTCATGATGCGTCGCGGTCATCACCTCGACGATCGCGCCCATGCCCTCCCAGAACTGGCGGGTGCGGGCGATGGCCGTCTCGTCGGTGCCATCAGGCGGCGTCAGGATGCACCAGCGGTTGAGGAAGAGGCTCGGGAAGCCGGCATCGGGGCCGGAATT
>DATDBB010000376.1:0-13163 GCA_036525085.1 Allobosea sp.
GCGCCGAAGGAGCGCGTCGCCTGGATGAATTCGCGGCTGCGCAGCCCTTGCGTCGCCGCGCGGACCACGACGGCGAAACGGTCCCAGAGCAGCAGGCTGAGCACGATTGCAAGCGTCTGCAGCGAGGCGCCGCCCAGCGCGACGGCCGCCCGCTCGACCAGCACGATCGGCAGCGACAGGCGCGTCGTGATGACGAAGCTGATCGCCATGTCGGTGCGGCCGCCGAAATAGCCGGCGAGCAGGCCGAGCATCGTGCCGATCGCCCCGGCGCAGAGCGTGACGCCGAGGCCGATGCCCAGCGAAACCCGCGCGCCATAGATCAGCCGCGAGAGATAGTCGCGCCCGAGATGGTCGGTGCCGAGCCAATGCGCGGGGTTGTTGCCGGCCTGCCAGAACGGCGGCAGCAGGCGCTTCGTCAGGTCCTGCGCGACCGGATCGTGCGGGGCAAGCCAGGGCGCCAGCAGCGCGATCAGGGCGAGCAGCACGAGCAGTCCACCGCCGACGAGGATGCCGGTCTCGCGCCGGATGCGCCGCCAGAGCCGGCGTCGTTGCAGGATATGGGGCAAGACTTGCGAATCTCGGTCGAGGATCGTCATGAGGCGCTCCTCAGACGCGGGTCGAGCCAGGCATTGATGACGTCGGCAGCGGTGGTCAGCGTGACGTAGACCAGCGAGAGGATCAGGATGATCGCCTGCACCACGGGCAGGTCGCTGCGCAGCAGCGATTCCCAGGCGAGGCGGCCGAGCCCGTTTATGGCGAAGACGCTCTCGATCACGATCGAACCCGACAGCATCAGGCCGAACTGCACGGCCGCCAGCGAGACCAGCGGCAGCACGGCGTTGCGCAGCGCATGAACCAGCAGGATGCGTGTCTGCGCCGCCCCCTTGGCGCGGGCGGTGCGGATATAGTCGGCGCCCAGCACCTCGATCATGCCCGCCCGCGTCAGCCGCATCAGCGCCGGCATCGCGTAGTAGCTGAGTACGATGACGGGCAGGATGTAGCCCTGCCAGCTCTCGGTGCCCGAAATCGGCACCATGCCCCACCAGACGCCGAAGACGACGATCAGGATCAGCCCGAGCCAGAAGCTCGGGATCGCCTGCCCTGTCACGGCCAGCAGCAGCGCGAAGCGGTCGATCCAGCCGCCAGGCTTCAGCGAAGCGAGGATGCCGAGCGGCACCGCGACCAGCATCGCCAGCACGAAGGCCGCGCTGCCGAGGATCAGAGTGACCGGCAGACGTTCTCCGATGATCGCGGAGACAGGCAGGTTGAAATAGATGCTGGTGCCGAAATCGCCAGTCAGCGCCCGCCCCAGCCAGGAAACGAACTGGACGAGGAACGGCCGGTCGAGCCCATAGGCCTGCCGGATCAGCTCGACATCCTGCGCGCGCCCCGCCTGGCCTGCGAGCACGACGGCGGGGTCGCCCGCCACGAACATGAGGCCGAAGGCGATGCCGGAAACCGCGAGCGCGACGAGCGCGGCGACGATCAGGCGACGCGTGAGAAAAGGCAGCATGGCGGCTTTCGTCCAGAGGCTGTTCGGGAGCAGGCCCTAGCGTGGACCGTTCAATTCAAGCGCCGTCATTCCGGGTGGAGCGAAGCGGAGGTCCGGAATGACGGCGTGGAGCGCGAGACCTACTTCCAGCTCGACAGCCACCAGCGGGCGAATTCGTCCGGATGCGGCTTGAATACCAGCGACTGCGACAGGCCGTAATTGATGTTGAAGTCGTACATCGGCAGCCAATAGGCCTGATCGGCGATCTTTTTCAGCGCCTTGGCGTAGTTGTCCTGCCGCAGCGTGCGATCCTGCGCCTGGTCGGCTGCGGTCACGAGGTCGATGACCTCCTTGTCCTGCACCATGTCGTCGGCGCCGCCGCCGAAGAAGTTCGAGATGATGAAAGCGACGTCGCCAGTGCCGTAGCTGCCCCAGTTGGTGAAGAAGGCCGGCAATTCGCCCGCCCGCCACTTCTGCACCCCGGCGGCGAATTGCTGCTCGTTCAGTGTGACGCGGATGCCGGCCTTGCCGAGATCGGATGCGACGGCCTCGGCGACCGGGCGAGGCATCGCGGCGAAGACCATCTCGATGTCGATGCCACCAGGGAAGCCGGCCTCGGTGAGCAGCGCCTTGGCCTTGGCGGTATCGTAGTCGTACCTCGCGACATCCTGCGCGCAGCCGAACTGCTTGGGATTGCAGGCCGCGTTCAGCACCTGCGAGGCGCCGCCGGCAAAGGCCTTGACGATCGCCTCGCGGTTGACCGCGTGGTTGATCGCGCGGCGCACGAGCACATTCTTGGTCGGGTGTTCCTTGCCCTTGCCCGTCACGGTCATGCCGACATAGGCGATGCGCATGATCGGCCCGTTGACGATCTGGACTCGGGCAGCGAGCCGGGCCGCCTGGTCGGGCGGAATCCGCCAAGTCCAGTCGAGCTTGCCGGCCATCAGCTCGGCGAACTGGGTGTTGAGTTCGGGAATGGTGCGCACCACGATCTTGCCGATCGCGGGCTTGCCCTTGGGGCTTCCGGCATAATGGCCGTCGAAGCGCTCGAAGGCATAGCGGATGCCGGGCGTCATCTCGGTGAGCTTGTAGGGGCCTGTGCCGACGGGCTTGGCCGCCATGCCGGCCGAGCCGCCCTCCTTGAAATAGGCGGCAGGATAGATCGGCAGGGCATCGGCCAGCATCTCGACCGCACCGGCGAAGGGCTTGGCCAGCTTGATCCGGACCTTGTAGTCCGAGACCTTCTCGACCTTCTCGATCCAGTCGACCGAGATCCGGAAGCGCGTGCCGTAATTGGGGTCGAGCACGGTGTTGAGCGTATAGACCACGTCGTCGGCGCTGAACTTCGCACCGTTGTGGAAGGTCACGCCCTCGCGCAGGTCGAACTCCATCGTCATCGGATCGACAAAGCGCCAGGCAGAGGCCAGCGCCGGCTTGATCTCGCCGCTGTCGAGGTCCTTGTAGAGCAGCCCGTCATAGATGTGCCGCGCCAGGATCAGCCCCTCGCGCCCGGCGATCTTATAGGTGTCGAGCGCCTCGGGCTCGAGCGCGAAGGCGACGTTGAGGGTGTCGTCGGCCTTGCCGGCCAGGGCCGGCTCTGCCGCCATCCCCACGAGCGTCAAGGCGACGCCGCCCAGCAGTGATGCAATTCCGAAACGTGCCATCGATCAGATCCCCTGTTGTTATGGTCGGCGAGCCCGTCCGCCGCGCCGCCTGCTTTGCAGGTCGGCCGCATTGGTGGCCTGTCGCCATCGCGGGGATGACGACGCGGGCTGTCTGCCTCGACCATAGGTCAGCCGGCGACCGGCGGCCTAATAGACAGTTCCTATGCGACGAATAGGAGCCGCTTCCGGCGAGGTTCGCTCCGAGACTGTTTTGGAACCCTGCGAGCCCTCATCCTGAGGAGCGATCGAAGATCGTGTCTCGAAGGATGTTTCAGGAGGCTCCGGAAACATCTGGAACATCCTTCGAGACGCCGCCTATGCGGCTCCTCAGGATGAGGACTTGCACTTCCAAACGGCTCTCAGGCCAGATGGCAGGCGACGAACTCTCCGCCGATGGGCCGCAGCAGCGGCGCCTCGACGCGGCAGGTCTCGATCGCGTTCGGACAGCGCGGATGGAAGGCGCAGCCGGGCGGCGGCGCGATCGGGCTCGGCACCTCGCCCGACATCGGCAGGCGGTTGCGGTTCGGGCGCTCGACATCGGGGATCGTGTCGAGCAGCAGCCGCGTATAGGGGTGCCGCGCTCGGGCGAAGACCTCCTCGGCCGAGCCGGTCTCGACGAAACGGCCGAGATACATGATCGCGAGTTGGTCCGACATGTGCCGGACGACCGAAAGATTGTGGCTGATGAAGAGATAGGTCAGCCCGAGTTCCTTCTGCAGCCTGACCATCAGGTTCAGCACCTGCGCCTGCACGGAGACGTCGAGCGCCGAGGTCGGCTCGTCGCAGACCAGGAAATCGGCCTCGGTCGCAAGCGCACGGGCGATCGAGATGCGCTGGCGCTGGCCGCCGGAGAAGGCGTGCGGATAGCGCTGCGCATCGGCCCGCGACAGGCCGACGATCTCGAGAAGGTCGCCGACGCGCGCCTGCGTCGAGGCGCCGTCGGGACGAAGCTTCAGCTCGCGGATCGGCTCGGCGATGATGTCGCCGACGCGCCAGCGCGGATTGAGGCTGGCATAGGGATCCTGGAAGATCATCTGCACGCGCGGCTGCCCGACCGTGCCGTCCGCCCGGCGGATGTCGTGGAAGCGCAACGAACCCTCGGTCGGCCGCTGCAAACCGACGACCATGCGCGCCAGCGTCGATTTCCCGCAGCCGGACTCGCCGACGATGCTGAAGGTCGTGCCGCGCTCGACCGTGAAGGAAACCTCCTCGACCGCGCGCAGGATGCGCCGCGGCTGACGCGACAGCAGGCGTGTCATCGCCGGCGCGGAAACGTCGAAGCGGCAGGAGGCAGCGGAAACGGTCAGGATCGGCTCGGCTGTCGCGACCACCCCTTTGCCGAAGCCCTCATCCGGACGCATGCGCGGCCTCCATCAGCGGAAAATGGCAGGCGGCGGCGTGCGCACCTTGCGGGAGGCCGGGCTTGTGCCCGCGGCAGAAGGGCTGGACCCGCCCGCAGCGCGGATTGAAGGCGCAGCCCGCGGGAATCGCGTTGAGGCGCGGCATCGCGCCATCGATCTGGTGCAGCTCGGCATGTCGGGCATGGACACTCGGGATCGAGGCCATCAGCCCGGCCGTGTAGGGATGGCGCGGCCGGCGCGTCACCTCCTCGACCGGCCCGATCTCGACGACGCGCCCGGCATACATCACCGCGACCCGATCGGCGGTTTCAGCGATGACGCCCATATCGTGCGTCACCAGCATGATCGCAGTGCCGTGCTCGCGGCAGAGCCGCTTCAGCAGCGTGGTGATCTGCGCCTGGATCGAGACATCGAGCGCCGTCGTCGGCTCGTCGGCGATGATCAGCTTCGGCTCGGCACAGAGCGCGAGCGCGATCACCACGCGCTGGCGCATGCCGCCGGAGAATTGGTGCGGATACTGATCGATGCGCGTCTCGGCGGCGGGGATGCCGACCTCCTTCAGAAGCGTCAGTGCCCGCGAACGGGCCTCGCTGCTCGCAGCCGGCAGATGCGTCGTGATCGTCTCGACAAGCTGCTCGCCGACAGTCAGCAGCGGGTGCAGCGAGGTGAGCGGGTCCTGGAAGATCGCGCCGATCCGTCGCCCCCGCAGCCGGCGCATCTGCTCCGGCGGCAGATTGTCGATGCGCTGGCCGTCGAGCCGGATCTCGCCGCCGCTGATCCGGCCGGGCGGGTCGAGCAGGCCGATGACGGCCGTCCCCGTCAGCGACTTGCCGGCGCCCGACTCGCCGACGACGCCGAGGATTTCGCCGGGCGCAATGTCGAAGGACACGCCATCCAGCGCCGTCAGCGGTCCGTGGCGACCATCGAAGACGATGCGCAGATCGCGCACCGAGAGAAGCGGCGCGGTCCCGGTCATGCCAAGATCCCCGCCCGCTCGACTGGATAGCTCGACGAGAAGATCTCGCTCACTGGGGGATGGCCATGCGTGCGCTCCGGATAGCGGGCCATCACGCCCTCGAACTGCGCCTGGGCGCGGGCGTTGTCGGCCGCCTCGTCGATGCCGGGAATGACACGCTCCTCCATGACGAAACGCCCGTCGATCACGACCGTCGAAAAATCGCGGCCATGGCCGGCGAGCAGCATGGTCTGGATCGGGTCGATGACCTGCCCGAGATGGGGACGGTCCAGATCGAAGACGGTGATGTCGGCGCGCCCCCCCGGCTGCAGCCTGCCGAGATCGGGCCGCCCCAGCGCATCGGCTCCGCCGACCGTCGCCGCGTCGTAATAGTCCTCCGAGCGAACCGCGCCCACACTGCCGGCCATGGTGCGGGCCAGGATCATCCCGATTTGCAGGTTCATGATCATGTCCGGTGGGCTCGTATCCGTGCCCATGCCGATCTTGAGCCCCATCGCGCGATAGCGGCCGAAATGGTCGATTGTATTGCCGTGTCGCCCCGAAACCAGCGGGCAATGCACGATCGCGGCCCCGGCATCGCGGATGATCTCGAGATCGCGTCCGGGCCGCTCGACATGCCGGCTGCCGGAGACATAGGTGCCGTGCGGCAGCAGGCAGCGCTCGTTGAGGAAACCGAGGCTCGCCAGCCATTCGGGCGGGCTCATGCCGTGCTGGGCCAGCACGAGGTCGTATTCGATCTTCGACTGGCAGCAATGCAGCCGCACGGGCATGTCGAGATCGCGCACCGCCGCCGCCGTCCGGCGCAGCAATTCGGCCGTCGATGTCTCGATCCGGTCGGGCGCGAACATGGCGCGGATCAGCCCGCCGGCAGTGCCATCATGGCATTTGGCGAAATCGATAGCCGCGTCGAGTTCCTTCAGCCCGCGCGCCTCGTCGTAATGTGTGATGACGCGGCCATCCACCTCGACGAGCTGGTTGCCGGTGCGATAGGCCGGGCCGAGATAGGCGCGGATGCCGAGCGCGGCCGCGGCTTCCGCCGCATCCTCGAACTCCTGCACCGTCTCACCCCAGGCCCGGTAGAACAGCGAGGCGATCGGCAGTGCCGTGGTGATGCCGTTGCGGATCAGCGTCGCGAAGGCGTGCTTCTTCTGGAAGGCCAGTTCCTCGCGGGAATACATCTCGTAGGGGCCGGCTTCGAGATAGGAACGCGGCCAGACGCGGCCCTTCTTCCAGGCCGGCTGGTTGTCATAGGCGAGGATCGTGGTGTCGAGGTCCGAGAGCGCGTCGAGATCGACGAAGCCAGGCCCGATCAGCGCGTTGCCGTAATCGATCCGGCGCGCGACCTCGCCGGGAAAGCCGTGGCCGACGAAGATCACCTCGCCGTCCTCGAAGACGATCTCGCCGTTCTCGTAGAGGCAGTGCCTGCCGTCGCGATGGCCGACGAGCCAGCGCGCGGTCAGCAGGATGCGCCCCTCGGGGCGTCGGGCGGCGCGCAATGTCACGGCGCCGTCCTGATCGAGACACCGTCGCGGGCGACGATCTTGCCGCGCTTCACGACGCGGCGCTTGGGCGAGCGCGTCACGATCGCCTCCGCCACCGTCTCGCCGGGCAGGATCACGAAATCAGCCGTGCAGCCCTCGCCCACGCCATAGCCCGCGATCTCCATGACCTTCGCGCCCTCCGTGGTGCAGACATCGAGCGCCAGCCTCAGCTCGTCGTCGCGGCGCAAATTATTGCGCAGGCCGACGAACATCGCCCGTTCCAGCATGTCGGCATTGCCATAGGGGCCCCAGGTGTCGCGGATGCCGTCATTGCCGGAGCAGACGCGCACTCCGGCGGCGAGCAGCTTCTTCACCGGCGGCGCCGGGCGGCTGGCAGGCCCCGTCGTCATGATCGCGATGTCGAGCGCAGCAAGCTGCTCGATCACCGGATCGACCAGAGCGGGGTCGGCGCCGAGGCTGAAGGCATGGCTGATCGTGACCTTGCCCTTCATGCCGAGCGCCCGCGTGCGTTCGATGATCAGCTCCGTCGAGAACAGGCCCATCTCGCCGGGCTCGTGCAGATGGATGTCGAGCGGCTTGCCATATGTTAGGCAGAGCCCGAAGACGGCATCGAGATGGCCCTTCGGATCGCGGTCGATCGCGCAGGGGTCGAGCCCGCCGACGATCTCGCAGCCGGCCTTCATCGCCCGGTCCATCAGCTCGAGCGTGCCTGGCCGGCGCAGCAGGCCGGATTGCGGGAAGGCGACGAGCTCGATGTCGATGATGTCGCGATAGCCGTCGCGCGTCGCCATCACGCCCTCGACGCCCCAGAGCCCGTGTTCGGTGTCGACATCGACATGGCTGCGGATATGGGTCGAGCCCATCAGCGAGGACTGGATCGACTGCCGGGCGGACTGCCGCGCCGGGTCGATGTTGAGCCGCTTCTTGTTCTCGCGCTCGTTGTCGATCTTGTCGAGCAGCTTGGGGCCGACTTCATTCTTGTACCAGGGCAGGCCCCACAGGCTCTTGTCGAGATGGGTATGCGCCTCGACGAGGCCGGGAATGACGATCTCAGCCTTGCCGTCCTCGACCGCGACACCCGCCGGCGCCTCGATGCCGGCCGCGATGCGCGTGATCCTGCCGTTCTCGATCAGCATGTCGACGGCAGGGCCGGCATAGGGGCGGACATTGCGCAGCAGCAGGGAGGCGGTCATCGCAGGCGTTTCCTCTTGTTATCGTCGTTCGTCGTGGTCGGGCTTCCACACCGTCATTCCGGGGCACGCCATAGGCGTGAGCCCGGAACCCATGCACACGGAGCCATCCGGATGGGCGCGAACGGCAGCAGAGACACTGCATCGCCAGTGTTCATGGGTTCCGGGCTCTTCGCTGCGCGAAGCCCCGGAATGACCGTGAGGTTCCTGCGCCCTCATCCCCCTCACCGCAGCTTCGGGTTCAGCGCATCGCGCAGCCAGTCGCCGAGCAGGTTCACGCTCAGCACGATCAGCCCCAGTTGCAGCGACGGGAACACCACCAGCCACCAGGAGCCGGAGAACAGATACTGGTTGCCAATCCGGATCAGCGTGCCGAGCGAGGGCTGGGTGATCGGCATGCCGACGCCCAGGAAGGACAGCGTCGCTTCCGACAGGATGGCGAGGCCGAGATTGAGCGTGGCCGCCACCATCACCGGCGTCAGCGTGTTCGGCAGGATGTGGCGCGCCATGATCCTGACCGCCGGCACCTTGATGATGCGCGCCGCCAGAACATACTCCTTGCGTCGCTCGACCATGGTCGAGGCTCGCACCGTACGGGCATATTGCACCCAGTTGGTCAGTGAGATCGACATCACCAGCACGACCGCGGCAAAGGGTTCGCGCAGGTTGGGCGGCAGCAACTCGCGGAAGATCGCGGAGACCAGGATCGCCATCAGCAGCGTCGGGATCGAGAGGACCGTGTCGCCGAGCCGCATCAGCAGATTGTCGATGCGCCCGCCATGGAAACCGGCGATGAGCCCGATCGTGACGCCGAGCGTCATCGAGACCAGTACCGCAGCGAAGCCGATGATCAGCGAGACCCGCGTGCCGTAGAGAATGGCCGAGAGCACGTCGCGGCCTTGCGGGTCGGTGCCGAGCAGGAAGGGCCATTCGCCGTCCGGCGACCAGATCGGCGGGATCTCGGCCTTGTCGATGAAGATCTGCGAGAGGTCATGCGGGTTCTGCGGCGCGATCAGCGGGCAGAGCAGCGCGCTCAGGATCAGCAGCGCCAGCACCAGCGCAGACAGCCAGGCGGCCGGCGTCCGCCGGAAGCTCCAGCCGATGTCGCTGTCGAGGAAGCGGACGAGCCATGACGGCTTCCGGGCTGTCTCCTTTTCAGCGAGCATTCGCGGCTCCCGACAATGCGTCCTCGCGCAGGCGCGGATCGACATAGGCGTAGGTCAGGTCGACCAGCGTGTTGAGCGACACGAAGATGAAGGAAACGACGATCAGGTAGGCCGCCATCACCGGGATATCGACGAAGGTGACGGCCTGCACGAAGAGCAGCCCCATGCCGGGCCACTGGAACACCGTCTCGGTGACCAGCGCGAAGGCGATCAGGTTACCAATCTGCAAGCCGGTGACGGTGATCACCGGCATCAGGCAGTTGCGCAGCGCGTGGCGGAAGTTGACCGAGCGCGCGGTCAGACCCCGCGCCCGGGCGAAGCGGATGAAGTCGGTCCGCATCGTCTCCAGCATTTCGGCCCGCACCAGCCGCATCACCAGCGTGATCTGGAACAGCGAGAGTGTGACGCCCGGCAGGATCAGCGCCTTGCGGCCCGAGGCCGTCAGCAACCCGGTGCTCCACCAGCCGATCTGCACCGTCTCGCCGCGCCCGAAGGCCGGCAGCCATTGCAACGTCACCGAGAACACCAGGATGAACAGGATGCCGAGCGCGAAGCTCGGCAGCGAGACGCCGAGCACCGAGATGAACTGCAGCGCCTTGGCGAGGAGGCTGTCGCGCCGGATCGCGGTGTAGACGCCGAGCGGAATGCCGATCGCCAGCGACAGGAAGGTCGCGACCAGCACCAGCTCGAAGGTCGCCGGGAAGCGCTCCGCGATCAGCGTGAACACCTCCTGCTGGTTGCGGTAGGAGATGCCGAAATCGCCGCGCAACGCATTGCCGACGAAGGTCGCGAACTGGATCAGGAAGCCCTTGTCGAGGCCGAGCCTTGCGCGCAGCGCGTCGCGCTGGGCCTGGCTCGCCTGCTCGTTCAGCATCAACTCGACCGGATCACCCACGAAGCGGAAGATCAGGAAGGCGATGAACGCCACAGCGAGCATGACGCCGGCCGCGTTCAGCAATCGCTTGAGGAGGAAGGCCGGCATGGTCGTTCGATTCCCTAAGCTGCGCGAACCCCTCCGTCATTCCGGGGCTTCGCGCAGCGAAGAACCCGGAACCCACGACTGGGTGCCGCGAGGACAAGCGGCGATTGCAGCCGCTCGCCCGGTCGTGGATTCCGGGTTCGCGCCAGCGGCGCGCCCCGGAATGACACCGAACTCACTTCATCGTCGTCAGCCACAGCCGCGGCTTGTTGTCCGAAGCCTGCACGGTGTTCGCCACGCTCGAGCGCATCGCCCAGGCCATCGGCTGCTGATGCAGCGGCACGAACAGGTGCTCGGCTTTCGCGATCTTCAGCGCCTCCTTCATCATCTCGATGCGCTTGGGCGTATCGAGCTCGACACCGGCCTTGTCGATCAGCGCGTCGATGCGCGGATCGCCCCAATTGCCCCAGTTGAACACGCCGCCCGTGCCGCTCTTGGAACGCAGCACCTGCACCAGCAGCGAATAGGCGTCGATCATCGGCTCGTTGGCCCAGCCGAAGGAGATGACGTCGAAATCGCCCTTGACGCGCTTGGGCGCCTGCTGGCTGCGCGGTGCGAGGCTGAGATTGGGCTTGAGGCCCGCTCGCGACCACATCGAGGCCACCGCCTGGCAAAACTCCTCCTCATTCACGAGGCTGTCGCTCTGGCAATTGAACTGGAAGGAGAAGCCGCCCGGATAGCCGGCCGCCGCGAGCAGCTTCTTGGCACCGTCGAGATCGAAGGGCAGCCGCACATCCTGCGAGGGCTCGTAGCCCGGGATCGCCGGGGCGACGAGCGCGCCGGTGTTGCGCGACAGGCCGCGCATCGCCCGCTTCTGCACGGCGTCGATATCGATCGCCCGGTAGAGCGCCTCGCGGACGCGGATGTCCTTGAGCGGGTTCTTGTCCTTCACATCACTCTCGAACAGCATGTCCTTGAGGTTGAAGGCGAAAAAGACCGAGCGCAGCTCGTTGGTCTGCAGCACCTTGACCTCGGGCGAGGCCGAAAGCCTGGGCAAATCCTGCAGCGGCGCCACATTGGTGAAGTCGATTTCGCCCGACAGCAGAGCCGCGACACGGGTCGAGGCCGAGGTGATCGGCGTGAACTCGATCCGGTCGATATTGTGCTGCGGCTTGTCCCACCAGGCCGCGTTCTTGACATAGACGGTCTTGGAATCGGCGCGGCGGCTTTCCACCGAGAACGGCCCGGTGCCGTTGGCGTTGTCGGTGGCATAGCCCTTCACGCCCTTGCCGGAATCCGTCGGCAGCAGCGAGTTGTTGGCCTCCATCCACTCCTTGTCGAAGATGAAGATGTTGGTCAGGTCGTTGAGCAGCAGCGGATAGGGGCCGTTGACCTCGATCTCGACGGTGAAGTCGTCGATCTTCTTCGAGGATTTGTAGGCCGGCAGGTTACCCTTGAGCGGTGAGGTCTCGTGGGTGACGCGCGCCAGTGAGGCGATGACGTCGTCGGCGGTGAAGGGGTTGCCGTTGTGGAACTTGACGCCCTGGCGCAGTTTGAAGCGCCAGACCGTGGGCGACACCGTCTCCCAGCTTTCGGCCAGCGCCGGCTCGATCTTGAGATCGCCGGTGTAGCGCACCAGCCCTTCATAGACGTGGTTCAGCACCGACAGCGTGAAGGTCTCGCCGAAGGAATAGGGGTCGAGCGAGGCGATCTCGCGCGCCGCGCCCCATTTCAGCGTCTTCGCCTCCGCCGCGCCGGTCAGTGCGATCGCGGCCACGGCCGCCAGCAACCAGCTCTTGCGCGTCAGGCAGTTCTTGCGCGTCAGGCAGTTCTTGCGCGTCAGGCCCTTCATCGTCGCTCTCTCCCCTTCAGAGACCGCAGGCGGCATCAGTGGCGCCTGCTCGGATTGCCTTCGTGGCTGCTGCATTTTCGACCGTTCTGGTGATTCTTGCGGCAGACAGTGTGCGATTGATAATCATTCTTGCATGCGATTGATTGAGCGTATTGTATACGATAAATCAAGACAAGCGGAAAACTGGAGCGGAGCCGAATCCCGTGACATGGAGTGAGCCCCAAAGGGCTGAACCAGAGAAAAGACGGGCCAAGATGTCGGCAAAAATGTCGGAGAGCCGCCAACCGGGGCAGCGCGCGCAATCGGTCTACAAGGCCCTGCGCCGCGCCATCATCGAGCAGGCGCTCAAGCCCGGCATGAAGCTGCCGGAGGATTCGATCGGCGAGCAGCTCGGCGTCAGCCGCACGCTGGTGCGCGAGGCTTTCGGCCGCCTCGCGGTCGAGGGCCTCGTCGAGCTCAAGCCCAATCGCGGGGCGTCGGTTGCCTATCCGACCCTGGAGGAGGCGCGCGATGTCTTCGATGTCCGCCGCGGCCTCGAACGCATGGTGGCAGAGACGCTGGCCGGCAATCTGACGCCCGCCCAGGCAGCCGAACTCGAGACCCATGTCGGGCTCGAAGAAAAGGCGCATGGCCGCGACGGGCCGGAATCGATCCGGCTGGCCGGCGAATTCCACATCAAGCTCGCCGAAATGACCGGCAACGCGCTGCTGCTGCGCTATGTCCAGGAGGTCTCGTCGCGCTGCTCGCTGATCCTGGCGATCTATGGCCGGCCGCATTCCTCGGAATGCGCGGTCTCGGAGCACCGCCAGTTGATCGAGGCGCTGCGCTCGGGCGATGCCGCCCGCGCCGCCCATCTGATGGACCATCATCTCCAGGCCGTGGTGACGCGGGCCCTGCTGACGCCGCGCGGCGAGCGCGACATCCGCGAGGTGCTCGCGCCCTATGCCCTCAGCGAAGGATTGACGCCCCCGTGACCGACGCGCCGACCATGACAGCCCCGGCGGGCGACACGGCGAAGACCGTGACCTTCGACTTCGCCAG
>DATDBB010000377.1:0-12345 GCA_036525085.1 Allobosea sp.
GTCTTCACCAAGATCCATCTCGCCTACCGCATCAGCGGCTCCGGTCTCGCTCCGGCGAAGGTCGAGCGTGCCGTCACATTGTCGAAGGAAAAATACTGTTCGGCTTCGATCATGCTCGGAGCCACCGCCGAGTTCACCTACGCGATCGACATCGTCGACAACCTGAAGAAGGAAGCGGCCGAATGAGCGATGTTGCCTTTTCCGGACTGATCAGCCCCGAGGCGCTGCAGGCGCGGCTCGGCGACGGCCATCTCGTCGTCGTCGACATCCGCTCCTCGATCGATGGCGGCGGCAAGGCGGCCTTTGAGGCCGGCCATGTGCCCGGCGCCGTGCATTCCGACTATGTCACCGATGGCTGGCGCGCCAAGGTCGGCAATGCGCCGGGGCTTCTGCCCTCGCTCGATCATCTCGCCGCGCTCGTCGGCCGGCTCGGCATCAAGCCGCATGACGACGTGGTGATCGTGCCCGCCGGCGTCAGCGCCACGGATTTCGCGGCCGCCGCCCGGGTCTACTGGACGCTGAAGACGATCGGCCACGGCCAGCAGGCCATCCTCGACGGCGGCTTCAAGGCCTGGACGGCCGATGGCGCGCGCCCGGTCGAGGCCGGCCCCTCCTCTCCGAAGCCTGCCGCCCCCTACCCCGTCGTGATGCAGCAGCGGCTGCGCAGCACGAGCGATGCCACCCTCGTCGCGTCGCGCAGCAAGCTCGCGACGCTCGTCGATGCGCGCTCCGCCAGCTATTTCGAGGGCCGCGAGAAAGCGGCCGAGGCGACCCGCGCCGGCCATATCCCGGGCGCGGTCTCGCGTGATTACGCGGAGGCCTTCGACCAGGCGACAGGTCGGCTGAAGCCGCCAGGTGCATTATCGGCCCTGTTCGATGCGGTGCCGCGAGGCCCGGCGATCGCCTATTGCAACACCGGCCACACCGCGGCGCTGAACTGGTTCGTGATGTCCGAACTGTTCGGCCGCGACGAGGTCGCGCTCTATGACGGCTCGATGACCGACTGGACGCAGGACCCCGAGCGGCCGGTGGCGACAGTCGCCGCCTGAGGACCGGCAGGGCAAGAATGCCGCCGGCCTCGCACGCCGGATTTGCCAAACAGGCTGAAACGGTTCAAAGGAAGGCGCGCGCGAGCCTAAGCTGCGCCTCCCCCTTTCAGAACTGTCGAGCAGCCAGCCGATGAACGCCGTCGCGCCGAAGATTTCTTTCGTTTCGCTGGGTTGCCCGAAGGCGCTCGTCGATTCCGAGCGCATCATCACCTCGCTGCGTTCCGAAGGCTATGAGCTGAGCAAGAGCCATGCGGGCTCCGACCTCGTCATCGTCAACACCTGCGGCTTCCTCGACTCGGCCAAGGCGGAATCGCTGGAGGCTATCGGCGCGGCGATGGCGCAGAACGGCAAGGTCATCGTCACCGGCTGCATGGGCGCCGAGCCCGAGCAGATCCGCGACGTCTTCCCGAACGTGCTCGCGATCACCGGGCCGCAGGCCTATGAGAGCGTCGTCTCGGCCGTACACGCCGCCGTGCCGCCGCGCCACGACCCCTTCGTCGATCTGGTGCCGGACCAGGGCATCAAGCTCACCCCGCGCCATTACGCGTATTTGAAGATCTCGGAAGGCTGCAACAATCGCTGCAGCTTCTGCATCATCCCCAAGCTGCGCGGCGATCTCGTCTCGCGGCCGATCGGCGAGGTGCTGCGCGAGGCCGAGAAGCTGGTAAAGGCCGGCGTCAAGGAACTGCTGGTGATCTCGCAGGACACCAGCGCCTATGGGCTCGACATCAAGTACAAGCCCTCGCTCTGGCAGGATCGCGAGGTCCGCACCCGCTTCTTCGAGCTGGCGCGCGAACTCGGCCAGATGGGGGTCTGGGTGCGGATGCACTATGTCTACCCCTACCCGCATGTCGACGAGGTCATCCCCCTCATGCAGGAGGGGCTGATCCTGCCCTATCTCGACATCCCCTTCCAGCACGCGTCTCCCAATGTTCTCAAGGCGATGAAGCGCCCGGCTCACCAGGATAAGACGCTCGACCGTCTGCGCAAATGGCGCGAGATCTGCCCCGATCTCGCCATCCGCTCGACCTTCATCGTCGGCTTCCCCAGCGAGACCGAGGAAGACGTGCAGTTCCTGCTCGACTGGCTGAAAGAGGCGAAGCTCGAGCGCGTCGGCGCCTTCAAATACGAGCCGGTCAAGGGCGCCCCCGCCAACGATCTCGGCCTCCCGCTCGTCCCCGAGGAGGAGAAGGAGGCGCGCTGGCACCGCTTCATGAAGGCGCAGGCCGAGATATCGACGCGCACCGTCAGGAACCGGGTCGGCAAGCGCATCCAGGTCATCATCGACGAGGCCGGCCCGACCGTGGCCAAGGGCCGCTCGAAATGGGATGCGCCCGAAATTGATGGTAACGTCTACGTCGCGAGCCGCAGGCCCCTGCGCGCCGGCGACATCGTCAGCGTCAAGATCGAGCGTGCCGACGCCTACGACCTGCATGGCGTCGCGGTTTAAGCACTGTTACCGACCGATCAAAGGCTCTGGCAGATCCGCCTGATCGCCTTGCCGTTGCGGTCGCGGGCGATCGGCCGTTCGCTGCCGCAACCCTGCTGGGTCGAAGCGTCCCTCTGAGCCGTCCGGGAGCCTTTCGGCGGCGTGTCGCAAACGCCCGCCGGGCAATCGGTCAGGGCGCGGCGCGTCTCGACCGAGCGCGAAAGCCGGGCCTTGCCCTCATCGGCCGCGACGACCGCCACCGGAACCACGTCGAAGCGGCTCGCGCCGCCGCTCTGCTGGGCAAGCGCCACGGTGACGATGGTCAGCGAGGCAAGGGCGAAACCGGCGATGCGGAGCGAGCGAGACATGGTAGGTGGTCCGAATGAGCATCAGCGATCGCTGACACCCATTCGTCGCGGCAGCCCGGCTTCGGGTTCATTCGGGCTCGGGACCTCCATCTAAGGAGGCGTGGCAGGCAGACAGCCCTCGCTCCGGCCGACAGCGTTGACGTCGTGCCGACACCGCTCGCGCCCCGCGCTGATGGCGCTTGCCAAATGGCCCCGTGACCGGCAATGACTGCGGCACCGGAAGGGTGGCCGAGTGGTTTAAGGCAGCGGTCTTGAAAACCGCCGTGGGTGCAAGCCCACCGTGGGTTCGAATCCCACCCCTTCCGCCAGCTCCCGCCCGACGTTCGGGGCGTTCCAAGAAAATGGTCTGTCAGGGACGATCCTTCACCCGCCATACCGGGCGGAGACGGGATCTCTGTCGCTGCTATCGTGCTCGTCCCGTGGCTGCAGCGTAGACCCGCTCGAACTCCTGGGCACAGCGAGACCACGACCGCTGCTCCGCCAGTTCGCGGGCGGCCCGACCGAGACGGGTGCGCAAATGAGGGTCATCCAGGACATCGCTGATCGCAGAGGCGATGCTGCCCGCCTGATCTTCGACCAGGGCGTGGACGCCCTTTTCGATCTCGATGCCCGCGGTTGCCAGAGGGGTGGCTACAATTGGCGCACCACAGGCCATCGCCTCCAGCAGCTTGTTCTTGATCCCTGATCCGACACGCATCGGACAGACGTAGACGGCAGCCTGTTGGATCACCGGAACCACACTGTCCAGCTCGCCTGTCACGCTGACATTTGGGGCCTCGAGCTCGCGTACCGCTGCATTCGGATTTCTGCCCGCGAGAACGACGCGGGCATCCGGATGCCGCTTCTGAACGATAGGCAGGATGTCCCGGACCAGGAACTGGACCGCATCGACATTGGGCTCGTAGTCCATCGCCCCGTGGAAAACGATCGCAGATCCCGGCTCGCCATCTGTTGCCGGGCGGAATTTGATCGTGTCGATCCCATTCGGGATCACGGTTGGCCGCAATGCGACATTGAGCGCGCGTAGCACGTCGGAGTCGCGCTGGGTGACAACGATGAGCTCATCGCTGCGAGCGTAGGCCTCAGCCTCGAAGCGTCTGAACCGAGCTGCTTCACGCCGTGCCATCCAGCGCGCAGCCGAATTGCTCGCGGCGCCGATCCGAGCTGCCGCGTTCAAGTCATCGGCGTCCAGCGGCGCCGCGACGGTCGCGACGCCATCGATCGGCGCGAGCGCCGCCACGGCGCCGGATTGGAGATGGATCACATCCGGTTTGAATGATACGACCTCGCGCAAGACCGCATCTCGGAGAGATGACCGCAGAATGCAATCCACGACCTTCGATCGACCGGTCAGGAAAGTCCGCAGTTCAGTCAAGCTTCGTGAAATAAGCGGTTGCTCGTAGGTCAGCTCGTACTCGATATGATCGGAGCAGATTTTCGCCAGCTCTCGCTCGTCGACGCTCGATTTGGTCGGACGCGGACTGACCAGCAGAATGTCATGACGACGTCTGAGTTCGGAAAGCACCGCATACAGGTGCAGTTGCATGCCGTCGCTGGGAGGAATGGGGTGGAAATTTGTTGCTACGAGGATGCGCATTCGCTTCTCGCTGCCAAAGAGATCATCTCTGAAATCATCTTAAGCAGACTGGCGTCTCGGCTCCAAACTCAATCGGTGTCTTTTCTCCCCCCGAGTTGGGAGCTCGAACCGAATTGTCGGAGCGAGGCCCCCGCTTCGGGTGCGTAACACCCATTTAATCCGCTCGTAACCGGCGCAGCGTGCCCGCCGGTATAGGGCTGGCTCACTCGTCTTCGTTGTCGGAATGGGCCTGATCAACATGGCACTCGATGGCTGAGCCGAGCGCAGGGACAGCCCTGCGGAGAGGGAGCGCCTCCGTTGGGAGGCGGATGGCGCTCCCTCTCCATGGCAAGTCCAGCCCATCGCGTTTCCACCGTTCGCAATGGACCTCGGCCCAACGGTCGGAACGGCTCTCGATCATCGACGACGCGCGCAGAAGCCTCGGCGTTGCATCAAGCGAACAACCGGAATCATTCCCACTCGATCGTTCCGGGGGGCTTGCTCGTCACGTCGTAGACGACGCGGTTGATGCCCTTGACCTCGTTGATGATGCGGGTCGCCGTGCGGCCAAGGAAGGCCATGTCGTAGGGGTAGAAATCCGCCGTCATGCCATCGACCGAGGTCACGGCGCGCAGCGCGCAGACATGGTCATAGGTGCGGTAGTCGCCCATCACGCCGACGGTGCGCACCGGCAGCAGCACGGCGAAAGCCTGCCAGATCACGTCGTAGAGCCCGGCCTTGCGGATCTCGTCGAGATAGATCGCATCCGCCTTGCGCAGGATGTCGAGCTTCTCCTTCGTGATCTCGCCGGGGCACCGGATCGCGAGGCCCGGCCCCGGGAAGGGATGGCGGCCGACGAAGGCTTCGGGCAGGCCGAGTTCGCGGCCGAGCACCCGGACCTCGTCCTTGAACAATTCGCGCAGCGGCTCGACGAGCTGCATCTTCATGCGTTCGGGCAGGCCGCCGACATTGTGGTGGCTCTTGATCGTGACCGAGGGGCCGCCTGAGAACGAGACGCTCTCGATCACGTCGGGATAGAGCGTGCCCTGCGCCAGGAAATCGGCGCCACCGATCTTTGCAGCCTCGGCGTCGAACACGTCAATGAAGAGCCGGCCGATGGTCTTGCGCTTGGCCTCAGGATCGGCGCCGCATTTCGCCAGCTCCGACAGGAAAAGCTCTTCAGCCTCAACATGGACGAGCGGGATATTGTAGTGATCGCGGAACAGCCGGACGACCTCCTCCGCCTCGTTCATCCGCATCAGACCGTGATCGACGAAGACGCAGGTGAGCTGGTCGCCGATCGCCTCATGGATCAGCACGGCCGCCACAGCCGAGTCGACGCCGCCCGACAGCCCGCAGATGACGCGGCCGCTGCCGACCTGCTCGCGGATCTTCTTCTGCATTTCGGCGCGATAGGCCGACATGCTCCAGTCGGGCACGCAGCCGCAGATGTTGACGACGAAATTGCGCAGGAGCTTGCCGCCATCGGGCGTATGCACCACCTCGGGGTGGAACATCGTCGAGTAGAAGCGGCGCGCCTCGTCGCTCGCCACGGCGTAGGGAGCGTTCTCGGACGTCGCCTTGACGGTGAAGCCGGCGGGCAACTGCGTGACGCGGTCGCCATGGCTCATCCAGACAGGGTAGCGACCGCCCTCCTCCCAGACGCCCTCGAACAGCGCCGACGGCGTGACGATCTCGACATCGGCCCGGCCGAACTCGGCGGCATGGCCGCTCTCGACGCGGCCGCCGAGCTGCTGCGCCATCGTTTGCTGGCCGTAGCAGATGCCCAGCACCGGCAGCCCGGTCGAGAACACCTCCTGCGGCGCGCGCGGCGAGCCCTCGTCGGGGACCGAGGCCGGCCCGCCCGAGAAGATCACGCCCTTCGGCTGCAGCCGCTGGAAGGCCTCGGAGGCCGACTGGAACGGCGCGATCTCGCAATAGACGCCGATCTCGCGGATGCGCCGCGCGATCAGCTGCGTGACCTGCGAACCGAAGTCGATGATGAGGATAGAGTCGTGGTGCGTTTCGCTCGTCATCGCGCCCGGTTAAGCCATCGCGCGATGGCGTGCAACGGCCTGTTTCTCCTGTCAGGCCCCGCGCTGGACGCAGGCCAGATAAAAGCCGTCGGTTCCGGTGCGCCGCGGCGAGAGCTGAACACCATGCGCGGTGGCAAAGCGCGCCAGCGGGCCAAAATCCCCTTCCGCCGACGCCAAGACCTGCGCCAGCGGAACGGCGGCAAAGCCGCCATGCCGGGCCAGGAAAGCCGAGATCGCCGCATCGTTCTCGTCGGGCAGGACCGAGCAGGTGACATAGGCGATGCGCCCGCCCGGCCTCACCAGCCGCGCCGCGCGCGCTAGGACCTCGGCCTGGTCCTTCATTCGCTCCCCGAGAGCGCCCGGCCGCACTCGCCATTTGGCATCAGGATTGCGCCGCCAGGTGCCCGAGCCGGTGCAGGGCGCATCGACCAGCACGAGGTCGGCCTGCCCCTCGACATCGGCCAGCGGCTCATGGCCGCGCGAGCGCGGGATGCGGATCTCGACATTTGCCGCCCCCGAACGCGCCAGCCGCTCATGCAGGGGAGCAAGGCGACGACTGTCGAGGTCGGTCGCGAACAACCTCCCCTGATTGTTCATCAGCGCCGCCAGCGCCAGCGTCTTGCCCCCTGCCCCGGCGCAAAGGTCGATCACGGTCTGTCCGGGCCTCGCGCCGGCCAGCAGCGTGACGAGCTGCGAGCCTTCGTCCTGGATTTCGAAGCCACCGGCGAAGAAGGCCGGCTCGGCCTGGAGCGAGGGTCCGCGCCCGTCATGGCCCGGCAGGAAACGCAGCGCGTCCGGCGACCATGCCCCCGCCTCCGGGCTGGAATGGGCGAGTTCGGCCATCAGCGCCTCGCGCGTGGTCTTCAAACGGTTCGCACGAATATCGATCGGCGCTCGACCGGCGAGCGCCTCGCCCTCCTCTACCGCGTCGGCCCCGAAGGCCGACGCGAAGGCCGGCCAGAGCCATTCCGGGACATCGGCGCAGACCCAATCGGGAGCCCCGCGAAGCGACAGGGCGACGAGCCGGTCGACTTCCTCGGCGTCCAGCGGCGCGGGGGCATGGTTTTCGCCGGAGCAGAGCGATGCGATCTCCTCCAGCCCGAGGCCGCGAAGCCGCGCCAACATGCCGAGCACCAGCGCACGCGGCGCCTCCGAGCCCATCACGTAGCTGCTCGACGCTTTCCGGCGCAGGGCGTCATAGACCAGCGAGGCGATCGCAGCCCGGTCCTTCGAGCCGGCGAAGCGGCGCGACAAGCCCCAGTCCTTGAGCGCGTCGGAGGCCGGGCGGCGGCGCTGGATGATGTCGTCGAGCACCTCGATGGCGGCGCTGATGCGGGCGGCAGGCGTCATGTTGCTGAACTGGTCATGGCGGCGAATTCCGAGGCGGACGCTCGTCGATGCGCCGGCCATTGTGCAAGCCAATATCGAGATTGGACGATTTCAAACATGACGCACAGTCATAGCGCGCCCAACGACATACTCTTGACGCGGTCCTTCCACAGGCTGAAAGACGAGGCAACTGCCTCTTGCAACAAAAGGTTCTGATCGATGCTGCGCGCCGGCCATCTTGCTCTCGCTTCCCTGATTGCGCTCGCGCTCGCCGCCTGCGCCGCGCAGCCTGCGCCCGACCTGACCCCGCCGCCCGCCAAGCGCCTCGACGCCAAGACCACGCTCGAGAGCGGCCCGCGCCGCTGAAGCTTTCGCCTCCCCGCGGCGCTGGCTGCGTGGAGGCCCATCAGGCATTCAACCGCCTGTCACATCGCCCGATCAGGTTCGCGCTCGAAACGACGCTCCAAGGATCGATGCCATGATGACGAAGACCCTGCTTTCCACCGGCCTTGCGGCCGTTCTCGGTCTGGCCGTGTTCGTGCCCCAGGCAACTCTGGCGCAAACGGCAGCCGCCCCGACACTGTCCGGCCAGAAACCGCTGATCGTCGGTCATCGCGGCGCCAGCGGCTATCGCCCCGAACACACGCTCGAAGCCTACAAGCTCGCGATCGAACAGGGCGCCGACTTCATCGAGCCCGATCTGGTCGCCACCAAGGACGGTGTCCTGATCGCCCGGCACGAGCCGATCATGAGCGGCACGACCGATGTCGCCAGCCGCCCCGAATTCGCCAGCCGCAAGACCACCCGCAAGGTCGATGGCGTCGAGACGACGGACTGGTTCGCAGGCGATTTCACCCTGGCCGAGATCAAGACGCTGCGCGCCAAGCAGGCCTTCGCCGATCGCGACCAGTCGCATAACGGCAAATTCGAGATCCCGACCTTCCAGGAGATCATCGATCTCGCCAAGTCGGAGAGCACCCGTCTCGGCCGCACCATCGGCATCTATCCCGAGACCAAGCATCCGATCTTCCATGCCGCGATCGGCCTGCCGCTCGAAGACCGGCTGCTCGACGCCCTCAAGGCCGCCGGCTGGACCGAGAAGTCCTCGCCCGTGATCATCCAGAGCTTCGAGACCGCCAATCTCAAATATCTGCGCGGCAAGACGAAGGTGCGGCTGTTCCAGCTCGTCGATGCCGACGATGTCGACAAGGATGGCGGCATCGTCCTCGCCGCCCCCTTCGACAAGCCCTATGATTTCGTCGTCACCGGCGACAAGCGCAGCTTCAAGGATCTCGTGACGGCCGAAGGCCTGAAGGAGATCGCGACCTATGCCGACGGCGTCGCACCGTGGAAGCCCTATCTGATGCCGGGCAAGCAGGTCATCGGCGCCGACGGCAAGCCGCAGGACCTCAACAAGGACGGTGCCATCGACGAGCGCGACCGCATCCTGCTGCCGGCGACCGACGTGGTCAAGAACGCCCATGCCGCCGGCCTGCTGGTCCACAGCTGGACCTTCCGCAGCGAGCCCAAGCGCCTCGCCTCCAATTTCAACGGCGATCCGGCCGCCGAATACAAGGCATTCCTGGCGCTCGGCATCGACGGATTGTTCAGTGATTTTCCCGACACGGCCGTGAAGGCGCGCGACGGAAAGTAAGATCGTCGCAACGCAAATGGCCCGCCTCGCTGTTCGCAAGGCGGGCCATTTGTCTGGCATGCGGAACGGTCAGTCGCAGACGCGTTCCGTGCGGCGGACTTCGCCGCGCGGCGTCTCGCGAACCGTCGTGACCGTGCGGCAATCGCCGCGGTCGCGTACACGGTAGTAGCGCTCCCGCTCGCGGGCGCGCTCCTCGCGACGGATTTCCCGGTCGACGGCGCGCTCGCGCGGCGAGCGTGGATCGACCTCGATCCCGCCGGGACCGACGCTGATCGACTGGGCGTAGGCGCCGCCCGACGTGATCAGGGCAGCCAGCAAGGCGGGAATGAACGGCTTCATGATGGTTCCTCCGATTTGCGAGGACAACCATCGCCGGCCCGCATTGTTCCCCATCGCCCCCACGACGGCCCTGGCGCAGGTCCCGATCGATCGCCAGAATAACCTATGTTCTCAAAGAGATGGCGCACCGGATCACTCCGGCGCGCCATCTGGAATTCCTGCCGCCAGCCTTAGTGGAGGATCTGGGAGAGAAAGAGCTTGGTGCGTTCGTGCTGCGGGTTCTTGAAGAACTCGTTGGGCTTGTTCGACTCGACGATCTGGCCGGCATCCATGAAGATGACGCGGTCGGCGACCTGGCGGGCGAAGCCCATCTCGTGGGTGACGCAGAGCATGGTCATGCCCTCGTCGGCGAGCGAAACCATGGTGTCGAGCACCTCCTTGACCATCTCGGGGTCGAGCGCCGAGGTCGGCTCGTCGAACAGCATGATCTTCGGGCTCATGCACAAGGAGCGCGCGATCGCCACGCGCTGCTGCTGGCCGCCCGAGAGCTGGCCCGGGTATTTCAGCGCCTGCTCAGGAATCTTGACCCGCTTGAGATAGTGCATGCCGATCTCCTCGGCATCCTTCTTGGGCATCTTGCGGACCCAGATCGGCGCCAGCGTCAGGTTCTCGAGGATCGTCAGATGCGGGAACAGGTTGAAATGCTGGAACACCATGCCGACGTCGCGGCGGATTTCGTCGATCTTCTTGAGATCGTTGGTGAGTTCCGTTCCGTCGACGATGATCTGGCCCTTCTGGTGTTCCTCCAGCCGATTGATGCAGCGGATCATCGTCGATTTGCCCGAGCCCGACGGGCCGCAGATCACCAGCTTCTCGCCGCGCGAGACCTTGATGTTGATGTCGCGCAGCACGTGGAATTCGCCATACCACTTGTTGACGCCGATCATCTCGACCGCCGTCTCGGTGTTCAGGGAGGTCACCTTGAGGGCCGCGGGGCGAGAATCGTTCGTCTTGGTTTCTGCCATTGCCATGATTGTGGTCCCTCTCAGCGTTTCTGGCCGGCGGCGAGGCGTCTCTCGACTGCGATCGAGTAGCGCGACATGCCCCAGCAGCACAGGAAATAGAAGATCGCGGCGAAGGCATAGCCCGTCGCGCGGGTGGTCGGCGTCGCCCAGGTCGGGTCGACCAGCGTCGCCTCGATGGTCCTCAGGAAGTCGAAGATGCCGACGATGGTGACCAGCGTCGTATCCTTGAACAACCCGATGAAGGTGTTGACGATGCCCGGGATGACGATGCGCAGCGCCTGCGGCAGGATGATCAACCGCATCATCTGCCAGTAGCCGAGGCCGAGCGACATCGCGCCCTCGTACTGGCCCTTCGGGATCGCCTGGAGGCCGCCGCGGATCACCTCCGCCATATAGGCGGCGGCAAAGAGCGCGACGCCGATCAGCGGGCGCAGCAGGCGGTCGGGCGAGTATTCCTGCGGCACGAACAGCGGCAGCATGGTGTTGGCCATGAACAGCACGGTGATCAGCGGCACGCCGCGCACGAACTCGATGAAGATCACCGAGAGCAACTGGATCGCCGGCAGCCGCGACCGTCGTCCCAGCGCCAGCAAAACCCCCAGCGGCAACGAGAACACGATGCCGACCGCTGCGATCAGGAAGGTCACCATCATGCCGCCCCACAGGCCGGTATCGACCCGCGGCAGGCCGATCCCGTTGGCCAGCACGGCGATCAGGCCGAAGATGACCATGGCCATCAGGATCAGGCGCTTGGGCCGGTAGAAGCGCTGCCAGGGTGGCGCCGCCTCCTCGACCGCCAGCAGCGCCGGGCCGGTCCAGAACCGGGCGAGCGACGGCACGAAGGACAGGACGAGATAGAGCACCGCCAGCGCGAAGGTCAGCAGGATCAGGAAGCGCAGGAAGCTCTCGGCGCTGTCGCCGCCGAGCAGCAGCAGGTAGGCGCTGATCGGCAGCATCACGAAGAAGAAGAACGCGCCGACCTTCTTCAGCGGCGCCCGGTCCCACAGCATCCAGACCACGCCGAGCGCGAACATCGCGAAGACGATGTTGACCCGCCAGCGCTGCTGCACCGGATAGGAGCCGTAGATGAAATACTGGAAGCGATCGGCGACATAGGCCCAGCAGGCGCCGACCGGCCGGCCGACCTTGTCCGCGAGGCAGGCATCGCGGTTGGTTCCGCTCCAGACCGCATCGATGAAATAGAACCGAACGAGATCCGGCACGCTGGTCGCCACGATATAAAGGCATACCAGCGTCATCAGCGAATTAACCGGCCCGGAGAACAGGTTGTTCCGGATCCAGGCGACGGGGCCGGCTACCGAGAGCGGCGCGGCTTCCTGCTCCAACGCTTCCTTGCGAACGAAGGCGAACGGGGCATTTTCGGTGGTTGCATCGGTCATCGTGGCGCCCTCACCGTTCCACCAGCGCCATGCGCTTGTTGTAGATGTTCATGAACAGTGACGTCACGAGCGAAATGGTCAGATAGACCGCCATGGTGATGGCGACGACCTCGACCGCCTGCCCCGTCTGGTTCAGCACCGTGCCGGTGAAAACCTGGACGAGATCGGGATAGCCGATGGCGACCGCCAGCGAGGAGTTC
>DATDBB010000378.1:0-14433 GCA_036525085.1 Allobosea sp.
GAGCGGCGGAAAGCCGGCGAGCTGCTGCTCGACCGCCCTCAGGGCTGACTGGTCCGGATAATCCGGGATCTGCTGGACGGGCTTTGCCCTCCAGCTCTCGGGCGTCCACCGCTCCGACATGGGTCCTGCTCCTGACTTGAACTCGCGCCGGTTAACCTCTTTGAAGCGCGAAGGCGGGCCTATACACCCATGACGCCGCGAAGGCCACTGTGCCGATCGCGCAGCATGCGGCGGGTCGCGCTGACATCATGGTTAGCGAAACCTGAATCGATTCAAAGGGCTAGCGGTCGCGGCTCATGAAATGATTCCGGTCGGTAAGAAACCGATTCAACGGCATCAGGCGACGATTCAACGCGTTTCGATTTTGAATCAGCCGAAACTGGGCCTGGCTTGCGGGCTGCGGGCGCTCAGGCCGGCTCGATATCGGTGTGGCTGAAATCGTCGCCCTTGAATAGCAGCCGGGCCTTCAGGTGCTTTGCTGTCGCATAGGAGAAGCAATCGCCGAGATTGAGGATGCCGGGCCGACCGCCGCCGAGGCCATAGCGCTCGGATGCGTCGATCGCGAGCGCGGTGATTGCCATGTCGGGGGCGACGGGCGCGATCTCGAGCGCTTCCATGAACCTTGTCACCAGACTCAGACCCAGCCTTCGATCACAGCTTTTCAGCCGGCCTATCGCGCTGGCGGCCTCCCAAATTGATACGGTTGAGACGAAGCGTTGTGACGACAGACAACGCGCCAGCCGCTCCGCGAGGGCAGCGCCATCATACTCAGGCATGAGGATCGAAACGATGGCGGAAGCATCGGTGACAATCACATCCGCTCCGATTCACCGTTGATCTCATCGTAGAAGGCACGATCGGCAGGAAGCCCACTGTTCGGCATGGCGGCGAGTTCCGCATGGAGCGGCGCCAGCTTCTCCCACAGCGTCGGCTCGGCCGCCTCGCGCTCGGCCTTTTCGCGCAGCGCGTCGTGGATGATGTCGGTCAGGCCCTTGCCGTGCTTGCTGGCGAGTTGGCGAGCCAGCGCCTCGACCGCGTCGTTCTTGATGCTGATGCCCATCCAAGCACCTCATTCTAGAATGCGCCCTGCGATTTCTAGAATACGCTCGACCGAGCCTCGGCGCAATCGCCCCGCCCTACCCAGCCCGCGGCGTCCGCATCGTCACCAGTTCTTCCGCGGCGCTCGGATGCAGGGCGATGGTGCGGTCGAAATCGGCCTTGGTCGCACCCATCGTCACCGCGATGGCGACGGCCTGGATGATCTCGCCGGCGTCGTGGCCGAGGATGTGGACGCCGAGCACCTTGTCGGTCTTCGTGTCGACGACGAGCTTCATGTAGATGCGCTCGGCCCGGCCCGAGATCGTCGCCTTCATCGGGCGGAAGGCGGATTCGAAGATGCGCAGCTCATGGCCGGCAGCCGCCGCCTGCGCCTCCGACAGGCCGACCGTGCCGATCTCCGGCGTGGTGAAGACCGCCGAGGCGATCAGGCCGTGATCCATCTGCCAGGGCTTGCCGCCGAAGACGGAGTCGGCGAAGGCGTGGCCCTCGCGGATTGCGACGGGCGTCAGGTTGACCCGGTCGGTGACATCGCCGACCGCATGGATCGACGGCACGTTGCTGGCCGAATTCGCGTCGACCAGGACCTCGCCCACCGGCCCGAGTTCGACACCCGCCTCCGCCAGACCGAGCCCCGCCGTATGGGGCCGCCGTCCGGTCGCGACGAGGATCACGTCGGCATCGATCGGCGCGCCCTTGGCGCAATGGGCGCGGCGGCAGCCATCGGGCAACAGCTCGATGCGCTCGACCGTGCAGCCGAGGCGGAAATGGATGCCGGCATGTTCGAGCGCGTCGCGCAGTCGGGTTCGGATGTCCTCGTCGAAGCCGCGCAGGACATTGTCGCCGCGATGCAGCACCGTGACCTCGACGCCGAGGCGCGCGAACAGGCTGGCGAATTCGAGCGCGATGTAGCCGCCGCCGACGACCAGCATGCGCTTCGGCAAGCTCGGCAGGTGGAAGATCTCGTTCGAGGAGATGCCGAGTTCGCCGCCCGGGATCGGCGGATCGAAGGCCGGCCAGCCACCGGTCGCAACCAGGATGTGCCGGGCGCGGACCGTTTCGCCGCTCTTGGCGAGGCGCACGGTGTGGGCATCCACGACCGTCGCGCGCTCCTCGCGGATGGAGACACCCGCCCCTTCCAGCCCCTTTCGATACAGGCCCGACAGACGAGTCACCTCATTGGCGACGGCATCGCGCAGTGTCGGCCAGTCGAAGCTCGGCTTGGCGACGGTCCAGCCGAAGCCGGCAGCGTCCTCGAAATCCTCGGCGAAGCGGCTGGCATAGACGAAGAGCTTCTTGGGCACGCAGCCGCGGATGACGCAGGTGCCGCCGATGCGGTCCTCCTCCGCGATCATGACGCGGGCGCCATGGCCGGACGCGATGCGCGCGGCGCGGGTTCCGCCGGAGCCCGCCCCGATGACGAAGAGATCGACGTCGAATTCAGCCATGATACCCTCTCAATCGTCGCGTCCCTGTCGGGCCGAGCCTGCCCACAGCCATAAGGCGGCGGCGGCGAGCACCGCAATCCACCAGCCCTGCCAGGCGCCATGCGCGACGGACGCAACGGCGAAGGCGGACGCCGCCAGCGCCAGCCGCGGCGCCAGATCCTGAACCGGCAAATGCCGCAGGCGATACAGGAAGGCGAGCCCCGCGAAGGCCAGCAGCGCGGCGCCGATCGCGCCGGTCTCGACCCAGGCCTGCATCGGCGCGCTGTGGGGATGACCGACGGCGAGCATCGGGCGGTGCGGCGGCGAGACTGCCAGCGCGACCGGATGGCGATCCAGCGTGGATGACGTCCCGAAGCCCGAGCCCAGCAGCGGCCGCGCCAGGATGGCCTCGCCGAAGCTCAGCCAGATATCGGTTCGCTCGCGCGTATGCGAACCCGCAAGCTTTTCGTGCAGCGCCGGCGGCAGGCTCGCATCGACGAGCCGGCCCGTGACGGGAGACAGAAGCATGGTCGCAGCGAAGCCCGCCGCGACAGCCGCCAATGTCACCCGCGGCAACACGAGCGCGGCGACCCAGATGACGGCCATGATGACGAGGCCGAAGCCGGTGGCCCCGCTGTCCGACTGGAAGGAGAGCGCGACGAGGGCGAGCAGGACGAATCCGGCGAGCAGTCGATCGCGGGGCGTCGCGGCGGGACGCAACAGCCCGGGCAACACGGCGGCCGAGAGGACGAGGCAGGTCAGGGCCGGGCGATTGAAAATGAAGCCCTGCTGCTTGCCGATACCGAGCATGATGCGCAGCGAAAGATCGCTCGCAAGCTCGGCGATCATCAGGACGACGGCGGCGACCAGCGCCAGAGCCAGAGCCCGTTCGGCGTCGATGCCGGGCCGGAACCGGCCGCTGGCTGCGATCCCCAGGCCGAAAGCCAGCGGCAGCACCAGTTCGCCCCACGCGGCCAGCCCCGGAACCGGGCGATGGCTCCAGGCCAGGGTCGCGAGCGACCAGGCGACGAAGGCGCAGAGCGCAAGCGCGACCGGGCCGCGCAGGCAGGTTCGCAGGCGGGACAGGGAGGGGCGCACCCCATCGGCCATGATCGCGGCGGCGGCAAAGCATCCGGCGGCGAGACCGAGGACCAGCGGGGCCGACCGGTTGGCCAGCCACATCGCCAGCGGCATCAGAACGAGCAGGAGCGTGCCGAGCGCGGCCAACCGGCGCGGCAAAGGTTGCGCATCGCCGCCTGGCGTGGCTTCGGTTCCGGATGGGGCGGTCGTGGTCATCGTGCAGCGCTTACGCGATCATCTCGAACGCGGCCAGTGGCGAGTCGAGGGCGTGCGCCGAGGTCGTAGAACAAAAGACGGAGAGGCCGGCGGCCGGGCGCATCACCGACACCCGCCGGACGAAATCTCTTGACTCATGATTATGCAATCATGCGCAATTGACGCTGACGCGCCCAGCCATCAGTGGCAGGCCTGCGGCTGAAAAAATGCGCGGGGAAGCCGCGTGCGGAGGAAATTCACATGCTCACATCCATTCTGAAGCGCGGCGCCATCGTGGCGGTCGCGGTCGCCGGTCTCTCGACGGCGGCTTTCGCCCAGCTCGAACTGAAGATCATGGCTCCGGCTTCTCCCGGCGGTGGCTGGGACGGCACGGCGCGCTCGATGCAGCAGGCGCTGATGGCATCCGGCATCGCCAAGAGCGTGCAGGTGACCAACGTCACCGGCGCCGGTGGCACGATCGGCCTGGCGCAGCTGATCAACGCCAAGGGCGATGGCTCGCAGCTCATGGTCAACGGCTTCGTCATGGTCGGCGCCATCCTGCTGAACAAGTCGCCGGTAAACCTGTCGCAGACGACGCCGATCGCGCGGCTCACAGCCGAAGCTCTGGTCATCGTCGTGCCGACCGATTCCCCGATCAAGAGCGCCAAGGATCTGGCCGAGCGCGTCAAGGCCGATCCGGCCAAGGTGACCTGGGCGGGCGGCTCGGCCGGCGGCGCCGACCACATCCTCGCCGCGCTGTTCGCGGAAGCCGCGGGCGGCGACGCCAAGAAGATCAACTACATCCCGTTCTCGGGCGGCGGCGAGGCACTGGCCGCGATGCTCGGCGGGCGCGTCACGGCCGGCATTTCCGGCTATGGCGAGTTCGAGGGCCAGATCAAGGCCGGCAAGCTGCGCGTCGTCGGCGTTTCGTCCCCGGCCCGCCTCGCCAATGCCCCGGACGCCCCGACCCTCAAGGAGGGTGGCGTCAATCTCGAGCTGATGAACTGGCGTTCGGTCGTCGCCCCTCCGGGCCTCAGCGCCGACCAGACCAAGACCCTGTCGGAAGCCATCTCCAAGATGGTCAAGTCGAAGGAATGGGCCGAGATCCTCAAGGCTCGCGGCTGGGACGACGCCTATCTCGGCGGCGCCGAGTTCGAGGCCTTCCTCAAGGCCGAGCAGGCGCGGGTCGCCAAGGTCATGACGGATGTCGGCCTCGTAAAGTAATCCTGAGATTGCCACGGAAGACGAAGGGGGCCGGGAGATCGGCCCCCTTCGCGCCTCGGCACCATCCTCCCCGCATGCACGGCCAGACGACGGGAATGCCATGACGAACGAAAAACTGGCCCGCGGACCGGACAGGCCCGCCCTCATCGTCGGCGTCCTGCTGCTCGCCCTGGCGGGCATCGTCTATTTCGACGCCTCGAAGCAGACGATCACCTCGAATTACGGCCTCGGGCCGACCGCCATGCCCTATGTCGCCTGCATCGGGCTCGTGCTGCTGGGCTTGGCACATCTCTTCGTCGCCTTCCGCGAGGGGCTGCCGAGGCCGGAGGAGGCCGATCGCGGCGCGCTCCTCTGGATCGTCGGCGGCCTCATCGGCCTGATCGCCTGCATCGCTGCCGGGGCCGGCTTCGTCGCCGCGATCACCATCCTCTTCGCCTGCACGGCGCGAGGCTTCGGCCGGCGCGCGCTGGCCGTGGACGCCCTGATCGGCTTTGTGCTCGGCCTCGTGATCTTCCTCGTCTTCGCCAAGCTCCTGACCCTGCTGCTGCCGGCCGGGCCTCTCGAACGCCTGTTCCTCTGAGGAGCGCCGACGATGGAAACCGCTCTCTCGCTCCTCAACGGCTTCAGCGTCGCGCTGGAGCCGTCAAAGCTCATGTTCTGCCTGATCGGCGTCTTCCTCGGCACCGCCGTCGGCGTGCTGCCCGGCATCGGCCCGGCGCTGACGGTCGCGCTGCTGTTGCCGGTGACCTTCAAGCTCGACCCGGCCGGCTCGCTGATCATGTTCGCCGGCATCTACTATGGCGGCATGTATGGCGGCTCGACCACGGCCATCCTGCTGAATGCGCCAGGAGAGAGCGCCTCGCTCGCCACCGCGCTCGAAGGCTCCAAGATGGCAAAGGCCGGGCGCGGCGGCCCGGCCCTGGCGACGGCCGCGATCGGCTCATTCGTCGCCGGCCTCATCGCCACGATCGGGCTGACCTTCCTCGCACCCTGGCTCGTCGAGGTCGCGATCAAGTTCGGACCGTGGGACTATTTCGCCCTGATGATCGTCGCCTTCGTCACGGTGTCGGCGACCTTCGGGGATTCGCCCCTGCGCGGGCTGACCAGCCTGTTCCTCGGGATCACGCTCGGCCTCGTCGGCATCGACAAGCTTACCGGCCAGGCGCGGCTGACCTTCGGCGTGCCTGAACTCCTCAACGGCATCGAGGTGACGACGCTGGCGGTCGGCCTCTTCGCCGTGGGCGAGGCGCTCTACGTCGCCTCCAAGCGCCATCGCGACCCGGAGGAGATCATCCCGATCAAGGGCTCGCTGTGGATGAGCAAGCAGGACTGGAAGCGCTCCTGGGCGCCCTGGCTGCGCGGCACGGCCTATGGCTTCCCGATCGGCGCCCTGCCCGCCGGCGGCGCCGAGGTGCCGACCTTCCTGAGCTACTCGACCGAGAAGAAGCTCTGCAAATATCCGGAGGAATTCGGCAAGGGGGCGATCGAGGGCGTCGCCGGGCCGGAGGCCGCCAACAACGCCTCTGCCGCGGGGACGCTGGTGCCGCTGCTGACGCTCGGCCTGCCGACATCGGCGACGGCCGCGATCATGCTCGCCGGCTTCCAGCAATACGGGCTGAACCCCGGCCCGCTGCTCTTCGCCGAGAAGCCGGACCTTGTCTGGGGCCTGATCGCCTCGCTTTTCATCGCCAACGTCATGCTGGTGATCCTGAACCTGCCGCTGATCGGGCTCTGGGTGAAGCTGCTCGCCGTGCCGCAGCCCTGGCTCTATGCCGGCATCCTGGTCTTCGCGACCATGGGCACCCTCGCGGTCAACGCCTCGCCGGTCGAGCTCGGCATGCTCTTCCTGTTCGGCTATCTCGGCTATCTGATGCGCCGCTACGACTATCCGGTCGCGCCGATGGTGGTCGGGCTCATCCTCGGGCCGATGGCGGAGGCGCAGCTTCGCCGCGCGCTCCAGATCAGCCTGGGCGACCCGATGATCCTGCTGGAGAATCCTGGCTCCGCGACGCTGCTCGGCATCGCCTTCATCGCACTGGTCGCGCCCTTCGTGATGAAGGGGCTGAACAAGTTCAAGGCGGCGGAGGACTAAAGCCTCGCCTCAGCGGCGTCCGCCGACGAGCCCGAGCCGGATCAGGCTCTCCCCCGTCGCGGCCAGCGCTTCCGCCGCCGGCCGCGGCTCCCAGCCGAGCATGGCGCGGGCCTTGGCGCTCGAGGCGTTCTTGGTTCGCCCGAGCTCCGGCGTTGCGGCCTGCCTGGCCGCTGCGCTGAAGCGCGCGACGAAGCGGACCAGCCAATCCGGCAGCACGCGCGTCGAAACCTTGGAGGCGGCGGGGCCAAGCCGGTCGCGCAGCGCCCAGGCGATCTCCTGCATGGTCAGGAAATCCCCGGCCGCGGCGAGGAAGCGCTCGCCGGCCGCGGCCGGATCCGTCATCGCGCGCAGATGCAGATCGGCGACGTCGCGGACGTCGACGACACCGAACATCAGGCGTGGCAGGGCCGGCAGCCTGCCTTCCAGCATGCTCCTGACCAGCAGGGTCGACGCCGACAAATCCGGCCCCAATAGCGGGCCGAAGATTCCGACCGGGTTGACCACCGCCAGTTCAAGCCCCGCTCCCTCGCCATCGACGAATTCCCAGGCGGCGCGCTCGGCCAGCGTCTTGGATTTGGGATAGGCGGCGAGTCCGGGCAGCGACGGGTCGGTCCAGTCGCTCTCGGAATAGGGGCGCGTCAGCACCTTGCCATAGCCGATCGCGGCGAAGGAGGAGGTCAGCACGACGCGCTCGACACCCGCCGCATGGGCGGCCCGCAGCACCCGCAACGTGCCCTCGCGCGCCGGGCGGATCAGTTCGTCCTCATGTTTCGGCACGGCCGCCGGCAGCGGCGAGGCGACATGCAGCACATGACGGCAGCCGGCCATGGCGCCAGCCCAACCGTCATCTTCCATCAGGTCGGCCATCATCACCTCGAGGCGAGCGCCCGGGTCGATGCCGGCGGCCGCGAGTGCGGCGCGCAAACCGGCCTCGCGCTGCGGCGAACGCAGCGTCGTACGGACGTTATGGCCCGCCGCCAGCAGGGCGAGGATGCAGTGGCCGGCCAGGAAGCCGGAGCCGCCGGTGACGAGAACAGGGGCGGCGTTCATGCGGGGAGATCCGTTGGTTCAAGCGGCGGGCTGATGCGCCCTCGTCTATCGGCTTTCGTCATTTGCGGGGAGAGCAGCGATGAAGGCGGTGAACAATTGCGGCGCAACTGTGTTCGTACCATGCTGCCCTCAGTCAGCGGCCGGAGCCTCGACGAGCCATGAGCGACATCCCCGTTTCACCAGCAGCCGCATCCCCTACGAAAGCCGAGCCCAGCCTCCACCGGGTCATGGGCCCCTGGCTGCTGCTGCTCTTCATCGTCGGCGACATCCTCGGCACCGGCATCTACGCACTGACGGGCCAGGTCGCCAAACAGGTCGGCGGCGTGGTCTGGCTGCCCTTCCTCGTCGCCTTCATCGTCGCGCTGGTGACCGCCTTCAGCTATCTCGAACTGGTCACGAAATACCCGAAGGCCGCCGGCGCCGCCCTCTACACCCACAAGGCCTTCGGCATCCACTTCATCACCTTCATCGTCGCCTTCGCGGTGATGTGCTCGGGGATCACCTCGGCCTCGACCGCCTCGCGCGCCTTCGCCGCCAACATGTCAAACGCCCTGAATCTGGGCCTTGCCGGCACCTTCGGCATCACCGCGATCGGGCTCGGCTTCATGGCGCTGGTCGCGGCGGTGAACCTGCGCGGCGTGGGCGAGAGCGTGAAGGCCAATGTCGTGCTGACCTGCGTCGAACTGACCGGCCTGCTCATCATCATCACGATCGGCCTGATGGCGATCATGGCCGGCCAGGGCGACGTCTCGCGCGTGCTCGAATTCAAGACCGCAGGCGATGGCGGCGCGTTCTGGCCTGTGATCGCCGCGACGACGCTCGCCTTCTTCGCGATGGTCGGCTTCGAGGATTCGGTCAACATGGCCGAGGAATGCAAGGATCCGAGCCATATCTTCCCGAAGGTGCTGCTCGCGGGCCTCGTCATCACCGGGACGATCTATGTGCTGGTGTCGATCTCGGCGATCACGCTGGTGCCGCCCGAGCAACTCGGCGAGGGCGAGACGCCGCTGCTCAAGGTGGTGCAGGCGGGCGCCCCAAACTTCCCGCTCTGGATCTTCGGCTTCATCACCATGTTCGCGGTCGCCAACAGCGCGCTGATCAACATGCTGATGGCGAGCCGGCTGGTCTACGGCATGAGCCGCGAGCATGTGCTGCCGCCGCTGCTCGGCAAGGTGCATGAGACGCGGCGCACGCCCTATGTCGCGATCGGCTTCACCACCCTGCTCGCCTTCGCACTGATCACCTTCGTCGGCGAAGTGCCGGCGCTCGGCGGCACGACCGCGCTGCTGCTGCTCTGCGTCTTCACCGTCGTCAACATCGCCGTCCTAGTCCTGCGCAAGGACACGGTCGAGCATGACCATTTCCGCACGCCGACGCTGCTGCCGATCCTGGGCGCGCTGGCCTGCGCCTTTTTTGCCGGGCCATGGACCGGCCGCGATCCCGTCCAGTACCGGATCGCCGGTGTGCTCATCGGCATCGGCGTCGTGCTCTGGATCGTGACCGTGATGGTCAACCGCGCCACGGGCGTGCGGCCGAGCGCGCCGGAACACGAGGACGGTTTCCCGGTCGGGCCCAAGAACTGAAAAAGGCTCAGGCGGCCCATCGACAGTTGCGCCGAACATGAAGAAGCCGCCGGAGGCGATCCCGGCGGCTTCTTCGGTTTCTCACAAGGCGTCGATCGAGACGGATCAGATCACATCTGGTGGCCGCGCTTGCGCATTTCCTCGCTGAACCGGTCGAACAGGAAGTTGCTGGTCTGCAGGCTCCAGGGCTGGAGCAAAGCGAAGATCTCGTCGATCGCGCGCGGGCGGGCCGCATTGTAGCGCTGCCCGACCGGCGACTTGAAGAAGGCCGCAACGTCGCGCAGATCGGCCTCGGTCATGCGCTTGGCGAAGATATAGGCGGCAGAGGCAATGATCTCCTGACGCTTCTTCTCGGCCTCGGGCCGCAGCGCCAGGATGATCTCGTCCATGTCCTTGCGGACCTCGGGACGCGTCGAGCCGACCGTTTGGGTGACGCGCTCGCGGAATTCAAGATAGATCGCCTCGAAGGATTCGGCGAGCCCCGACAGGATGACGACGTCCCGGCCCGCCTCGAGATGGCCCTGCGGAACATCGGCCTGCGCCGGCTGTGCGGCGGTCTGCGCCTGAGCGGGCATGGCGAATGCGAGCGCCAGGCTGACGGCCGCGCCGGCCAAATGGTGACGGATCATGGTGGGCCCCTTCCTCATGCGCCGGATCGCGCAATCGCATCTGGATTGCAGCCCGCGGCACGCATGCCCGCCAGCCGCTCGATCGTTTCGTAGCGCCCGGCCGGAGACCGCCCGAGGCAGACCCGGCGTCCTATGACGCATCAAGGGGTCTCCATAGAGCATCGCCGCATAAAGTGGAAACTGGAATTCGGGCGTGCCGATGTCGCACGCCCAAGTGCCCCAGAACCGCAGGCAAACCCTGCAACACGCTGTAGAATGGCCGTTAGTCGAGCGTTCCCAGGACCGTCAACCCCGTGCCGCTGGCGAGAATCGCGGCGCTGGCGAGGCCGAGGAACAGGCCATGTTCGACGACGCCGGGAATCAGCGCGAGCGCCGCCGCCAGCGCCTCAGGCTGCGCGATGGCGCCGAGATGCGCGTCGAGGATGTAGTGGCCGCCATCGGTGAGGAGCACGCTGCCGTCGGGCTTGCGGCGCAGGACCAAGTCGCCGCTCGCGCCGACGGAGGCGATCGCGTCTATGACGGCGCGGCGGGTTACTTCCAGCCCGAAGGGCACGACTTCGATCGGCAGCGGGAAGCGGCCGAGCCGTTCCACGAGCTTGCTGTCGTCGGCGATGACGACCATCCGCGCGGAGGCGGAGGCGACGATCTTCTCCCGCAGCAGAGCCGCTCCGCCGCCCTTGATCAGCCGAAGCTCGTGATCGACCTCGTCGGCGCCGTCGATGGTCAGATCGAGCTCGGGCGTCTCGTCGAGCGTCGACATCGGGATGGACAGCGAACGCGCCTGCGCCTCCGTCACCTCCGAGGTCGAGACGCAGATCACGTCGAGGCCGTCGGCAACCCGCTGGCCGAGCAGGTCGACGAAGTGCTTCGCCGTCGAGCCCGTGCCGAGGCCGAGCCGCATGCCCGGGCGCACGAGTTCGAGCGCGCGCGCGGCTGCAAGCTTCTTGAGATCGTCGGGGCTCATTCCATCATTCTCCGGAGCTCGTCATTGTGAGCGACGCGAAGCGATCCGGGGGCGGCAGAACGCTGCGCCACTGGATTGCCTCGTGGCCTTGCTCCTCGCAATGACGGCCCGGACGCGTCGATTCAAGCCCCGAGACCGCCCATCAGCATGTATTTGATCTCGACGAACTCATCCATGCCGTGAAGCGAGCCCTCGCGGCCGAGGCCCGACTCCTTGACGCCGCCGAAGGGGGCGACCTCGGTGCCGAGCATGGCGGAGTTGATGCCGACCATGCCGTATTCCAGTTCCTCGGCGACGCGGAAGGCGCGGCCTAGATCCTTCGAGTAGAAATAGGCCGCCAGCCCGAAGGGCGTGTCATTGGCGAGCGCGACGACCTCCTCCTCGGTCTTGAAGGTGTAGACCGGGGCGACCGGGCCAAAGGTCTCCTCGTTGGTCACCAGCATCTTGGTGGTGACGCCCGACAGCACGGTCGGCTCATAGAAGGTGCGGCCGAGCGCGTGGCGATGCCCGCCGACGACCACCTTGGCGCCATGACTGACCGCGTCGGCGACATGGCGCTCGACCTTCTCGACCGCGCGCTCGTTGATCAGCGGCCCCTGCACGACGCCGACCTCGGTGCCGTTGCCGACCTTCATCTTGGCGACCTCGCCGGCGAACTTCGCGACGAACTCGTCATGGATACCCTCCTGCACGAAGAGGCGGTTGGTGCAGACGCAGGTCTGGCCCATGTTGCGGAACTTGGCGGCGATGGCGCCCTGCACGGCCGCATCGACATCGGCGTCGTCGAAGACGATGAAGGGGGCGTTGCCGCCGAGCTCGAGCCCGACCTTCTTCACGGTCGAGGCAGCCTGCTGCATCAGGAGCTTGCCGACCGGCGTCGAGCCGGTGAAGCCGATGAAGCGCACCGCCGGATGGGTGGTCATGACCTTGCCGATCGCGACCGCATCGCCAGTGACGATGTTGAGCACGCCCTTGGGGAAGCCGGCGCGGATCGCGAGTTCGATCAGGGCGAAGGCGGTCAGCGGAGTGTCCGGCGCGGGCTTGACCACGAAGGTGCAGCCGGCGGCGAGGCCCGGCGAGCATTTGCGCGTGATCATCGCCGCCGGGAAGTTCCAGGGCGTGATTGCGGCGCAGACGCCGACAGGCTGCTTCTGGACGATGATGCGCGAATTCGGGAAGGGCGAGGGAATCGTCTCGCCATAGATGCGCTTGGCCTCCTCGGCGTAGAACTCGACGAAGGAGGCGGCATAGGCGACCTCGCCGCGCGACTCGACCAGGGGCTTGCCCTGCTCGGCGGTCATGATCTGGGCCAGGTCCTCCTGGTTCGCCATGATCAGGTCGAACCATTTGCGCAGGATGATCGAGCGCTCCTTGGCGCTCTTCTTCGCCCAGGGCTTGAAGGCGCGCGAGGCGGCCTCGACGGCGGCCGTCGTCTCATCCGCGCCGAAGCGCGGCACCTTCGTCAGCACCTCGCCGGTGGCGGGATTGTCGACCACGTCGACGCCCTCGCCGATCCAGGCGCCATCGACATAGCACTGCGACTTCAGGAGGGACGGATCGTTCAGCTTCAGCATGGCAGCCTCGATGACGCGAAGGGACAAATTCGCGCCTGATTTAGCATGCCCGGGCCGCGGCTGACGACCGGCCAGGCGCGCATAACAGCAATAGGTCCTGCGCTTTTCGGCCTTGCCGACGGCGGAATATTTCGGCGCGCTACTTCGCCTGGGCCGTGCACACGGTCTTGTCATCGAAGACGTAGCAGATGCTCATCTCGCCAGTGCGGATATTGACGCGGAAGATGCCGCCCTCGCGCTCATGGCGAGACGGCATCAGCGCGTAGTCGCTCGGCGCCTGCGGGCCTGCCCCCTCGCCCGCCGGGAAGCAGACGGTGACGCCGACCCCGCCCTCCTTGAGCTGGAACTGGCAGGCTGCGACCTCGCCGGTGGCCTTGTCGATGCGGTAGACCCGGTTCAGGTCGTTCTGCGGCGCCGGGGCGAATTCGAAGGGCGCAGCCAACGCTACGCCACAGAGCGCCAGCCACCCGCCAACAGCCATGCCCGCCAATCGTCCGAGGGATTTCGACACCGCACATTCCTTCCACGAATCGGGCGGAGGATAGCATCATTGGCCGGGCGGATGATCTCCTCTGCTCCGCCTGCGAAGCCTCGTTGCCGAGCCTGCTTGCCAAGTCTGCTTGCCAAGCCAAGCCGAAGCGCCTTTAAGCGGGCGGTCGCCATTTTGGAGAGCCATATCGATGAGCCTGCCCCCCATCGTCGTCTTCGATCTCGACGGCACTCTCGCCGAGACGGCGCCCGACATCATGCGCACGCTGAACGTGATCCTGGAGCGCGAGGGCCTGCCGGCGCTGCCACTGGAGCGCGCCCGCGAACTGGTCGGGGCCGGCGCGCGCGCCCTGATCGAGCGCGGTTTCAAGGTTTCCGGGCGGCCGCTCGACGAGGAGACGCTGGAGCGGCTGTTCGAGGATTTCCTGCTGATCTATGCCGAGGACGTCGCCTCCAACAGCTATCTCTTCGACGGCGTGCTCGATGCGCTCGATGAACTCGCCGGCGATGGCTATGCGCTCGCCGTCTGCACCAATAAGCCGATCCTGCACACGCGGCTGATCCTCGACCATTTCAAGATCTCGCAACGCTTCGCCGCCGTGGCGGGGCGCGACAGCTTCCCGTTCCACAAGCCTGATCCGCGCCACCTGACCCTGACCATCGAGGCGGCCGGGGCTGATCCGGCGCGCGCCGTGATGATCGGCGATTCGCGCACCGACATCGCGACCGCGCGCGCCGCCGGCATCCCGACGATCTGCGTGCCCTTCGGCTACACCGACGTTCCGATCGAGACGCTGGAGCCCGACCTGATCATCCAGCATTTCGACGCGCTGCCCGAGGCCGTGCGTGCCATGCTCGGCGAACGCGACGTCGCGGCCCACAGCAAGGTCGCGGCCCATTCTTGACGCCACGGCGCGCGCCGACTAGGAGAGGCGCCGGTGCGGGCGACTAGCTCAGCGGTAGAGCACTCCCTTCACACGGGAGTGGTTTTTGCCTGTAAGGCATTGTGATCCCTTTGCTATTTTTTGGCAGGGGGTGTACGTTTGTACCATGCCCAGAAAATACAACCC
>DATDBB010000379.1:0-3518 GCA_036525085.1 Allobosea sp.
TGATCAAAAAAGCCGAGGCGACCGCGCCGCACGCGGTGCTGCTGGTGCTCGATGCCACCGTCGGCCAGAACGCGATCAGCCAGGTCGAGGCCTTCCGCGAGACGGCGGGCGTGACGGGGCTCGTGATGACCAAGCTCGACGGCACCGCGCGCGGCGGCATTCTCGTGGCGCTGGCTGCGCAGTTCGGCCTGCCCGTGCATTTCATCGGCGTCGGCGAGAGCGTCGACGATCTGGAACCGTTCTCGGCGCGCGATTTCGCCCGCGCCGTGGCGGGGTTGGGAGAAGCGGCGTGAGCGGCACCACACGACAAATCCCCGTCGGGGCGGCCAAGGGCAAGGCGATCAGCCCGCTGCTGAAGCTGGCGCTCGAATTCGGGCCGCTGGCGATCTTCTTCTTCGCCAATTCCTATGGCGACCGGCTCTTCGGCGTGACGAGCGACCGGCGGATCTTCGTCGCGACCGGCATCTTCATGGTCGCGTCGCTGGTCGCGCTCGTGTTGTCCCGCATCCTGATGGGCTACCTGCCACGCATGGCGATCGTGAATGCCGTCGTCGTCACGGTGTTCGGCGGGCTGACGATCGTGCTCGACGACGCCTTCTTCATCAAGGTGAAGCCGACCATCGTGAACGCGCTGTTCGGCTGTGTGCTGCTGGGTGGGCTCTGGTTCGGCCGTTCGCTGCTGGCGCTGGTGCTGGAGACGGTGCTGCAGCTCGACGAGGCCGGATGGCGCAAGCTGACCCTGCGCTGGGGCCTGTTCTTCTTCGTGCTGGCGGCGCTGAACGAGATCGTCTGGCGCACGCAGACGCAGGATTTCTGGGTCGCCTTCAAGGTCTGGGGCGTGATGCCGCTGACCATGGCGTTCGCGCTGGCGCAGACACCCCTGATCCTCAAGCACGAGATCAAGCCGGCCAAGGCCGCCGAATAGCGCCCTATTTCGGGGCCATGCGCAGCGCGCCGTCGAGCCGGATCGCGCTGCCGTTCAGCATGTCGTTCTCGATGATGCTGCGGACGAGGGCCGCATATTCGGCCGGCCTGCCGAGGCGTGAGGGATGCGGCACCGAGACTGCCAGCGAGGCGCGGGCCTCCTCCGGCAGGCCGTCGAACATCGGTGTCTCGAACAGGCCGGGCATGATCGTCATGACGCGGATGCCGAGGGAAGCGAGTTCGCGCGCGATCGGCAACGTCATGCCGGCGACGCCGGCTTTCGAAGCGGCATAGGCGGCCTGGCCGATCTGGCCGTCCTCGGCCGCGATCGAGGCGGTGCAGACGAAGACGCCGCGCCCGCCATCGGCAGTAATAGGTTCGAGGGCGGCCAGCGCCGCGGCCGATTTTGCGATCAGGCGGAAGGTTCCGGTGAGATTGATCGCGACCGCCTTCTCGAAGAGAGCGGTGTCATGGGCGATCAGTTCGCCGGTCTCGCGCTTCTTCGAGACGATGCGGCGGCCGGGCGCGATGCCGGCGCAGTTGACGACGATGCGGGCGACGCCATGGGCGGCGCGGGCGGTCGCCAGCGCCGTATCGACCGAGGTTTCGCTGGTCACGTCGCAGGCGACGAAGATGCCGCCGATCTCGGCCGCGACCTTTTCGCCGCGCTCGGCATTGACGTCGAACAGCGCGACCCTGGCGCCCTGCCCGGCGAGCATGCGCGCGGTGGCCTCGCCGAGGCCCGAGGCGCCGCCGGTGACGATGGCGGCGATGGAGGAATCGAGCTGCATCGGCTTGTCCTGATCGTGGCGGGTCCAGAGAAGCGTTTAAGGCGCGGGCCCAGCGGCTCCAAGCGGGTTTCTTCGCACATTCCGATTGGTGGTGCCCTTGTGCGGCGCTTCGGCGGGGCCACATCTTTCGACATTGCGGGCAGATTCCGATCGGGGAATCATGCCGCTTTCTTCACTGGCCCTCAGGAGGGGCTGTAATGAGCGACGGTTTCACCTCCCGCTTCACGTCGGAAGAGATCGCTGCGATCCGCAAGAGCCTGCGCGATGAGGCGCGCTTCGGCTCGGAGTTCCTCGCCCGGCTGAAGCGCGTGGCGAAGCGGATTCCCTTCGCCGAGGATCTGCTCGCGGCCTGGATCTGCGCGCGCGATCCGGCGACGCCGCGTCGCGTTCGGCTGACGCTGCTCGCCGCTCTCGGCTATTTCGTGCTGCCCGTGGATGCGCTGCCCGACATCATGCCGATCCTCGGCTTCACCGACGATGCGGCGGTGATCGCGGCTGCGCTCGCTGCCGTGGCGGGCTCGATCACGCTTGAACACCGCGAGAAGGCCAAGAAGGCCATGGCGGAGCTCTGATCGGTTCAGAGCTTCAGAACGTCAGGACAACCTTGCCCTTGGCCTTGCGGTCGCCGATCAGCGCATAGGCTTCCACCCAGCGCTCGAGCGGAATTTCCGCATGGACATGGGCGCGGATATGGCCACCGGCCGCCCAGCCCAGCAGCCGCTCCATGTTGCGGCGCTGGGCAGCCGGCTCGCGCTGGACGAACTCGCCCCAGAACACGCCGCGCAGGTCGCAGCCTTTCAGTAGCAGCAGGTTGAGCGGGATCCTGGGAATGGCGCCGCCGGCGAAACCGACGACGAGATAGCGGCCCTCCCAGGCCATCGAACGGACCGCGGGCTCGGCCAGATCGCCTCCGACGGTGTCGTAGAGCACGTCGACGCCGCGCCCTCCCGTGAGACGGCGCAGGCCTGCCCTGATGTCCTCGGCGGTATAGTCGATCTCCTCCTGCGCGCCGTGCTCGCGGGCGAGTTCCAGCTTGTCGGCCGAGGAGGCGCAGGCGATGACATGGGCGCCGAGCAAGGCCCCGATCTCGACCGCGGCGAGCCCGGCGCCGCCGGCCGCGCCGAGGATCGCGAGCGTCTCGCCGCCTTTCAGAGAGGCGCGCTGGACCAGCCCGTGCATCGCCGTGCCATAGGTCACGAAGAGCCCGGCGGCCTGGGTGTCGCCGAGCGCGTCCGGCACCCTCACGACGCTTGTTGCGGGGACGATGACCCGTTCACGTGCGGCGCCATAGCCCAGCCAGGCGGCGACGCGGTCGCCGATATGCCAGCCCATCACGCCCTCTCCGACCGCTGCGACCGTCCCCGCGCATTCGGCCGAGGGCGAGAAGGGCAGGGCCGGCTTGGTCTGGTAGCGGTTCTCGATGATCAGCGTGTCGAAGAAGTTGAGGGCGGCCGCCCTGACCGCGATGGCGATCTCGCCGGGGCCGGGCTGCGGTTCGGGAAGGTCGCGGATGACCAGCGTCTCGGCTGGTCCATGGCTCTCGCAGAGCAGTGCCCTCATCTTCGCCTCACCCGTCGCACCCGGATCCGCAAGCTGCCGGCTTTGCGAGCCGAATGTGCCATGTGCTCCCGGCGAACGAAACAGCCTCGCGGCCGCTGCGGCCATTCGCATTTTCGCCAGGATCGTGACACTCTATGCGCCTGCCTCCCGCCATCGCGCCACTCAACGTGTGGTAAAGGCAGTGTTAAGATTTTTAATGACTGATGGCGGTCCATGAATATCTCGTTCTTCCGCTCCGGCGTC
>DATDBB010000380.1:0-2252 GCA_036525085.1 Allobosea sp.
CTTGACGCGGGCGCCGAGCTGCGCCGCCGCATGCCAGGGCCAGCGCGGATCGAACAGGATGCCGCGCGCGATGCCGACGAGATCGGCGTCGCCCGTGCCGATGATCGCCTCGGCCTGGTCGGCCTCGGTGATCAGCCCGACCGCGATGGTCGGCAGCCCCGTCGCCTGCTTCACGGCCCGCGCCAGCGGCACCTGATAGTTCGGGCCGAGCGGGATCTGCTGCGCCGTCGAATTGCCGCCGCTGGAGACGTGGATGAAGTCGGCGCCGCGCGCCTTGAGTTCGATCGCGAAGGCGATCGTCTGCTCGATGTCCCAGCCGCCCGCGACCCAATCCGTGCCCGATACCCGCATCCCGACCGGATAGTCCGCCGGCACGGCCGCCTTCACCGCCTCGAACACGGCGAGGGGGAAGCGCATCCGGTTCTCCAGCGGGCCGCCATAATCGTCGTCGCGCCGGTTCGAGAGCGGCGAGAGGAACTGGTGCAGAAGGTAGCCATGGGCGCCGTGGAGCTCGATCATGTCGAGCCCGAGCCGGACACTGCGCCGGGCGGCGGCCGCGAAGGCCTCGACCAGCCGGGCGAGATCGTCCGTGGACAGCGATTGCGGCGCGCGCGGATAGCTCTCGAAGCCGGCGGAGGAGGGGCCGAATACCTCCCAGCCGCCCTGTTCGAGCCCGAGCTGGCCGCCGCCCTTCCAGGGCTGGTCGACCGAGGCCTTGCGCCCGGCATGGGCGAGCTGAACGCCGATCGGCATGTCCGACCATTTCCTGACCGAGGCGAGCACGCCCGCGAGCGCGGCCTCGTTCTCGTCCGACCACAGCCCGACATCGAAGGGGCTGATCCGCCCGGCAGGCTCGACCGCCGTCGCCTCGATGATCAGAAGCCCGGCGCCGGAGAGGGCCAGATTACCGAGATGGATCGTGTGCCAGTCGCTCACATTGCCGTTATCAGCCGAATACTGGCACATCGGTGCGATCACGATGCGGTTGGCGAGCGAAAGGCTGCCGATCTGGAAGGGGCTGAAGAGCTTGCTCATGGAAAGGTCTCGCCAAAGGAGTTCGCCAAAGGTCTGGCTGGGAATGATGGCGCGATCATCACGGCGCCCGAGCCCGAGTCCAGCCCCGCCTGCGGGCGTCAGCCATGCGCGTCGTTGCGCTTCACGATGGCGTCGGCAATGCCTCACGGCGCTTCTGGCAGGCTGAACCGATGGCGTTGCGCGGGGGCCGGCAAGCTGCAGCTCTCCTTGCGCCCGAACAGCCTGTAGCGATTCTGCGCAAGCCGATCGTAGAGCCAGTGCCGCAGTGGCCGCGGCAGGATGCGGGCCACGAGAACCCACCGTGTCGGCCAGCCGAGATGCGCGACGATGCCGAGCACGGCGTCCGATTTGCGCATCACGACGTCGTGCTCGATGAATAGGAAGCTGTCGGGCTGGTCGGGATCGACCCCATGACGTTGCGCCAGCGCGCGACCCTCGCGTGACTGGATCGCGACGAAACGCATCTCGTGGTCGCGTTCATGCCGCAGCGTGTACTGCACCCCGCCCGAGCAGAGCACGCAGACGCCGTCGAACAGGCAAACGGGCGGTGCGCCGGCCATCGCGTAGGCACTCCCGGTCAGGGCGTTGGCTTCTGATAGGGCATCCGCACACCCTGCTCGGCGAAGGTCGAGCGGCCGGCCTGCTGGCGCTTCTTGATCTCGGCGCGCGCCACGGTCCGCAAGTGCACCTCGTCGGGGCCGTCGATGAAGCGCAGCGCCCGGCCCCAAGAGTAGATGAAGGCGAGCGGCGTGTCGTTCGAGAGGCCGGCTGCGCCGAAGACCTGCATCGCCCGGTCGGCGATCTTCGTCTGGAGCCTTGTCGCGACCACCTTGATCGACGAGACCTCGGTGCGTGCGGCCTTGTTGCCATGGGTGTCCATCATCCAGGCGGCGCGCAGGCAAAGCAGCCGCGCCTGGTCGATCTCCATGCGGCCTTCCGCGATCCAGTCCTGCACATTGGCGTAGTCGGCGAGATTGCGGCTGAACGCCTTGCGCTGGAGGGCGCGCTCGACCATCAGCTCCAGCGCCACCTCGCATTGGCCGATCGAGCGCATGCAGTGATGGATACGCCCCGGGCCGAGCCGCGCCTGCGCCAGCGCGAAGCCTGCGCCTTCCTCGCCGAGCATGTTCGTCGCCGGGACACGCACCTGATCGAAATCGGTCTCGGTATGGCCCTCCGGCGAATGATGGTTGAGCAACGGCAGGTTGCGCATCACG
>DATDBB010000381.1:0-22108 GCA_036525085.1 Allobosea sp.
CCGCAGATCGCGATGACGAAGAGCCGGTAGCGCCCGATGCCGATGCCGGCGAGCTCGAAGCGGCCCTGCAGCCAGGCCGGCAGGCGGATGAACTGCTGGGTCGAGCCCATCAGCCAGTCGGTGCCCGCCACCGCCATGAAGACCAGCCCGATCGAGAACATCACCTGGTCGAGATGGCTCTTGGCGTACATCGGGCGGTAGATCAGCCGCTCCAGCACGATTCCGACCAGCGCTGCCGAGAGGAAGGCCAGCGGCAGGCTCGCCAGGAAGGGCAAGCCGAGCCGCTGCATCGCGGCCACGGCGACATAGCCGCCGAGCATCGCGAAGGCGCCATGGGCGAGGTTGACGAAGTTCATCAGCCCCATCGTCACGGAGAGCCCGCAGCCGAGCACGAACAGCACCATCCCATAGGCGATGCCGTCGAACAGAATGGTCAGCATCCGCTTCGACCTGCTCCGGAGCGGAAGTTTCTCGCGCGCCCTCTCACTTGCGGGCCTTCACCGGGTCCTTGACGTTCGGGATCGTCGCGAACTCGACATTGTAGAGTGCCGAGCCGACCTTCTCGGTCTTGCGGACATAGATGTTCTGGATGATGTCGCGGGTATCGGGGTCGATGCTGACCGGCCCGCGCGGGCTCTCCCAGGCCGCGCCCTTCATCGCCGCGATCAGCTTCTCGCCGCTGGCATCGCCCTTGGTCGCTTCGAGCGCCTTGGCGATGAGGCGCATGCCGTCATAGCCGCCGACGGCCATGAAGTTCGGGCGCATGCCCGGATTGGCCTTCTGGAAGGCTTCGACGAAGGCCTTGTTCTGCGGGCTGTCGTGGCGGGCGGAGTAATGGTGGGTGGTGATCGCGCCGAGCGCGACGTCGCCGATGCCGTCGAGGATGTCGTCGTCGACCACGTCGCCGGGGCCGATCAGCTTGACGCCGGCCTTGTCGAGGCCGCGCTCGACGAACTGCTTCATGAACTGCGCGCCGACGCCCGAGGGCACGAAGACGAAGAGAGCATCGGGCTTGGCCTCGGAGACGCGCTGGAGGAAGGGCGCGAAATCGGGATTGCGCAAGGGCACGCGCACGCTCTCGACCGTGCCCCCCGCCGCCTTGAACTTGTTGGCGAAGGAAGTTTCGGCGTCGATGCCCGGCCCGTAGTCGGTGACGACGGTGAAGACCTTCTTGATGCCGTTGGCAGCGGCCCAGTCGGCCATCGGCTCCGAGGCCTGGGGCAAGGTGAAGGAGGTGCGCGCGATATAGGGCGAGGCTTCGGTAATCGTGGCCGTGGCAGCCGCCATCACGATCTGCGGCACCTTCGCCTGCGTCGCGATCGGCGCCGTCGCCATGGCGAGCGGCGTCAAGCCGAAGCCCGCGAGCACCGCGACCTTGTCGTTGACGACCAGTTCCTGCGCGAGACGGCGGGTCGCATCGGCGTTGCCGGCATCGTCCTTGAGGATGACTTCGAGCTTGCGGCCGCCATGCACGGCGCCCTCCTGCGCGAGGAACAGCTTCACCGCGGCGTCGATCTGCCGGCCGGTCGAGGCGAAGGGCCCCGTCATCGGCAGGATCAGGCCGACCTTCACCGCCTCCTGCGCCAGCGCCGCACCGCCGGCCGTGGCCGCCAGCGTGAGGCCGAAAATTCCACCCAGAATCGTCCTGCGATGCGTCATGTCGTTGTTCCTCCCGAGAACCCTGATCCGATCCCCTTGGCGGGGCTTTGCTTATTCGTCTTCGTCGTCGCGATAGACGAGGCCCGCCTTGGCGAGGCCTTCGCGCATAGCGTACATGTCCAGCCCAAGTTCGCCAGAGGCGAGACGCCTGCGCTTCTCTTCTTCGAGGGCCTCGCGCTTGCGGGCGGTTGCTGCGGTGCTCGCGGCTTCGAGGCGAGGCACGACCACGACGCCGTCGTCATCGGCGACGATCACGTCGCCGGGATGGACGAGGGCCCCGGCGCAGACGACCGGCACGTTCACGCTGCCCAGCGTCGCCTTGACCGTGCCTTTCGCCGAGATCGCGCGAGACCAGACCGGAAAGCCCATCTGCGTGAGCACGCGGACGTCGCGAACGCCGGCATCGATGACGAGGCCGAGCCCGCCACGCGCCTTGAGCGAGGTCGCGAGGAGATCGCCGAACATGCCGTCGGCGTTGTCGGTGGTGCAGGCGACGACGAGGATGTCGCCGGGCTTCACCTGCTCGATCGCGACATGGATCATCCAGTTGTCGCCGGGCTGGGCCAGCACGGTGACGGCGCTGCCGGCGATCTGCGCGCCCGCATAGATCGGCCGCAAATAGGGTTTCATCAGCCCGGTCCGGCCCATCGCCTCATGGCTCGTGGAGACGCCGACCTCGGCCAGGGCCGCGATGTCGGAGGGTGTGGCACGCTTGCTGGTGCGGATGACGACGGGGTTCATGCCAGTGTCTCCAGCGCTTCGGGGAAGAGGCGCTGATAGGCCTCGCCATAGGTCATGGCCTTGCCGGAGTTGCGACCGCCCTGCATGCCGCGGTTCAGACCGACGCGGGTGTAGTACTCCCAGAGATGCTTCTGCGCGGCGAGCACCTCGAAGGCCTGGCGCTTGATGTCCCAGACCTCGTCGATGTTGAGGATCACATTCGGCTTGAAGTTGCACTGCTCGGGCTGGTGCGGCTCGAACAGGAACAGCGGCGGGGCGGCATAGGCGCGCTCCGGATCGGGCTTGTGGCCGGCGGCCTGGGCGATGATGCGCGCCTCCTGCGCGAAGCGCGTCGCCTCCGGATGGTCGACATTGTAGGGATCTTCGAGCGCATGCGTCAGCACGAAGCTGGGGCTCAGCTCGTGGAAGATGTCGATGGCGCGGTCGAGCATCGCCTCGGTCGTGCGCAGCGGATAGTCGCCGGCATCCATGAACTCGATCTCGGCGCCGAGCACCGCCGCGGCTGCTTCAGCCTCGTCCCTGCGCTGGGCTTTCACCTCCTCCATGCGAATGCCGGCCTTCTTCCAGGCGAACTGGCTCTCGCCGCGCTCGCCATAGGACAGGCAGAGGATCTTCACGCGGAAGCCGCGCCCGGCGTGGAGCGCGATGGCGCCGCCGGCCCTCCAGACGAAATCGCCCGGATGGGCCGTGATCACCAGACCTGTCTTCGGCAGGCTCGACATGGGCTCAAGATCCTCTCTCGCTGAAACTCATTGCGCGGCGCGAAGCTGGCCAGCGGCGAGCACGCGGGCCGGCACGAAAGCCTGTCCGTCCATCAGGATGCGGGCTGTACGCAGCAGCCCGGCGCGCTCCACCACCGGGCGCTGCGCCGTGCCGCCGATCGTCAGGGCGACGGTGAACTCCCCGGTCGGGTGCTCGACCGAGATCGTGCGTTCGCGGCCCGTGGGCATGACGACGACGGAGGCCGCCGGCGAGCCGGGCAGGGCTGCCGCTGTCGCGACCGTGACGGCGGCGAAGACGCCGATCGAGGCATGGCATTCATGCGGGATGAAGCTGCGCGTCGCGATGGCGCCACCGGCGATCGGCGCCGCGACGAGCGCGATCTTGGGCACGACCCTGGACGTCACGTCGCCGAGATTCATCAGGGGCCCGGCCGCAAGGCGGATGCGCTCGATCCGCGCCTTGAGTTCGCTGTCTTTATCGAGCACCTCGCGCGGCTCGTAGCCGGTGCGGCCGACATCGGCGGCGCGCAGGACGATGACCGGCATGCCGTTGTCGATCAGCGTGCAGGCGACGCCGTCGACCATGTCCACCGCATTGCCGGTGGGCAGCAATGCGCCGCAGACCGAACCTTCGGTGCCCAAAAAGCTGATCGCGATCGGCGCGGAGGTTCCCGGCACGCCGTCGATGCGGGCCTCGCCATCGACGGCGGCCTGCCCGTCCCCGGTCTCCATGACGAGATCGGCGATCGTGCCGGTGTTGAGCGTCCGCACCCGGACGATCGTGCAGGCGCCCGACGCCGGGACCAGACCACGCGCCAGGGCGAAGGGCCCGATGCCGGCGAGGATGTTGCCGCAGTTCGGCGTGGTATCGACCGTTCCCGCCTCGATGCCGACCTGCGCGAACAGGAAGTCGATATCGCAGCCCGGCTCGGTCGAGCGGGAGACGATGGCGACCTTGCTGGTCAGCGGGTGGGCGCCCCCCAGCCCGTCGATCTGGCGCTTGTCGGGCGAGCCCATCACCGCGAGCAGGAAGGCGTCGCGCGCGGCCGGGTCGGCCGGCAGGTCGTCCTTCAGGAAATAGGCACCCTTGGAGGTGCCGCCCCGGATCAGCATGCAGGGAACAGCGGTTTGCATCGCTCTTCAGCCTCCCGCCGACTTGCGTCTGTTCATCATCGCAGCGTCCCTTCTGCGGCCGGCCAATCAGGCAAGAATGCCTCGCGCACCCCTTGGCGAGGAGCGCCGCGGCAGACAACGCATTGCCCGTCCTGGGGAACGCGCCGCCATTGGCCGGGACGATGGCGACGAATGATTGTGTGATCAAATGAGTAGATTGCAGCGATTGATGAGAATCGTGCAGGATTGAATCAGGCTTCGAGGTTGTGGCCCTTGAGGGAGCGTATGATCAGATCGAGCATCTCGCGAGCAGCCGGCCGCAGCGGCAGCCCCTTGCGGGTGATGATGCCGACCGTGCGCGAGACGGTCGGCGAGCGCAGCGGGATCGCCACGAGATCATTGGCGGAGACGAGATCGAGCGCGAGCTGCGGCACGATGGTGCAGCCGATGCCGGCGCGCACGAAGCTGACAGCCGTGATCACGCGCTGCACCTCGTAGCGCCAGTTCAGCATCTCGCGCCGCGAGCCGAGCGCGTCGTCGATCAGGATGCGGTTGCCGGTCTCGGCGCTGATGCGCACGAGCGGCAGATCCTGCAACTGCGACCAGGTCAGCGATGTCGCCGCCGCCAGCGGCCAGTCGCGCGGGCAGACGAGCACGAAGCTTTCCTTGACCACCGGCTGCAGGTCGAGATCCCAGCGATTGGCGGAGACGATGGTGACGCCGAACTCGGCCTCGCCGGACTGAACCTTGTCGGCGATCTCCGAGGCCGAATTGTCATGCACCTTCACCTGAACGCCGGGGTGGCGGCGGACGAATTCGGAGATCACCGCGGGCATGCAGCGGATCGCGATGGTCGGCAGGCAGCCGACCACGACGCGCTCATTGGCGTCGCTGGCGCCGAGGCGCAATTCCTCGAGCGCGCTGCCGAGATCGTCGAAGGTCCGCTTGGCGCGCGGCAGCAGGGCGACGCCCGCCGGCGTCAGCGAGACCTTGCGCGTCGTGCGCAGCAGGAGCGGCGTCGCCAGCGCTTCTTCCAGCTTGCGGATGCGGTGGCTCAGCGCCGTCTGCGAGAGGTTGAGATGCGAGGCGGCGGCGTGGAAGCTGCCCCGCTCGGCGATGCTGACGAAGGCCTGCAGGCCGAGGACGTCGATTCTCATGATGCTTCGGCCCCCCAGCAGCCCGGCCCGCCCACATGAGACGCAAGGGCGGGCTTCCGCAACCGTGAGATTCAGCGGACGACGCCTTTGCGCGGCGCAGGCCCTCTCGCGCTCCGCTCATCGGTCGGCCTATGGTCTGCCGCGCCGGACGTTGCCGGCGGGATGGACGCCATCATGAGATCGAGACTCAATGCGCGGCTCAAGCTGCGGCAGATAGAAATCGTCCTCGCCGTCGCCGAGCAGGGCAGTTTCCTGGCGGCGTCGCACAAGCTGAGCATCACGCAGCCGGCTGTCTCCAAGGCGGTGCAGGACGTCGAGGAGATCGTCGGGCACCCGATTTTCGACAGGATGGCGCGCGGCGTCATGATCAACCAGTTCGGTCGGGCAGTGGTCGAGCGCGGCATGGCGATGATGTCGCTGGTCGAGCGCCTGGCCGACGACATGGTCCAGATCGAGCAGGGCCAGGCGGGAACGCTGATCATCGGCGCGCTGCCGACGGCGGCCTCGAGCGTGCTGCCGTCGACGCTCGGGCGGCTGAAGGTGACCAATCCCGAGCTCAACATCCGGATCGTGCAGGGGCGCACCGCCGAGCTGATGCCGGAGCTGGAAAGCGGCAGGCTCGACCTGATCGTCGGCCGTCTCTACGAGCTGGAGACCGCCCATGACGTGCAGCGCGAGACGATCTACCACGAGCCGATCTCGATGCTGGCGCGCGCCGGCCACCCCCTGCTTAGTGGTCCGGCGCCCGATGCGGCGGCGATCGCCGCCTTCGGGCTGGTGCTGCCGTCGCTGGAACAGCGGCTCGGCCAGGAGGTCGATGGCGTGATCGCCTCGAGCGGCCTGTCGATGCCGTCCTCGCTGCTGCGCTCGACCTCGATCTCGTTCATCCGCGAGCTCGTGCTGACCAGCGATTTCGTCACGGTGCTGCCGCGGCTGATGCTGGCGGGCGATCTGGGCCGCGGCACGGCCGGCGTCGTGCCGGTCACGCTGAGTTCCGGCCGCCGCCCGGCCGGCATCATCACGCTGCGCCATCGCCGCCGGCCACCCAGCATCGCGGCGTTGCTGACTGCGCTGCGCGCCCATCTGCGCGAGCTGCGGGCGAGCGGATTGCTCGACGAAGATGGCGGCGTGCAGGCCGCGGCGGAGAGCGCCTGATATTCCCGGGGCTTATAGCTAATCGCGGCCAGACCGCGAAGACCGGCCCGCCCGGCGCCGCTAGCGTGAGCCTCCAGATCCGCTCGCAGGCTGCCGACCATGCTCCAGTCCATTGCCCGCCAGGGCGTCTCCGACGCCTGCCTCGACCTGCTCTTCAGGGAGGCGCGGACCTATTACGGCTGGCTTCCACGCCCGGTGCCGGAAGAGCAGTTGCGCGCGCTGCACGACCTTGCCCGGATGCCGCCGACGAGCAGCAACATCAACCCGCAGCGCATCGTCTTCGTCGTCTCGGCCCAGGCCAAGGAGCGGCTCCGGCGCGGGCTGAAGCCCGGCAATGTCGACAAGACCATGGCGGCGCCTGTCACGGCGATCCTGGGCATCGACATGCGCTTCTTCAACCATCTCGAAAAGCTGGCGCCGCATGCGGTCGACAAGCGCGCCGGCTATCTCGCCGACCCGGACCTCGCGCTCCGCGCGGCCTTCCGCAATGCGACGCTGCAGGGCGCCTATCTGATGATGGCCGCCCGCGCGCTCGGTCTCGATTGCGGGCCGATGTCGGGCTTCCTGCACGATGTCGTCGATGAGGAGTTCTTCCCGGGCGGGCGCATCAAGTCGAACTTCCTCGTCAATATCGGCCATGGCGACCCCGCCAGCCTGAAGCCGCGCGGCGCCCGTTTCGACTTCGAAGAGACCTGCCAGATTCTCTGAGCGAGGCCGGCGCCTGACGCTCGGCGAGGAGGTCCGTCATGGACATGCAGACAGGCGGGCGCAGCAATCCGCCAAGGCTGTGCTTCATCGGCTTCGGCGAGGCCGGGCAGGCCTTCGCCAGCGGCTTTCGCGAGGCCGGCATCGTCGAGATCTCAGCCTTCGACATCGCGCCCGATCCGGCACGGGTTGCTGCACCCGCGCAAAAGCTCGACGTCAGGCTTGCCGCCGACCTGCCTTCGGCGCTGTCGGGAGCCGATTTCGTGTTCTGCGCGGTCACGGCGGCCTCCAGTCTCGACGCGGCACGATCGGCCGCCGCTCATCTGACGCCCGGCCAGATCTTCATCGACGTCAACTCGGTCTCGCCCGGCCGCAAGCGCGAGGCCGCAGCCGCGCTCGGCTCGGATGGGCGCTATATCGATCTCGCGATCATGGCGCCGGTCCATCCGCGCCGCCATGCCACGCCTTCCCTGGTCGCCGGCGACGAGGCGGCAGCCTTCATCGAGATGTTCTCGCCCTTCGGCATGGCCCTCAAGCAGGCCGGCACCGAGATCGGCGCGGCGACGCTCATCAAGATGGTCCGCAGCGTCATGGTGAAGGGGCTGGAGGCGCTGAGCTATGAATGCTTCATGGCGGCCCGCGCCGCCGGCGTCGATGCGGTGATCCTCGACTCGCTCAAGGGCAGCTATCCCGGCCTCGATTGGCCGAAGCTCGTTCCCTACAATGTCAGCCGCATGCTCCAGCACGGCACAAGGCGCGCTGCCGAGATGCGCGAGGTCGCGGCCACGTTGCGCGAACTGGGCGTCGACCCCGCCGTGACCGAAGGCACGGTGACCCAGCAGGAGCGCCTCGGCGCGCTTGGCCTGCCCGGCGACCCCGATGACGGCTTCACACTGCTCGATCTCGTCGCCGAGGCGCTGGCGGCCTCCTCCCGCACGGGCTGATAGTCGCCAAAGTTATACATTGAGCGCCGGACTCGACGAAGACCCGTCCGCGCAAAGCCTTTAGCCAGAATGCAAGAACGAAAGCCGGTGCGGGCTGCCGGGCGCGATCGAGCGCCCTGGGAGGCGCAGCCGACCAGGGAGGGCAGGCGATGAGCGAAACCATGACAGCGGAAACCGGAATCGTGGTGCAACGCGCCGCCCCCCTGGACAGGGCCGGTGTCCTGCCGATCCATCGCTCGCTCTATATCGACGGCGCCTGGCGCGAGCCGCTCGCCGGCGGCAGCCTTGCCCTGACCAATCCCGCGACCGGCGCCTCGCTCGGCTTCGTCGCCCAGGCCGGCCCGGCCGATGTCGATGCCGCGGTCGCCGCCGCCAGCCGCGCCTACCGCGTCTGGAAGCAGGTCGCGCCGGCGGAGCGCGCCAAGATCCTGCGCCGCATCGCCCAGATCGTCCGCGCCAATGCCCGCGAGCTCGCGCTGATCGACGCCATCGATGGCGGCAACCCGGTTCACGAGATGGAGGGCGACGTCGCCAATGCGGCGGCGCAGCTCGACTTCTTCGCCGGGCTGGTGACCGAGATGAAGGGCCATTCGGTCCCGCTGGGTCGCGACTCCGTCAATTTCTCTGTGCGTGAGCCGCGCGGCGTGATCGGGCGCATCATCCCCTTCAATCACCCCTTCATGTTCTGCGCGGCCAAGTCGGCGGCGCCGCTGGCGGCGGGCAACACCGTCATCGTCAAGCCGCCGGATCAGGCGCCGCTGAGCTCGCTGCGCTTCGCCGAGCTGATCGAGGGATTGCTGCCTCCGGGCGTCTTCAGCGTGCTCCCGGGCGGGCGCGATGCGGGCGCGGCGCTTGCCGCACACCCCGATGTCGCGATGATCTCGCTGATCGGCAGCGTCCAGGCCGGCCGTGCCGTGATGAAGGCCGGCGCCGACACGATCAAGCCGGTGCTGCTCGAACTCGGCGGCAAGAACGCGCTGGTCGCTCTCGCCGATGCGGACCCCGACGAAGTCGCGGCCGCCGTCGTCGCGGGCATGAACTTCACCTGGTGCGGGCAGTCCTGCGGCTCGACCAGCCGCGCCTTCATCCATGACGCGATCCATGACGCCGTCGTCGCGCGCATCGCCGAGCGGGTGAAGCATTTCAAGCCGGGCGATCCGAGCGATACCGCCACGACGATGGGCGCGATCATCAGCGAGACCCAACTCGCCAAGGTGCTGAGCTTCATCGCCGACACCAAGGCCGAAGGTGCGACGCTGCTCTGCGGCGGCCATCGGCCATCGGACCTCGCCCTCGCCAAGGGCAATTTCGTCGAGCCGACCGTCTTCACCGGCGTCACGCCGGAGATGCGGCTTGCCCGCGAAGAGGTCTTCGGCCCCGTGCTCGCCGTCTTCCGCTGGACCGACGAGGCCAGCATGCTCGCCACCGTCAACCGCGTCGAATACGGGCTGACTTGCTCGATCTGGACCAATGATGTCCGCGACGCGCACCGTCTGGCCGGCGAGGTCGAGGCCGGCTTCGTCTGGATCAACGAGGTCTCCAGGCATTTTCTCGGCACGCCCTTCGGTGGCTACAAGCAGTCCGGCATCGGGCGCGAGGAGTGCATCGAGGAACTCCTCAGCTACACCCAGGAAAAGCACATCCACGTCAATCTGAAGCGACCCGCGCGCAGTTGAATGCGGGCTCGAAGCCCCATGAGAAGGCTCCGAAAAGAGGGCCGGATCGAACGACAAGACAGGGAGAGACAAAGATGGCCGCAATCCGCTCTTCGCTCACACGCCTCGCAGGCGCGGCGCTGCTCCTTTCGGCAACCGTCGGGCCGCTCGCCGCGCAAACCTATCCACCCGATCGCATCACCCTGATCGTCGCCTTCGCGCCCGGCGGCTTCGTCGATTCCTTTGCGCGCATCATCGGCCAGAAGCTAAACGAGAAATGGGGCAAGGCCGTCACCGTGGAGAACAAGGCAGGTGCCGGCGGCAACACTGCTGCGGCGCAGGTGGCAGGCGCCAAGCCGGACGGGCTGACCCTGCTGGTGACCTCGACCGCGATCGCGATCAACGAGACGCTCTACAAGAAGCGCGATTATTCGCTCGACCAGCTCGTTCCAGTGTCGATCTCGGTCTCCTCTCCGGAGACGATCGCGACGCACCCGTCGAAGCCCGGCAACCTCAAGGATTATCTCGCCTGGGCCAAGACGAACGACATCAACTTCGCCAGCGCGGGCGTCGGTTCGGGCTCGCATCTCGCGGCCGAGTACTTCCTCAAGATGATCGCGAAAACGCCGGCGACGCATATCCCCTTCCGTGGCGGTGCGCTCTCGGTCCAGGCGGCTCTCGGCAACCAAGTTGACATGGTCGCCTCGTCCTTCGGCATCATCCCGCAGGTTCAGGAGGGCAAGTTGAAGGGGCTCGCCGTGGCCAGCCAGAGCCGCGTCGCGGCGATGCCGGATGTGCCGACCTACACCGAAGCCGGCTTCCCCTTCGTCGCCGAGTCCTGGGTGGCCGTGCTCGCCCCAGCCAAGACGCCGCCGGCCATCGTCGCGGCGCTGAACACGGCAATTGCCGAGGTGATCGCTGACCAGGCCAACCGCACCAAGCTGATGGGCATGGGCTACCAGCTTCACAGCCGGTCAGTCGCCGAGACTTCCGCCTATCTCAAGGACGAGGTCGCCAAATGGGGCGAGATGGTCCGGACCGTCGGCGTGACCGTCGAATGAGCCTCCAGGTCGAAACCGCAGGGCGGCCCGGCGGGTCGGCCATGGGGAAACGGTCATGACGCCCTCGAACGATGCCCGCTCCGGCGGCCTGCGGCTGCGCTCGCCTCAGAATCTCGTCGCGGGCCTGATCCTCGTCACCGCCTCTGCCTTCGTCGTCTGGATGCTGAGCGGGTTGTCGCAGGGCACCATGCGGACGATGGGGCCGGCCATGCTGCCGCGCTGGACTGCGATCGCCATCGGGATCGGTGGTGCGGCGCTGATCGTGCTGAGCGCGGTCCGGGAGGGTGACGCGCTGGAACGCTGGCATCTGCGCGGGCCGCTCTTCATCGTCGCCGCGCTCGTCATCTTCGCCGGCACGATCCGCCAACCCGGCTTCCTCGTTGCGGCTCCGCTCGCGATGCTGGTGGCCGGGTTCGGCTCCCGCGAAGTCCGCCCACGCGAGCTCGTCATCTTCACTGTCGCGATGACGCTGTCCTGCGCCCTGCTGTTCCGTGTCGCCTTGAACCAACCCCTGCCGATGCTGGTGATCCCGGCGCTTTCGCTCAAGTTCTGAGGGGCCGATGGATCTCATCTCCAATCTCGGGCACGGCGCAGGCATCGCGCTCTCACCGGTCAACATCGCGCTCTGCTTTGCCGGCTGCATGCTCGGGACACTGATCGGCGTGCTGCCCGGCATCGGGCCGATCGCGACGATCGCGATCCTGCTGCCGCTGACCTTCGGGCTCGATCCGACGGCAGCGTTGATCATGCTGGCGGGGATCTATTACGGCGCGCAATATGGCGGCTCGACCGCCTCGATCCTGCTCAACATCCCCGGCGAATCCAGCGCCGTGGTCACCGCGATCGACGGCCATGAGATGGCGCGCCAGGGCCGCGCCGGCAAGGCGCTCGGCATCTCCGCGATCGGCTCCTTCATCGCTGGCACGATCGCGACGCTGGTCATCGCCGCGCTCGCCGCCCCGCTGGCTGCGGTCGCGCTGGTGTTCGGGCCGGCCGAATACTTCGCGCTGATGCTGACCGGGCTGGCCTTCGCCGTGCTGCTGGCGCGCGGCTCGGTGCTGAAGGCGGTGATCATGATCCTGGTCGGCGTGCTTCTGTCTACCGTCGGGCCCGACCTGACGACCGGCCAGTTGCGCCTGACCTTCGGCGCCACCTGGCTCGCCGACGGTATCGAGATCGCGCTGCTCGGCATGGGGCTGTTCGGCATCGCCGAGGTTTTCCGCAGCTTAGAGCATGGCGAAGCCCGCAAGGTGAAGGAGGCGCCGATCGGTAAGCTCTTGCCCGGCCGCGAGGAGATGCGGGCCTCGATCAAGCCGATCCTGCGCGGTACCGCGCTCGGCTCGGTCCTCGGCATCCTGCCCGGCAACGGCGCGGTGCTGGCCCCTTACGCCTCCTATACGCTCGAGAAGAAGCTCGCCAAGGATCCGTCCCGCTTCGGACGTGGTGCGATCGAGGGCGTGGCCGGGCCGGAATCGGCCAACAATGCCGGCGCCCAGACATCCTTCATTCCGCTGCTGACGCTCGGCATTCCGCCCAATGCGGTGATGGCGCTGATGGTCGGCGCGATGACGATTCACGGCATCGTGCCCGGCCCGCAGATCATGACCAAGATGCCCGACCTGTTCTGGGGGCTGATCGCCTCGATGTGGATGGGCAACCTGATGCTGCTGGTGATCAACCTGCCGCTGGTCGGGCTCTGGGTGAAGCTGCTGAACGTGCCCTACCGGCTGATGTTCGTCGGCATCGTGATCTTCTGTTGCATCGGGGTCTACTCGATCAACAGCGAGCCGGCCGACATCCTGATCATGGCCGCGCTCGCGATCTTCGGCTACGGCCTGACCAAGTTCGGCTTCGAGCCGGCGCCGCTGACGCTCGGCTTCGTTCTTGGCCGGATGATGGAGGAGAACCTCCGCCAGGCGCTGATGATCTCGCGCGGCAATCCGATGACCTTCATCGACCGGCCGATCGCCGCCGTCTTCATCGTCATCGCCGTCGCGATGCTGCTCGTCGGCGTGCTGCCCTCGATCCGCAAGGGCCGCGACCAGGTCTTCACCGAATGACATCCGGGCGAGCAGCCCTCCAGCCAAATGAGGCGGCGCAGGCCGCCCACGAACGACGGACGATATCATGAACGATCATGCGGACACGAAGGCGCCGATCGAGCGTCGCTGGGGCAGCGATGTCGTCGCCGAGACGATCAGGGCGCTTGGCTACCGCCATGTCGCCCTCGTCCCCGGCGCCAGCTTCCGGGGGCTGCATGACAGTCTGGTCAACCATCTCGGCAATCATGATCCGGCGATGATCGTCTGCCTGCACGAGGAGCATGCGGTCGCGATCGCCGACGGCTTCTCGCGCGTCGCGCAGGAGCCGATGGCGGTGATCCTGCACTCCAATGTCGGGCTGATGCACGCCACGATGACGATCTTCAACGCCTGGTGCGACCGCCGGCCGATGCTGATCATCGGCGCCACCGGGCCCGTCGACGCCCATCGCCGCCGGCCCTGGATCGACTGGATCCACACCTCGCGCGACCAGGGCGCGCTGGTGCGCCCCTACACGAAATGGGACGACCAGCCGGCCTCCGCCGAGGCTGCCGTCGAATCCGTGCTTCGTGCCGACCAGATCGCGCGGACTGCGCCGATGGGCCCGGTCTATGTCTGCTTGGACGCCGAGATGCAGGAGACGGAGCTCAATCGCCAGGTCCATGTCCCCGATGTCGCCCGCTTCCGCCGGCCGCGCCCGGCAGCGGCGCCCGCCGAGGACCTGCAGCGCGTCATCGAAGTGCTGTGCGGCGCGCGCGCGCCTATCCTGCTGATCGGCCGCGTCTCGCGCGACACCGGCGATTGGGAGCGGCGCATCGCGCTCGCCGAGGCGCTCGGCGCGACCGTGCTGACGACGACGCATAATGCCCCTGGCTTCCCGACCGAGCATCCGCTGCATGGCCTGGCTCCGGTCGGCGAGCGGCCGAACGAGGCCGAGATCGCGCTGCTCAAGGCGGCGGACGCGATCGTCAGCCTCGACTGGCACGATCTCGCCGGCTTCCTCAGCGCCCGCTGCGGCGCCTCGCAGACGCAACAGCCGCTCGCGACGCCGATCATCCACTGCTCGCTCGACGGCCATGTCGCCAATGGCTGGAGCATGGATCACCAGGCGGTCGCCGCCGTCGATGTCAGGATCGCAGCGGACCCCGACCGCTTCGTCGGCCAGTTGCTCGAGGCCGTGACGGCCTCCGGCGACTGGACCGCCGCGGCCCCGATGATCGCTTCGACCGCGCACTGGACCGTATCGGCCGCCACGGGGCCCGACCGCTCGGCGATCTTCAATTCCGAACAGCTCGCCTTCACGGTCGCATCCTTCGCCGAGGGCCGCGACGTTACCTTCGCACGGCTGTCCTTCGGCTGGCCGCGCTCGGCCTGCCGCTTCCGCACGCCGCTTGATTTCCTCGGTAAGGATGGCGGAGGGGCCGTCGGCACCGGCCCCGGCCATACGATCGGGGCGGCGATCGCGCTGCGCGAGTCCGGCCGGATGACCATCGGCGTGATCGGCGATGGCGACTACCTGATGGGCGTCAACGCGCTCTGGACCGCCTCGCATGACCGCGTGCCGATGATGCTCATCGTCGCCAACAACCGCTCCTACTTCAATGACGAGGTCCATCAGGAGCGTATGGCGAAGGCTCGCTCGCGCCCGGTCGAGAACAAGTGGATCGGTCAGCGCCTCGACGATCCGCCACCGGACATCATCGGGCTGGCACGCGCGCAGGGCTTCGAGGGCGGCAGCCCGGTGCGTTCCGTCGACGCGCTGCTCGCCGAGCTGGAGCGCGGCGCTGCCGTCGTGGCGGCGGGCGGCCGCTACATCATCGATGCGCTGATCGTGCCGGGATACTCGGAGAAATGAGCGCGCGGGGTGCGTCGGAACCCAGGCTGAGCGTCGGCTGCGGCGCCTATGACCGGACCTGGCCGCTGATCGCCGGCCTGATCCGGCCGGAGGGTTTTTCGCTCGACTGGTCGGTGCTGCCGCCCGAGCAGGTCTTCCTGCGCGGCATGCTCGGCGGTGAGTTCGACATCACCGAGATGTCGCTGAGCACCTATCTGCTGCTCCGTTCGCGCGGGGACTGTCGCTATGTCGGCCTGCCGCTGTTCGTATCGCGGAAGTTCCGTCACAGCGCGCTCTATGTCCGGGCGGATGCCGGAATCACCAGGCCCGAGGACCTGGCGGGGCGGCGCGTCGGCGTGCCGGAATATCAGCTCACCGCCAATGTCTGGGTGCGCGGCCTGCTCTCGGACGAGTATGGCGTCGCCTCCGACGCGATCCACTGGATCATCGGCGGCATCGATGCGCCCGGTCGCGAGGAGAAGGTGCCGGTCACCTTGCCCGAGCGCTTCCAGACGACGCGGCTGCCGGCCGGCGAGACGCTCTGGGATTGGCTGCTGGCGGGCAATCTCGACGCGATCATCGCGCCGCGCGCGCCCGAGGCCTTCGCCAAGGGGCATCCTGCGATCGGGAGGCTCTTCACTGACGTGCCCACTGCAGAGAAGGCCTATTTCCGCAAGACAGGGCTGTACCCGCTGATGCACCTGATCGGCATTCGCCAAGATGTGCTGGAGCGGCACCCCGAGCTGCCGGCGGCGCTGACTGCCGCGTTCGAGCAGGCGAAGGACTTCGCCGCCCATGAACTGCATCAGTTCGCCTATGACACGGCGATGCTGCCCTGGCAGGAGAGCGCGCTTCGCGAAACGCAGGCCGTGATGGGGAGGGATTACTGGGCCTATGGCACTGCGACGAACCGCCGGGCCATCGAGGCCATGGCCCGCTATTCCTGGGAGCAGGGGATCACGGACAGGCAGCTCACCGTCGAGGAGATCTTCCCGCTCTGAGTCCGGCCGCGATTGGCCGAAATGCCGCAAGACACGGCTCGATCGCTGCGTGAAAGGCTGGTGGCCTGGGAGAATTCTTGGAGCGGGCGATCGGGATCGAACCGACGACATTCAGCTTGGGAAGCTGACGTTCTACCACTGAACTACGCCCGCATGCGTCCGGTGCCGCATATCGCGCGTGGCCGAAGCAGGGCGTTCATAGCGGCTCGCGCGCCGGGTGTCATCCGGGAATCGCGTGGCGCGGAGGATGAGCCGGCAGAAGCCGGGTTCAATCGTGGAAATGCTTCGAGAGCTTGAGCGCCTGGCCCTGGTAGTTCGACTTCAGCCCGGCGCCATAGAGCGCGGCGGGGCGATCGGCCATCGCCTCATAGACCAGCCTGCCGACGATCTGACCGTCCTCGATGATGAAGGGCACATCACGTGAGCGCACTTCGAGCACGGCGCGCGCGCCCTGGCCGCCGGCCGCGCTATGGCCGAAGCCCGGATCGAAGAAGCCGGCATAGTGGACACGGAATTCGCCGACCAGCGCGTCGAAGGGCGTCATCTCGGCGGCGAAGTCGGGCGGGACATGCACCGCTTCCTTGGAGGCGAGGATGTAGAACTGGCCGGGATCGAGGATCATGGCACGCGAGCCGTCCGAGGGGATCGGCTCCCAGAACTCGGAGGCCTTGTAGGCGCCGACGCGGTCGACATCGATCAGGGCGGTATGGTGCTTGCCGCGATAGCCGATCAGCCCGTCGAAGCCCGAAAGATCGACGCTGACGGCGACGCCGCCCTGGAAAGACGGTTCGGCCGCGCTGACCAGCGTCTCGCGCAGATGCAGTTCGCCCAGCGCACGATCGTCGAGTTTCGTCTCGCCCGCCCGGAAGCGGATCTGCGACAGCCGCGAACCGGAGCGCACCAGCACCGGGAAGGTGCGCGGCGAGATCTCGATGAAGAGCGGACCCTCATAGCCGTCCTCGACGAGGTCGAACTCGCGGGCGCGGTCGGTGATGACGCGGGTGAAGACGTCGAGACGCCCCGTGGAGCTCTTCGGATTGGCGGCGGCGCGCAGGCCGGGCGGAAGGCGCAAGCCTTCCATCAACTCGGCAATGTAGACGCAGCCAGTCTCCAGCACCGCGCCGCGCGTCAGGTCGATCTCGTGCAGCGCGAGCTGGTCGAGCCGGCTCGCAACCGTGCGCTCGGGCCCCGGCAGGAAGCTGGCGCGGACGCGATAGGCGCGTTCGCCCAGGCGCAAGTCGAGGCTCGCGGGCTGGATCTGCCCCTCGGCCGGCGGATGGGCGAGCCTGATCGCGCCGCCTTCGATGAAGGCGCGAATGCGGCTGTCTGGCTGGATGCCGGGCTTGAAGGGCAGCATGCGATATCCGCGAAAACAATCGGCTACAGCTAGCGAAGCCCGTGGCAAAGGCCAAGCATCGGGCAGGCCGAAGGGGCCGCCGACCACGGGTTGTCCACGCGAGAATCGCGGAAAACCGGCAAGCCCACTCTCGTCGATCCGGCCTTGCACTCTCCGATCACGCATCGCCGTTGCCTGAAATCCGCATTCCCCTTTTCGAGCCGACGATCTAACAAGGCAGCATGCCCGCCGGGCAGTCGCATCTGGGACGGAGCCGTCGCGATGTATCAAGCGGAGACGCATGGCGTGCGCGTGACCGCCGCGCCGAGCTTCATGGAGGGCGAGTCCTCGCCCGCGCAGGGTCGCTATTTCTGGGCCTACACCATCGAGATTCTCAATCGCTCAGCCCAAACCGTCCAGCTCATGAGCCGGCACTGGTTCATTACCGACGGGCATGGCGAGGTCCATGAGGTGCGCGGCGACGGCGTCGTCGGCCAGCAGCCGGTGCTGCGCCCCGGCGAAAGCTACAGCTACACCTCCGGCTGCCCGCTGATGACGCCGGACGGCTCGATGCGTGGCTTCTACGCCATGCTCGGCGAGGACGGCACGATCTTTGATGTCGAGGTGCCACTGTTTCCGCTCGATTCCCCTTATGTGAAGAAGGTCCTGCATTGACTGCCAATCCACTGAGCGGGCAGCGCTACGCGCCGCTCGACATGCTCGCCAGGCTCGTCGCCTTCGACACGGTGAGCCACAAATCCAACCTGCCGCTGATCGCCTTCGTCGAGGAGTACCTCGCAGGTTGGGGCGTCTCCTCGATCCGCATCCCCAATGCCGGGGGCGACAAGGCCGCTCTCTTCGCCACGATCGGCCCGCAGGATCAGGGTGGCATCCTGCTGTCGGGCCATACCGATGTCGTGCCGGTCGAGGGCCAGGCCTGGAGCCGAGACCCGTTCACGCTGCATGTCGCTGACGGCAAGGCTTATGGCCGCGGCGCCGTCGACATGAAGGGCTTCATCGCGCTGGCTCTCGCTTTGGTGCCGGATTTCCTTGCGGCCGACCTCCAGACGCCGATCCACCTGTTCTTCTCCTATGACGAAGAGGTCACCTGCCTGGGCGTCGTCGACGGCATCGCCCGGATGGGGAAGGATCTGCCTAGGCCCCGCGCCGTCATCGTTGGCGAGCCGACCTCGCTGGAACTGGCCGACGCGCATAAGGGCATCCGCACCTTCTTCACGACGATCACCGGCGTTCCCGCGCATTCCTCGAAGCCCCATCTCGGGGCGAGTGCCGTGCATGGCGGCATCCGGCTCTCGGCCGGGCTGGTCGCTTTCGCCGATGAACGCGAGGCAAACCCGGATGGCAGCGGCCGCTTCGATCCACCCTATGACACGGTGCATGTCGGCAAGTTCCATGGCGGCATTGCCCGCAACATCCTGGCCGATCGTTGCGACCTGTCCTGGGAGGTTCGGACCCTGCCGGGCTCCGACCCCGAGGACGTGCCGGCGCGCTTTGCGGCGCTGTCGCAGGAGGTGCTCGCCCGGATGCGGAAGACCGCGCCTTCGGCCACGATCGAGACGGTGATGAGTTCGGATGTTCCGGGCCTCGCGCCTGATCCGGGTTCGGACGCCGAGACGCTGGTGATGCGGCTCGCCGGCCGCAACCGCACCATCGCGGTCGCCTATGCGACGGAGGCCGGGCATTTCCAGCGGGCCGGACTGCCCACCATCGTCTGCGGGCCGGGCTCGATCGACCAGGCACACCAGCCCGACGAATACATCACGCTGGAGCAGTTCGCCGCTGGCGAGGCCTTCATGCGCAAGCTGATGGCGGAGTGCCGGAGCTGAGCATGGAGAAACCCGCCGCTTCGCAGCGGCGGGTCGCAAACCTCGCGCCGCATGGCGGCCTCGTCAGGCCGTTGCATGCGGCTCGTGCCGGTAGTCCCAGACCGCCCAGGCCGAGACCGCCGCCGTCAGGGTGCCCAGGATCATATGGGTCCAGAACGCGCTGACGTTGCCGGTGAAGCCGAGCATCCACGGGGCCGCGATCAGCCAGAGGCCTAGCACCAGATTCATCCATTCCTCCCACTCGGCGAAGACCGAAAGCGCCGCGGACGCGACCAGGGCAAGCGCCAAGGCGACGATCCAGGCGTTTCGCGTGGGCATGACCTCGCCCACGAAGCCGAAGAGCCAGGGAGAGATGAACAGGCACGCGGCCAGGATCAGGTTGAAGAAGTCCTGTGGCCGTTTGCTATTCGTATTCGCGGTCAACATGATCACCTCCATGAGTGTCGATCATCCAAACCACTACGCCTCGCGCAAAATGCGCTTGGTGCACGATAATATAATTCCGCGCAAAAGGCCGTTCAAGGCCAGCCTTCCCAAACGGGAATGGCCGGCAGAGCGCCGGCCATGACTTGAGATCGACTCCACAATCTTAAAGGCTGACTTGCCGATGACTTTGGAGTCGGCAGCCCGCGGGGTTCACTTGGCGTCGAGCAGGTCCTTCACCGAAAGCAGCACGAGTTCGTTGTCGTCGGCCTTCTTCGGATCGCGTGACGACGAGAAGGGCAGGTTGTTGTCGTTGCCGACGACGATGCTGCCGTTGGCCCGGTCGACGACATCGACGTTCTCGATGGTGAAGAACGGGAACGGCAGCACGCCGTCGATGGCGCCCTGCTTCGCCTTGCCGTCGGGATCGGCGATCTTCATCAGGTCGATGAAGCCGATCTTGCGAACGGGCCTCCCGACATTGGCGTCGGTCATCTCGATCTTCACGACGCGCTTGAACCTGGCGAGGTCGTGGAAGCAGTCGGGGCCACGGCCTCCCGGCGCGCAGGCCTTGTCGGCGGTGCCTTCGCCGTTATCTCTTTCGATGATCAGCGCTGTCGTGCCGTCGATCATGTTGAAATCGCCGATCGCGTTGCCCTTCTGCTCCAGCGGGAAGAGCCAGGAGCGGCCGGTCCACTTCTCGGCGGCGACGTCGAATTCGAGGATGCGCAGAACCTCCTTGCCGTCGACCTCCTCATTGCCCTTGGTCTGCGCATTCCAGAGCGGGCCTTCCAGCAGCGGATAGAGGAAGCGCCCGTCCGGCGACTGCGCCATGCCCTCGTAGCCCTTGGAGCGGCGGATGTTGAACTCGACCGGCAGGTTGGGAGCGCCGGGCGTGGTTACGGCGAAATGGTCGGGCGAGCGCGCGGGCTTGCCGTCTACGAGCGTCTCGAACACGGCTTCGACCTTGCCGGTCGCATCGACGCGGATGAGATAGGGGCCGAACTCGTCGCCGATCCAGAATTTGCCGCCGATCGGCTGGATCGACTCGGGGTCGAAATCCGAGCCGGTCAGGTAGCGCTTCGCGGTGCCTTCATTGGCGATGCGGAAGGGCACTTTCTTGTCGGGGTCGTGCAGGACGATGGTGGCGATCCGCTCGATCGTGCCGCTGGCGAAATCGGCCTTGAGGCGATGGAAATACAGCATCGCGTCGGGCGAATTCGCCTTGGCGCCGAAGCCGTTGTCGGTCAGCACCAGGAACTCGCCGTTGCCGAGCGAGCGGATGCCCGAGAAGCCCTGGACCGGCTGGTCCTGGAACGGCGTCGAGAGACCCGTCGGGCGGCCGCCCGAGGTGCCCATGACCGTACCGACCGCCTCATTGCGCTTGCCCGGCGTGACGAACTTGCCGGAGACCTTCAGATCCTCCGGCGCGTCAGTGGGCGGGGTGACCATGGTGTTGGCCGGCAGCAGGGCGTGGCCGAGGAGTTTGGCCGGGAACGCCTTCTGCGTCTCCTGCGCGCCGGCGAGGATGGTCGAGGCGAGCAGCATGGCTGAGATCAGGGAGAGGCGCATGGAACGCTCCGGGCTGCGGAAAGGATATCCCCCCGATTGCCAGGCCTCGATTTCAGGGCGACGACAGCCCTGTAACCCTTGGGTGACGTAAGCGCGCGCCGTCCCCGCTCAGTAGCCCCGCGCCGGGTCCACCCCATGCTCCAGCGGCTCGCCGGCCTCGAGCCGTCTCACCTGCGCGGCGATGAGCGTCGCGATCGCCTCGGGCTCCGACATCGCCGCATTGTGCGGCGTCACCGTGACGGCGGGGTGGTTCCAGAGCCGCGATTCCACCGGTAGCGGCTCCGTCTCGAACACGTCGAGCGTCACGCCCTTGAGGGTGCCGGCGTCGAGCGCAGCCAGAATGTCGGCTTCGACCTGAAGCCCGCCGCGCCCGGCATTGATCAGGAACGGCCCGCCGAGGCGCCCGTCCTGCGCGAGGCCCGCGAGCAGCGTGGCGTTGATGGTGCCGCGCGTCTCCGGCGTCAGCGGCAGCAGGCTGACGAGAATGTCGGTGCGGGCGAGGAACGGCGTCATGCCCTCAGTGCCGGCAAAGGTCGCGAGTCCCTCGATCGTCTTCGGCGAACGGCTCCAGCCGGCGACGTCGAAGCCCATGACCTGGAGCTTGCGCGCCGCGTCCTGCCCGAGTTCGCCCAGCCCCATGATGCCGACGCGCACCGAGCGCGCCGCGGGCTGGTTGCGGTCGTCGTCCCAGCTCTTCTCGCGCTGCTGGCGGTCGTAGCGCGGTTGCTGGCGCAGATAGCGCAGGCAGTGGAGGACGATATATTCGCTCATCCGCGTGGTCAGGTCGGGATCGACCACGCGCGCGATCGGCACGTCGGGCAGGCGGCTATCGGCGAAGAGATGATCGACGCCGGCGCCGAGCGAGAACACCGCCGCGAGGTTCGGCAGGCCGGCGAGGCTGCCTTCCGGGTGCTTCCAGCTCGCGACATAATGCACCGAGCGCCGGTCGAAGGGCTCGCCCAGTATCACGATCGGCATGTCCGGCAGCAGCGCCTTGAAGCGCTGGCGCCAATCCTCGACATGCCAGCCGGTCATCGCCAGAAGCAGACTCATGCGTGCGAACTCTCCGTGATGCGTTCCGCGATCAGTACGCCGCGTTCCGGCGCACCCTCTCCCAGCCGATAGGCCTCGCGCAAGCGCC
>DATDBB010000382.1:0-7088 GCA_036525085.1 Allobosea sp.
TCCCTGTGATGCGCCAGGCACCAGCGCGCCATGATCGAGCCGCCACGCGAGACGATGCCAGTCACCCGCGAGGCCGTCAGCGGGACGTAGGGCAGGCGCACTCCGGCGTGGATGGTGAAATAGTCGACGCCCTGCTCGGCCTGCTCGATCAGCGTATCCTTGAACACCTCCCAGTTGAGCTTGATCGGGTCGCCGCCGACCTTCTCCAGCGCCTGGTAGATCGGCACCGTGCCGATCGGCACTGGCGAATTGCGCAGGATCCAGGAGCGGATGTTGTGGATGTTGCGGCCGGTGGACAGGTCCATCACCGTGTCGGCGCCCCAGCGGATCGCCCAGACCAGCTTCTCGACCTCCTCGGCCGCGCCGGAGGTGACGGCGGAATTGCCGATATTGGCGTTGATCTTGACCAGGAAGTTGCGGCCGATCGCCATCGGCTCCAGTTCGGGATGGTTGATGTTGGCGGGGATGATGGCGCGGCCGCGCGCGATCTCGTCGCGGACGAATTCGGGAGTGACGAAGTCCGGCACGCTGGCGCCGAAGCTCTCGCCATCGGCGTGGCGCTCGCGCGCGCCTTCCAGCATGGCCGCGCGGCCGAGATTCTCGCGATGCGCGACATAGATCATTTCGGGCGTGACGATGCCGGCGCGGGCGAATTCATATTGCGTCGTCATCTGGCCCGCCTCCGCCTGCAGGATCGGGCGCTCAGCCGGACAGGCCGGAACGAGATGATCGGGCGAGATGTTGCCGTTGTCGGCGGCCGTCACAACGCGCCCTGCCACGGTGTCGAAGCTGCGCGCCTCAAGCCAGTCGCGCCTGATCTGCGGCAGGCCGGCATTCAGGTCGATCTTCACATCCGTTTCGGTGAAGGGGCCGGAGGGGTCGTAGATGCGGACCGACGGCTCGGCATCCGTCGTCAGCACGACCTCGCGAAAGGGCACGCGGATCGAGGCGTCCTGCGGCGTCGGGACATAGATCTTGCGCGAGCCGATGATCGGCCCGGTGGTGACGCCGGTCGGCGCGCCGAAATTGCTTGCGGCGCGGGCGCTGTCTGTCGGGAGCTTTATGGGGGTGTTCATGGGGATCTCCGCCTTGGTCAAAGGGTCAGGAGATCCGGCGTCGAAGCGGTTCAAGCGCTGTGATGCGGGCATGGCTGTGACCGTGCCGCGTTCCAGTCCCTCCGCCGGCATGACCCGGATCAGGTTCGATGGGTTCGGCCATCAGGCCATCTCAGCTCTTGCGAGCACCCCTCGGAACAGGATCGAGGTTAGGCGGACGGGCGACGATGCGCAACCGCCTCAGGCGGTGATGTCGACCGTCTGCCCCTGGCCGGCGGGCAAGGTCGCCTGCATCTGGTCTGCGCTCTGCTGGAGCAGGGCGACGACGGCCTGATCGGCCTGTGCCTGCTGGCGCAGCATTTCGGTCTGCAGAGCCTGCTGGGTCGTGCCGGCCTGCGTCGCGGCAAAGCTCCGCGCGATGGCGAGGGAATCACTCATGGGAACAGCCTCCTGCCGCAGTCATAGAGGCTGTAACTTGCGCGTTCGTGAACGCGGCGCGGCGGAGGTATCGTCGCGGAATACGTGAAAGGCCGCCTTGCGGCGGCCTTTCTGTGGTTTCCGTCCTCGGCTGATCAGCCGCCCTGCCCCGCCAGCAACGGCGTGATGCGCCGCAGCGTGACGCGGCGGTTCTGGCGCTCGGCCTCCTGCGTGGCGACCTTGAGATATTGCTCGCCATAGCCCTGCGTGGTCAGGTTCTCCGGCGGCACGCCGAAATCCTTCGTCAGGATCTCCGCGACGGCTTGCGCCCGGCGATCCGACAGCGAGAGATTGTCGATGTCCGCGCCGACGGCGTCTGTGTGCCCCTCGACGAGGAAGACCTCGTTCGGCGAGCGCTGCAGCGCCCTGCGGATCGATTCGGCGATGACCGAGAGCCGCTGCGCCTGGCCGGGCGCGACATCCCAGGAGCCCGTCTCGAATGTCACCGTGTCGATGTCGACGCTGCGCATCCGGGCCCGCAGGTCCGGCGAGTAGCGGACCTCGTCCAGCGTGTAGCGACGCGGGAGCGGCCCGATGGGCGGGGCGATGATCGTCTCGTAGATCAGGTTCTCGTCGGCCTGGTCGGCATCGACGATGTAGCGCTCGCGCGGGATGCGCAGGGCTGGCCGCTCCAGCACGACGATCTCGTCGGAGAAGCGATCGCGCGGCCGGTCGCGACGGGTGTTGTCGATGATGACGACCTCCCTCCCGTCGCGGTCCTGCCGCGTGCGCCGGATCAGGCGGCCTTGCTCGTCGGTGATCGTGACGATGCGGGTGCCGTCGGCGCGCTCGAAGACGGTGCGGTTCTCGTCGCCGCGCCGCTCGGTGCGCCCCTCCAGTCCGAGGTCGCGGAAACGCTGCGTCTCGTCGCGGCGGATGATGGTTCGATCGTCATCGCGGATGATCGTCCGGCCGGGCTCGCGGATGATGGTGACATCGCCTTCGCGACGCTCCTCGCGGCGGCCGCGCACGTCCTCGAGACGGTCGGCGCCCTGGGTGGCCATGATGCCGCCGATGACGCCGGCACCGAGGCCGATCGCCGCGGCACCACCGAGCCCAATGCCGCCGCGGCGGCCCTGACGCTGATCTGGAGCCGGAGGCTGACCGGGCGCGACGCCTGGGGCTGCCGGCGGCGCGGCCTGGGTCTGATCGGGACGAGGCTGCCCGTCGCGTGGCGGCGGCGGAGCGCCGGGCGCCCTGCCAGCCGGCGGGGCGGCAGGCGCGGCCTGGGGCTGGGGCGCGGCGGTCGGCGCAGCCGAGGGAACCGGCGCAGCGGGTGCGGGCGCCGATTGCGTCTGGGGTGCCGTTCGCGGCCCCGCCGGAGTGCCGGGCTGGGCCGGCGCCGGCACGGGCGGAGTGGGCGCAGGCGTGGGCGCGCGCTGGGCGGGCGCGACTGCGGGAGGCGCCGCTCTCGCGGGATCAGCGCCCGGCGGGCGAGGAGGCGTCGGGCGGACAGTCGGCTCGCCGGTTGCCGACGGCACGGGCACGGGGCGCGCGGCGGGCTGGCCGGGCGCAGGGTTGGCGGGTGCGGTGATCGGCGGCGCGGCGCGCGGCATCGGCGGGTCGCGTCGCGGCTCGGGTGGCGCAGCGGGTGGCGTGGCTGAGGACGGCGCGGCCTGAGCCGGTGCGGGCGGACGCGGCGCGGCGGGCGGAGCCGCAGAAGGGGCGGAAGGGGCGGCCGGGCGCTGCACCGCCGGCGGCGGGCTCGCGGGTGCAGGAGCGCGCGGGGCGCCCGCGCCCGGCGCGGCAGGGGCTCCGGGCGCGCGCGGCGCACCAGGGGCGCGCTCACGGCGCGGCTGGCCGGGCTCGTCATCGGCCGCAGGCGGCGCCTGGGCGAGTTCGAAGGATGGGGGAAGCGTCGTCGCGGGCGCTGCGAATCCGCCCTGCGACAGGACCACGGCGGGAAGGATGGTACCGACCAGAAGCCAGTTCTTGGTACGCGTCATGAGTTCCGTTTTCCAGTTCAACTGCGAACGAGAACACGCCGGATGCGCTGAACCCGTCCTGAACCAAAAACGGCGGAAATCGGGCCTTGTTCCTCCGAAAATATCATTCGCGAGACCGTATCGTGCCTCAGCGGGCCATGCGGCACCCCTATGGGGCCCGTTTCCCGGCTGTCCCGCAGGGAACAGCCGGGCGCCCCGCCGAGCCGTAAACCGTCCTTTCGACCGCGACGCCTCATCCCGGGGCGCGGGTCGTTTCGAGGACCATGACCATGTATGCATTCAGACAAGAGAGCTGCACGGGCTGCACCGGGCCGGGGCGGCAGACGTGCGAAGTCCGGCCCGCTAGCCGACCCCTCTTCTCCGTCCACCCGACAGCTGCAGCAACCGCCCCTGCCCTGATCGGCAATCAATCTCGTATCGGTGCGCAGGGCTCGTTCGATACCGACGATGCCGGACCCAGGCGCTCCTGGATCGCCGGCCTGAAGGCCGGTTTCGCAGGCTTCCGCCAACGAGCCGCCGAGCGGCTGCGCAATCGCCAGATCGCCCTCGAATTGTCGCGGCTCGACGACCGCACACTCAGGGACATCGGCCTCAGCTGGTCCGAGATCGAGGCCGCCATGGCCGGTGCGCGGCGCGGCGGGCGCTGAGGCGGCTTCCTGGCGGTCAATAACTGGTGGCATCTGGCGCTGGGCGTAGGCTGCCCTCGACGACCTGCGCGCAGTCATCCCGGACGCAGCGAAGCGGAGATCCGGGATCCATGCCTGAACCGTTCAGGAATGGATCCCGGATCGGTGCGGCTTCGCCGCTTGTCCGGGATGACGGCGCGTTTCAAAACGAATGCTAGGACTTTAGATGCCGGATTCCGCCTTCACGAAGCCCGCGATCTCGGCATGGCTGGCGAACCAGACATCCGGCATCTCCTTGATGTGCGCGATCAGCTTCTCGAGAATCCAGATGCGCGAGCGGTAGGTGATGACATGCGGATGCATGGTCAAAAGGAACAGCCCGCCCTCGGCATAGGCGCGGTCGAATTCGCGGCGGAAGATGTCGAATACGGCCTCGGGCGCCGTATAGGGCCGCAGCGCCTGAAAGCGGTTCATGTTGAAATAGACCGCATCGTCGCGGATCCACTCGACCGGCAGTTCGACCATGCCGGTCGGCTCGCCCTTCTCGACGATCTCATAGGGGTCGTCATCGGCGAAGAGGGAGGAGTCGTAGAGCAGGCCGAGTTCGCGTTCGACCGACAGCGTCACCTCCGAGAAATCCCAGGATGGCGTGCGCATGCCGACGGGGCGGACGCCGGTGATCTTCTCCAGCGTGTCAGCCGAGCGCAGATGCAGCTCACGCTCGGCATCTGGCGGCACCGCGGTGTTGACCTCGTGGATCCAGCCATGCAGGCCGATCTCATGACCTTCCGCGATCACCCGGCGCTGCTCGTCGGGATAGAGCAAGGCGGTCACGGCCGGAACGAAGAAGGTCGCCTGGATGTCCTCCTTCTTCATCAAATCGAGGATGCGCGGCATGCCGACGCGGTTGCCGTACTGCCCCCAGGAAAGCCGCCCCACGGACTTGCCGCCATCGCGCAGTTCGTTGGTCTCGTGATCGACGTCGAAGGAGAGCGCGACGGCGCAGCGGGCGCCGTTCTTCCATTTCGCGGGCTTGAGGTTGCGGCCGGCGCGGACGCGATCGACCTTGGCGCGCCAGGTCTCTTCCGGCCATTGCCAGGGTAGGAGTTCGGGTTCGCTCATGGTGGGTCTCCTTATCAAGCGACCGGCAGCACCGGCACGGCGGCCAGCAGCCGCTTCGTGTAGTCGTCCTGAGGGTTGTCGTAGACCTCGCCGGCAAGGCCGCTCTCGACGATGCGGCCGCGATGCATGATCGCGACACGGTCGCAGAGATGGCGCACCACCGAGAGGTCGTGAGAGATGAAGAGCAGCGTCAGGCCGAGTTCCTGGCGCAGGCGGATCAGCAAATTGATGATCTGGGCCTGGATCGAAACGTCGAGCGAAGCGACCGGCTCGTCGCAGACCACAAGATCGGGCTGCATGGCGAGCGCACGCGCAATCGCCACGCGCTGGCGCTGGCCACCGGAGAACTGGTGCGGGTAGCGCCCGGCGAAGGCGGGATCGAGCCCGACCGCCGCGAGCCATTGCGCGACGTAAGCCGGCGCCTCGGCCCGGCTGACGAGGCCATGGGCGAGCGGCCCCTCACTGATGCTGTCTCCGATCCGCATGCGCGGGTTCAGCGAGGCGAAGGGGTCCTGGAAGATCGTCTGGATGCGCGTCGTGATCTTGTGGGGGCGTTCGCCGTCACTCATCACCCGTTCGCCATCGAGCAGGACATGGCCGCTATCGGGCGCATAGATGCCGGCGACCATGCGGCCGAGCGTCGACTTGCCGCTGCCGGACTCGCCGACGAGGCCGAGCGCCTCGCCGCGCGCGATCGACAGGCTCACCGCATCGACTGCCTGCACCAGCGGCAGCGGGCCGGCGATGCCGAGCTTCTGCGCCAGCAGGCGCAACACGCCGGACTTGCGCTGGAAGCGCTTGCCGACATCGTCGATGACGACATAGGGCACATCGGCGCTGCGCCGGCCCGATTCCGCTTGACGCGCCAGACGTGGCGGCGGCGCCGCATCGGTACCGGCGCCTCTGGCCAGCAAGGCGCCGGGCTTGGCGCGCGAGGGCAGCGAGTCGAGCAGCCCCTGGGTGTAGGGATGTTGCGGCTTCGTCAGCACATCGAGCACCGGCCCGGCCTCGACGATCCGGCCGTAGCGCATGACGCAGACATGGTCCGCGATCGATGCGACGGTGGCGAGGTCGTGGCTGATCCAGATCAGGGCCGTGCCGAGCTCGGCCACCAGTTCCTTCATCTCGGCCAGGATCTCCGCCTGGATCGAAACGTCGAGCGCCGTGGTCGGCTCGTCGCAGATGATCAGCCTGGGCCGGTGCAAGAGCGCGATCGCAATCGCCACGCGCTGGCGCATGCCGCCGGAGAACTGGTGCGGGTAGAAGTCGATCTTGGTTTCCGGGTCAGGGATGCGAACCTGAGCCAGCGCCGCGACCGCGCGGCGCCTTCGTTCCGCGCCCGAGACGCTCTCGTGGGCCTCCAGCGCCAGGCCGATCTGGTCACCGATGGTCAACATCGGGTTCAGCGTCATCATCGGGTCCTGGAAGACCATCGAGATCGCCTTGCCGCGGATGGCGCGCAGCTCTGCCGCGGCCAGGCCGACGAGTTCGCGCCCCTCCAGCTTGATCGAGCCGTGCTCGACGCGGCCGGGCGGGTCGAGCAGCCCGATGATCGAGAAGCCGGTGATGCTCTTGCCTGAGCCCGACTCGCCGACGAGGCCCATGACCTCGCCGCGCGCCAGGCTGAAGGAGACGCCGTCGACCGCCTTCACCACACCGGCGCGGGCGTGGAAATAGGTAGCGAGGTCGGTGACCTGAAGCAGCGGCGGTTGCACCTCGGCGCTCATCGCTTCAGCCTCGGATTGACCTGATCGCGGATGCGGTCGCCGACGAGGTTGATGGCGACGATCAGCATGATCAGCGCGATGCCGGGATAGATCGAGATCCAGTAGCGGCCAGAGAGCATGTACTGGAAGCCGTTC
>DATDBB010000383.1:0-12966 GCA_036525085.1 Allobosea sp.
CGGGCCGGCTTCCGGCGCGCGTTCGAGCCAGCGCAGATCGACGCCGCTCTCGGCGAGGGCCGGCGCGATGGCATGAGAGAGCGGGTCGAGGCCTATCCGCGAGAGCAGGGCCACCTGTGATCCCAGCGAGGCCAGATGCGCGGCCGTGATGAAGCCGCCACCGCCCGGTACGACCGAGACCTCGCGCGCGAAGCGCTCCTCGCCCAGCTGCGGCAGAGCGTCGAAGCCACGGAAGACGATATCGCAATAGAGCCGTCCGATACTGACGACGAGATGGCGTTCAGCGCTCACAGCGCGCGCTCGCTTGCGGCATCGAACAGGGTCAGCGCCGAGACGGGCGCGCCGAGGCGCACGGTCTCGCCCACGGCTGGCGGCGTCTTGGTGGAAGCCGAGGCCAGGACGAGCCCGCCGCCATGCTCGACATGCACGAAGGTCTCGGAGCCCAACGGTTCGATCACCACCACCGTTCCGCGCAGGACGAGATCGGACTCCTCACCTCCGGCCAGCACGCGCAGTTGCTGCGGCCTGACGCCGACCAGGAGGTCGGCCGGGACGGTACCGATCGCGGAGGGCACGGCGACGGGGTTGTCGCCCAGTGCGAGCGTCGTGGCGCCACCCGCCATCACCGCTCGTGCCGGAAGGATGTTCATCGTCGGGGAGCCGATGAAGCGGGCCGTGAAGACATCGACCGGCTTCTCGTAGAGTTCCATCGGCGCGCCGACCTGCAGGATGCGGCCGTCGCGCATCACCACGATGCGGTCGGCCAGCGTCATCGCCTCGACCTGATCATGGGTGACGAAGACGATCGTCGTGCCGAGCCGCTGGTGCAGGCGCTTGATCTCGAGGCGCATCTGCGCGCGCAATTGCGCGTCGAGATTGGAGAGCGGCTCGTCGAAGAGGAAGGCGGCGGGGTCGCGCACCATGGCACGGCCGATCGCAACACGCTGGCGCTGGCCTCCCGACAGCGCCGAGGGCTTGCGCTCCAGCAGCGCCTCCAGCCCGAGGATGCGCCCGGTCTCCTCGACGCGGCGGCGCTTCTCGGCCTTGTCGAGCTTGGCGGTATGCAGTCCGAAGCCGATATTCTCGGCGACACTCATATGCGGGTAGATCGCATAGTTCTGGAACACCATGGCGATGTTCCGGTCCTTGGGTTCGAGCCGGTTGACCGTCCGGCCGCCGATCGAGATCGTGCCGCTATCGATATCCTCCAGCCCCGCAATCATGCGCAGTGTCGTCGACTTGCCGCAGCCGGAAGGCCCGACGAAGACGACGAACTCGCCCTCGGCGATCGCAAGGTCGATGCCGTGGACGACCTGCGTCTTGCCGTAGCGCTTGACCAGGCCCTGAAGCTCGATTGCCGCCATCAGGCCGCTCCCATCAGATCAGCAAAGGCGGCATCGAGTTCGTGCCGTGTGGACGCCTCGCGCGCCGCGATGGCCGTTGCCGCTCGCTCGGCCGCATCCAGCGCGGCGCGATAGCTGGCGAAGGCCGCGGCCAGAGCCTGCGGGCCGGGACCGCCGAAGCGCTCCCTCACCGCGACGAAATGCTCGGGCGAGACGGCCTGCGCGAACTCGGCCGGCGTCAGCGCCGGCTCCCGGCCGGCATGGCGGCGGAAGGCTCCCGCAAAGGGGGCAAAGCCGTCACGCGGCAGGTCGCCGTCATCAGCGACGATGGCGCGGGCGACATCGGCTGCGATCTCATGGGCCGTGCGGAAGGAGAGCCCCTCGCGGCGCACCAGCGTGTCGGCGAGCTCGGTGATGGTGATGCAGGAGCGGCGGATGTTCTCCGCGACCCGCCGGCCATCGACGCTCATCGCGGGCAGCAAGGCTGCCAGCAGATCGAGCACGCGCTCGCCCGTCGCGAAGGCCTGGTAGCCGGCCTCGTTGGTCTCGCCTTCGGCGTCGTTCATGTCGGTGAAGGGCGTGTTGTGCACGATGTCCCGGACCAGCCTTGCGCGCGATACGGTCTGCGACGCCAGATGCCGCAGATGCTCGATCGGCACGGGATTGCGCTTCTGCGGCATGATCGAGGAAATCTGCACGAAGGCATTCGGCACATAGAGCTGGCCGACCTCGAAGGCGGTCCAGACCTGCAAATCCTGGATCAGCCGGCCGAGATGCAGGAAGACGAGTTCGACCGCGCTGTAGGTCGCGGTGACGTAATCGATCGCGGCGATGCAGCCATAGGAGTTCTGCAGCGGCGCGGCAAAGCCGAGGAGATGGGCGATGCGCGCGCGATCGAGCGGGAAGCCCGAGGTGGTGATCGCGGCCGCCCCCATCGGCGAGAGATCGAGCAACCCGCGCGCCTGCACCAGCCGCTCGTGATCGCGCAGCATCACCTCGATGGCGGCGGCCAGATAATGCCCGAACGTGGTCGGCTGGGCCGGCTGGCCATGGGTGTAGGCGACGATCAGCGTCGCGCTCTCCCGCTCGGCCAGGCGAAGCGTCGCAGCAATCAGCGCGCGCAGCCTGGCCGCGAGGCGGTCGAGCTTCGGCTTCAGCGCGAGCTTGAACAGGGTGTGGTCGATGTCGTTGCGCGAGCGGCCGGTGTGGAGGCGCCCGGTATCGTCGGCTGGCAGGCGCTTCTTCAGCTCCGCCTCGATCAGGAAGAAGAAATCCTCGACCTCACCGGTATAGGTCAGCGTCGCCGGGTCGATCTGCGCGTCGATCTCGGCCAGAGCGCGGGCGATCCTGCCGGCAGTGGCGCGCGGCAGGATGCCGGTCTCGGCCAGCATGACGAGATGGGCGCGGTCGATCGCGCGGAAGCCCTCGACATGATGCGTCCTGGCCCCGTCGAAGAGCGGCCGCAGCACGGTCTCCTTGTAGACCGGATCGGGAAAGACGGAGGCGTCTCGCGCCCTGGGATCGTCATGCGTGGTCATGTGGATCAGCCCTTGAGCCCGGCGAGCACGACGCCGCGCACGATGTAGCGCTGGAGCAGGATGAAGACGGTGAGCGTCGGCAACGTCGCCAGGGCGGCGCCCGTCATGATCAGCTCCCACTGGATCTGCGATTCGACCGCGAAGCTCGAGAGCCCGACGGGGAGCGTGTAGAGTTCCTTGCTCGTCGTCACGATTAGCGGCCAGATGAAGGCCGTCCAGTTGCTTAGGAAGGTGAAGATCGCGAGCGCCGAAAGCGCTGGCGTCACCAGCGGCAACGCGATGCGCCAGAAGATCGCGAACTCGTTGAGGCCATCGATCCGCGCCGCTTCGAGAAAGTCGTTCGGCACCGTCTCGAAGAACTGCTTCATCAGGAAGGTGCCGAAGGCCGTCATCATGCCCGGGAACATGATGCCCCAATAGCTGTCGAGCCAGCCGAAATTCTTGGCCATGACATACCAGGGGATCACCAGCATCTCGGTCGGGATCATCAGCGTCGAGAGGATCGCGAGGAAGACGAAATAGCGGCCCCTGAACTGGAATTTCGCCAGGGTGTAGCCGACGAGGCTGTCGAAGAAGACATTGGACAGCGTCACGACGGCAGCTATGCCGAAGGAGTTCAGGAACCAGCGCAGGAAGCGGCCGTCCGAGAGCACGGTGACATAGTTGTCGAGCGTCGGATGCGCCGGCAGGAAGGCGAGGTCATAGACCTCGGATGCGTCCTTCAGCGAGGTCGAGAACATGAAGGCGAGCGGCGCGACCATGAGCACGCCGCCGCCCAGCAGCAGCAGCCAGGCGATGACGCGGCCCGGCTGGAACCGGCCGGGCATGAGAGCGGTCACGGCGCTCATCAGCGGTCCCTCAGCAGGCGCAGCTGCAGCAGCGAGACGACCAGCAGCACGAGGAAGAGGACGACGGTCTGCGCGGCCGCATAGCCCATCTCGAAAGACGAGAAGGCCGTCTGGTAGATCATCAGCACGAGCGGCTTGGTCGCGTTCAGGGGCCCGCCGGGGTCGCCGCTGGTCATGTTGTAGACCTGGTCGAAGATGCGCAGGAAGCCGATCGAGGAGAAGACCACGAGGAAGATGATCGTCGGCTTCAGAAGCGGGATGGTGATACGGGTCAGGATGGTGAAATCCGAGACGCCGTCGATGCGCGCGGCTTCGTAATAGGTCGTGGGAATCGCGCGCAGCCCCGCTAGGAAGATCACCACCTGGAAGCCGAGGCCCGCCCAGATCGCCGGCGCCAGCACGGCGGGTAGCGCCTGCGTCGTCGAGCGCAGGAAGGGCTGCTGCGGCAGCCCGAGGCTCGCCAGCACATCGTTGATCAGGCCGATCGGCACCGGCTGGTAGAACCAGCGCCAGACCCAGGCCATGGCAGCCGCCGTCGTCAGAAAGGGCAGGAAATAGAGCGCCCGGATGAAGCCGTGCATGAAGCGGACGCGGTCGAGATGATAGGCGATGGTGAAGGCAAGCAGCAGGCTGACCGGCGTGCCGATCAGCAGATAGAGCGCCGTGTTGCGGAAGACCTGCCAGAAGGCGACATCGCTCCAGAGCCGCTTGAAGTTGTCGAGGCCGACGAAGGCCGGCTTGGACAGCAGGTTCCAGTTCGTGGTGGCGATGTAGAACGCCTCGATCGTCGGATAGAAGCGGATCAGCGCGTAGAACAGGATCGGCACGGCCAGGAACGCCCAGGCCCAGACGACCTGCTTCTGGCGCAGGCTCAGCCCGGACCAGAGGAGGCCGCCGGGTTTCGTGTCGAGCGACAGGCTCATCTCGGGTTTCCAGCTTGCGCCCGAACCGCGCCGTCATCCTGGGCTTCGCGCAGCGAAGTCCCGGGACCCATCATAGGGCTGCGGAGTCTTACGATGGATCCCGGAGCTGCGCCGCTTCGCGGCTTGTCCGGGATGACGGCGTGGTTCACGCGCAAATCGCGATCTACTTCTTGTAGAACTTGTCGAGGATCGCCTGTTCGGCCTTGGCGGCCTCGGCGAGCGCTGCCTTGGCGTCCTGATTCTGCAGCAGCACACGGTTGATCATGTCGAGCGAAACCTGGCGCTGGCCCATCTCTTCGACGAAGACGGTGGCATGCGAGTAGGCGAGCGCCTTGAGGAACGGCCCGTAGATCGGGTGGTTGAGGTTCTTCTCGGTCTCGGCTGCTTCCTTGCGGGCGGGCAACTCGCCGACCGTCTCGAGCCAGAGCTGCATCGCCTCGGGCGTGGTGACGAAGGCCAGGAACTTCTTGGCCGCTTCGAGCTTGGGACCCGTCGGCTTCGTGGTGATGGCGTTGACCCAATAGCTGGCGAAGTTCGACTTCTTGCCGTCGGCCGAGGTCGGCAGCTCGGCGACGCCCCATTCGAAGGCCTTGATCGCGCCGAAACCGCCGAGGCGGAAGGAGCCGTCGATGGTCATCGCGGCGCGGCCGGCGCGGAACGCAGCCTGGCCCTCATCCATGAAGCCGACCTGGCCGACCTTGTGGACGCGCTGGAGATCGGCATACCAGTTCAGCGACCTGGCGCCGGCCTCGCTGTTGTAGGTCACGGTCTTGTTGTCGTCGCTATAGGGCTGGCCGCCATTCTGGCGCAGCAGCGTCTCGCGCCACCAATGATAGTCCTGGCCCGGAAAATCGAGCGTGATGCCGGCCGAGAGCATATTGCCGGCGGCGTCGCGCTTGGTCGTCTTCCTGGCCATGTCGAGCAGTTCCTCGACCGTCCTGGGCGGCTTGGCCGGGTCGAGCCCGGCCTCCTGGAAGAGCTTCTTGTTGTAGAACAGCGCCAGCGAACGCACGGCGGTCGGCAGGGCGTAATACTCGCCGTCGCGCTTCATCGCGGCGACGATCGGGTAGAATTCCTTCTCGATCATCGCGGGCGGAAAGGCGTCGCGCGGCAGCGGCTGGATGAATTTCGCGCCGACGAAATTGTCGAGCCAGCCATAGAAGAGCTGGACCACGTCCGGCCCCTGACCGGCCGGCATCGCTGCGGCGATCTTGGTCTGGTAGTCGGCGTAGGGGAAGGTCGTCTGCTTGACCTTGATCGTCGGGTTGGCGGCCTCGAAACGCTTGATCAGCTCCGTCATCGCCTTGACGCGTGCGTCAAAGACATACTGCCAGTACTCGATCTCGACGGTCTGGGCCTTCGCGCCGGCGATCGCGCCGACAGACACCATCAGACCCAACAGCATTCCGCGAAAGCCGCGCATGATCCTCTCCCTGTTCTGACGGCGACCTGCCCCTGCCGTCGCTATTGCGTTCGGCATTCAGGACGCTCAAGCCCGATGGTCGTCCCGCCGTCGGCACCCTGTCAATCGATTAATTCACTTGAGTTGGATTAATTGTCGACGCAGGCTGATCTTCCGCAAGCTCATCGGCCGCTCATGCCTCAGCACAGCCCACCTTACTCGCCACCTCCCTCGCGCAGCGTCGCCGTCGGCACCAATCCGGAACGGACGCGCAGCCATAACCGCCGCGTCGTGCTGGAGACCGTGCGACAGCACGGGTTGCTCGGCCGCTCCGACATTGCAGCGCTGACGCGGCTGACCGCCCAGGCTGTCTCGAACATCGTCGCGGAACTGGTGGAGGAAGGCTTCCTGGTGGAACAGGGGCGGCGGCGCACGGCGCGCGGCCAACCCCCGATGGAACTCGCGGTCAACCCGGATGGCGGCATGACCGCCGGGATGGAAATCGCCACCGACCACATCACGACGGTGCTGGTCGATCTCGCGGGCAAGATCAGGGCGCAGCGCATCGCGCGGCTGGACGATGTGACGATCAAGGGCGTCCAAAGGCTCGCTGCAGCGGAACTGGAGCAGGCACGCGGCGCGGTTGGCCTGCCCAAACGGCTGCTCGGTTGCGGGGTGGTGATGCCCGGGCCTTTCGAGGTCGAGGGCATGAATTCCGTGGGTTCATCCCCCTTGCCGGGTTGGGTCGGTCAGGATGCCGAGCAACTTCTGACCGATGCGCTGGGCACGCCCGTGACGATCGAGAACGATGCCACGGCGGCGGCGGTCGGCGAGCATCTGCACGGGCTCGGGCGCAATCTGAGGCATTTCTGCCAGATCTATTTCGGCACGGGTCTGGGACTTGGCGTCATCGTCGCCGGCCAGCCCTATCGCGGTGCTTTCGGCAATGCCGGCGAGATCGGGCATATCCCGGTCGTGCGAGGGGGGCTCGCCTGCGCCTGCGGAGGGCAGGGCTGCCTCGAGCGCTATGCCTCGATCCACGCGCTGACCGAAACGCTGCGAGCAGCCGGCATCGCCGATGCGGGGCCGGACGAGATCGCAAGGCTGCACGGGCAGGGACATCCGGCCCTCCTCGGCTGGATCGCGGAGGCTGCGGGACTGCTCGCGCCGGTCGTCGCGATGCTGGAGAACCTGTTCGATCCCGAGACGGTCATTCTCGGCGGCGGCATGCCCGATGGCGTCATCGATGCGTTGATCGCGGCCATGTCGCCTCTGCCGATCTCCGTCGCCAATCGGCGCGGCCGAACGATCGCGCGCGTGCAGCGCGGTGCGACCGGGCGTCTGACGGCGGCGCTGGGCGCGGCAGCGCTGCCCCTGCTCGACACCATGACGGCAAAGCTCGACCGCGTGGCCGTAGTTCATGACGAGGCGACGACCGAAGGCGCGGCTCCGGCCGCCTGACCTCGCTTCCCGCTACGGTGCCCGAAGCGATCGAGCCGTTCGAATCCAAGCCGGACGAGATGAGGGGACGGCGGGGCAGCGCGCCGATCTCAATCGGTTCGGGTCGCTCCTGGCACCACATTGAAGCCAGCCACAGGCGCGAGTGCAAAAAATCGAGTGTCTTCAATCGAGGAGAGGTAAGTTTGTGCACATTGTGCACGCATATTGCATGTGATAACCAGCGTTGAAGGCCTTCCAAAGGGCAGGGCGAGGCGTGGGATAGCGGCAGCCTTCCGCTGAACTGCCTGGACGGTGGGCGCCTGACGCTACCGACCGCCAAATCCAGAGGCCGCGCTTGCCGACGGTCTGATATGAACGCCCCGGATGAGGGAAGACGAGATGTCATACGACCTGATCATCGCGAACGGCACCATCGCCACCGCCTCGGACATCTTCTCCTGCGACATCGGCGTTCGCGACGGCGTGATCGTCGCGCTGGGGCATGATCTCGGCGAGGCCAGGGAGACGGTCGACGCGAGCGGCATGCTTGTCCTGCCCGGCGGCATCGATAGCCATGTCCATATCGCCCAGCCGAGCGGCGAGGGCATCGTCATGGCCGATGATTTCGCCTCGGGCACGCTCTCGGCCGCGTTCGGCGGCAACACCACGGTGATGCCCTTCTGCATGCAGGAGAAGGGCACGAGCCTGCGCGAGACGGTGAAGGACTATCACAAGCTCGCAGACGGCAACTGCTATACCGACGTCTCCTTCCATCTCGTCATCTCCGAGCCGACCGAACAGGTGCTCGGCCAGGACCTGCCGGCGCTGATCGAGGATGGCTACACCTCCTTCAAGGTCTTCATGACCTATGACGGGCTCGCCCTGAACGACCGCGAGATGCTCGAGGTGATGTCGGTCGCGCGCGAGACCGGAGCGCTCGTCATGGTCCATGCCGAGAACTACGACGCGATCCGTTTCCTGACCGACCGGCTCGAGCGCGGCGGCCATGTCGCCCCGAAGTTCCACGGCACCTCGCGGCCGATTCCGGTCGAGCGCGAGGCGACGCATCGGGCGATTTCGCTCGCCGAGCTCGTCGATGTGCCCGTGATGATCGTCCATGTCTCCAATCGCGAGGCGATGGAGGAGATCGCCCGGGCCCGATCGCGCGGCCTCAAGGTCTATGGCGAGACCTGTCCACAATATCTGGTGCTCACCGAGAAGGACATGGACGGCCTCAACATGGAGGGCGCGAAATATGTCTGCTCGCCGCCGCCGCGCGATACCGCCAGCCAGAAGGCCTGCTGGGAGGGGCTGCAGAACGGCATCTTCAACGTCTTCTCCTCAGACCATTGCCCGTTCCGCTACGACGATCCGGCCGGCAAGCTGATCCCGAAGGGCCGGACCTCCTTCCGCTGGGTGCCCAACGGCATCCCCGGCGTCGAGACGCGGCTGCCGATCCTGTTCTCGGAGGGCGTCGGCAAGGGGCGGATCACGCTGAACCAGTTCGTCGCGCTATCCTCGACCAATCACGCCAGGACCTATGGCCTGACGAAGAAGGGTTCGATCGCGATCGGCATGGATGCGGACATCGCGATCTGGGACCCGGCGCGCGAGGTCACGATCAGCCAGTCCCTGCTGCATCACGGCAGCGACTACACGCCCTATGAGGGCATCATAGTGAAGGGCTGGCCGGTCACCACGATCCTGCGCGGGCAGGTCCTGGTCCGTGACGGGGCGCTCGTGGGCAAGCCGGGGCAGGGGGGGCATGTCGCCCGCGAGCGTTCGGAGTTGGCGGCGCCGGCCGGGCGGCTGCCGACCGACTTCGCGCCGGCCGGAGTTTATCGCGGCTGACGCGCGCCGGGCCGGCGCGGGGCTTGAAGCTGCCCGCGTAGAAGTCCAGGAACGGAGTTCGGATTGGGATCGGAAGACGTTGCCATGACGCTGATCGAGCCGGTCGAGCAGGCCGGGACCTATAATCTCTCCAATCTCGCCTACAAGGCGGTGTCGGAGATGATCCGCGGCCGTCGGCTCAAGGGCGGGGAACTGATCGTCGAGGCGAAGCTGGCGGAGGTGCTCGGCATCTCGCGTACGCCGCTGCGCGAGGCGCTGCAGCGGCTGGAAGGCGAGGGCCTCGTCGTCAAATCCGCCAACCGTTCCTTCATGGTGCGCAATGTCGATCTCGGCGAATATCTGCAAAGCCTGAAGGTCCGCGAGCTTCTCGAAGGCGAGGCGGCCTATCTCGCGACCGGCCACATCCCGAAAGCCAAGCTGACGGCGGCTCATCGCGAGATCGACGAGCTTATGGCGGCGACGAGCTATCACACCGATGCGCATTGGCGCTCCGACGACAATGTCCACGGGCTCTATATCGACGCCTGCGCCAACGCCGTGATGGGGCAGATGATCCGCTCGCTGCGGGTCACCACGCGCCTCTTCGAGATCGCCCGCCTGGCGGACAGGGTGCAGCAGGATGCGGTCGAGCATCTCGAGATCGTCGTGGCGCTCGAGGCGGAGGACGCAAAGGCTGCGCGCAAGGCCGCGCAGGCCCATATCCGCAGTCTCTCGCGCTTCTCGCTGGCCAACGTTTCCTGAGATCAGGAGCGCGTGCGGATCAGCGCGACGCCGCTGGCGACCACGATAGCCGCTCCCAGAAGCGTCGTACTGGTGGGCACCTCGCCGAAGACGAGGTAGCCGACCAGGCAGGCCGCGACGATCTGGCTGTAGATCATCGGCGACACGATCGCGGTTGGCGCCAGCCGGAAGGCCAGGATCAGCAGGAGATGAGCGAGCGTCCCGAACGCTCCGCCCAAAGCGAGCAGGCCCCATTCGTGCAGGCTCATGGCCGACCAGGTCCAGGGCAGCGCGAGGCTGGTCAGAACGAGCGCGAAGAACGCCACCAGGAACAGCATCGCCAGCGGCTCTTCCTCCGCCGCGATGGCCCGCGTCAGGACATGGTAGACCGCATTCGCGGCCGCCATCGCCAGCGGGAGCAGCAGGTAGAGGCCGGCCTCGGGCGCTGCCGGTCGCAGCGCCACCATCACGCCGGCGAAGCCGGTCACGATCCAGATCCAGCGCCAAGCGGAGGGGCTTTCGCGCAGGAAGACCATTGCGAGAAGCGCCGCCAGCGCAGGCGCCGAGAAGGTGATGGCGTAGGTCTGCGCCAGCGGCATTCGGCCGAGCGCCAGCACGATGAAGACGGTGGTCCCGACCAGCATGGCCCCACGCCAGAACTGGATGAAGGGGTGCCGCGTCGCGATCATCCGCCTCAGGCCGAAGAACGGCATGAGCAGGACGAGATAGCCGACCTGGAAGAGATTGCGGCCCCAGGAGAGGAACAGGACGTCGTGGCGCGTGGCCAGGATCTTCAGGATCGAATCGAGGCCGACGAAACCAAAGGTCGCCAGAACCATCAGCGCTGCTCCCAGCGCGATCCGGCGGCGATCGGCATGCGCGTCAGGCTCAGACAAGGGTGAGGAGCCGGCGTGGTGTGCCGACGAGCATCTGCACGATCATGGTCTCGTCGAAACCCTTGCGTCGCATCATCGCGACGACATTCAGCGGGATATGGGCATAGCCATGGCCGCCGAAGCGGCGCAACCGCGTGCGCGTGCAGATGTCCTGCGAGATCGCAACCTGCGCGCCATGGCCGCGCGCGAACAGCGCCGCGATATGGTCGAGCCGCATTGCGTCATTCGGCAGGTCGAAGGTCGCGAACGGGTAGTGCGAGGACTCGATTCCGAAGAAGTCCCACTCCGCGACGGCGCCGGTCTCGACCAGCCGCAGCGCTTCCTCGGTCGTGCGGAAGGTCCTGTCGAGATGGCTGATCACCAGCCGGGAGACATCGCCGCCGGCGTTTCTCACATGCTCGACGATTGCGAGCGGTGAAGTCGGATCGCGGCCCGGATGGACATTGATGCTGGCGCCTGTCTCGCGCTGGGCGAAGGCGGCCGCGGTCAGCGCACGCAGTTCTCCCGGCGTCGGCGGGTCGCTGATGCCGATTTCGCCGATGATGCCCGCACGCACGCCGCTCTCGCCGATCCCGTCGCGGATGGCGGCGATCATGCGCCCGGTCTGCTCGTCGACGCTTCTGGCGAGCGCGCCGCCGGCGAAGCTCTCGATATAGGTGCCGCAGCCGGCGACGATATGGACGCCCGACCGTTCGGAGAGCGCGCGCAGCCCGGCCGGGTCAGGTGCGATGCCCTCGATGGTCAATTCGACCACCGTGCCCCCGCCGGCGACGGCGAAATCCGCGAGTTCGGCCGTCATCAGCTCCCGGTCGGAGAGGATGTGGTTTCCGTAGTGCCGGCACCAGTGATAGCGGATCTCGAACGCGTTCTCCGGGGTGATCTCGACCTCGGCGAGCCCCTGCGCCGCGAGCTCTGGCGGCGTCACGTCGCAGAGCAGATGCTCGTGCATCAATGTGATGCCGAGTTCGGCAGGAGATAGCGGCCCGCAGACCGTCTGCACCATGCCGCGCGGCGCGGCTCCATTCGTCGCGATCATCGCAGGATGCACTCGCGGCCGCAGAAGCCGCGAGCGCTCATCGGACGATCAGAAGTAGGGCGTGAAGCCGGTCGGGTTCAGCATCTTGATGCCGAACCACTTCATCCAGAGTTCGTCGGTCTTGCCGCGGCGATGCATCTCGAAGATCGCGACGTTGAGCCAATCCTTCAGGCCGGTGGCGGCCTTGGAGACGCCGAGGCTGCAATAGTAGACGTCGACAGGGGTCTCCACGACCTTCCACTTCACGTCCTTGAAGCGGTTCATCTGCTCGCCCAGGAAATCGATCACGTCGATCGTGGCGTCGCCGCGACCCTGCGCCAGCGCGCGCACGGCGTCGGGGTAGTTGTCGAGCAAGATGACCTTGGCGTTCTTGAGGTTGTCTTCGATGAACTTGACCGGCGTCGTGCCGCGGACCTGGATCAGGGTCACGCTCGGGCTGTCGAGTTCCTTCCAGTCCTTGTAGCCCTTGGCTTCGGTGGTCAGCACGCCGAACACCTCGGTATGGGCCGGGACGGTGAAGTCGATCACCTTGGCGCGCTCGGGGTTGCGCGTCATCGCGCCCATGACGAAGTCGATCTTGCCCGAGGCGACGAAGGGAATGCGGTCCGGCGAGCCGACCTGGACGACCTCCAGCTTGACGCCCAGCATCTTGGCGATCTCGGCGGCGAAGTCGACGTCGAAGCCGACGATCTGGTTCTTGTCGTCGAACTTCGCGAGCGGCGGCAAGGTCGGGTTGACGCCGACCTTGAGCGTGCCGGATTTGAGGATGTCGTCGAGAGGGCGGGCCTCCGGCGATGATGACAGCGCTGCGAAGCCGACCACGGCGGCAAGGCCCAACGCAAACTTCCTGAACATGATGATCCCCTCGTTGCTTGACGGTCTTCTGCGGCGCCGTCTCGCAGGGAGATGTTGCACCGACTGTCTATGAACTGTATACAAACGGCATATGCTGCACAAGTGTGGAGCGGC
>DATDBB010000384.1:0-3447 GCA_036525085.1 Allobosea sp.
ATGAAGCACCGAGCGACCGACCCGATCCCTGTCGCCGCCGCCCGCGCGATAGTAGTGTTCCTCGGCGGCGGGGCTCATGCCTTTTGCACGGCTGTTCCGGGAAAGGTTGGTGGCGACGAGACTCTGGAAATCCATGGCAACCTCGTGATCTGAGTGTTGGATCACCCGACCATAATCCCTCCCGCGCCCTTGCCCTGTCATTCGCCCGGACGACAGTGGTCGATATTGCGATCCGCTATTCGCTTTCCTCGACGATCGCCTCCGAACTGGGGCAACCTCGGGGGGACGACCATTTGGTCAAGAACCTTTGTCGGCGAGAGCCTGAACGCCGCTTTTCGCTCACTCCTGGAGCGCGACGATCAGGATGAGAGAGGCGCGACAATCTGGATGAGAGCGTGGCGCCGGGGGCGGACCGCAGGGAGGGCGTAGCCCGACCGGAGGTTCGCCCCCGGCGGCGCTGCGCTCCGGCCGCAGGGGTCGGGTGCGGCGGGGTGATCGCGGCCGGTCAGGGCTAAGCGGGTGTTTTCTCTGCTTCGGAGGAGCGCTCGTGCCCGGCCGCCACGTGACCGATCACCAGATGAGGCTCTTCATGAAGCACCGAGCGACCGACCCGATCCCTGTCGCCGCCGCCCGCGCCGGGTTCAGCGCCGCCACCGGCTACCGCATTGCTCAGGACCCACGCCTGCCCTCCGATAAGCGCACGCCGCGCGAGCGGCGGCGGCCCGATCCCCTGGCGGTCGTCTTCGACACCGAAGTCGTCCCCATGCTCGAGGCGAGCCCGGGCCTGAGGCCCGTCGCCGTCTTCGAGGAGCTGATGCGCCGGCATCCCGAGTTGGGCGCCGGGGTGCGGCGGACGCTCGAGCGGCGCATCCGCCAGTGGCGGGCGCTGCACGGGCCGGAGCGGGAGGTGATCTTCCGCCAGACCCATGAGCCCGGCCGGCTGGGCCTCTCCGACTTCACTGACATGGCCGACCTGGGTCTCACGGTGGCGGGAGCCCCGCTGCCGCACCGGCTCTATCACTTCCGCCTGGCGTTCAGCGGCTTCGAACACGCCCATGTCGTGCTCGGCGGCGAGAGCTTCGTGGCGCTGACCGTCGGGCTGCAGGACGCGCTCTGGGGGCTCGGCGGCGCGCCGCGCGAGCATCGCAGCGACAGCCTGTCGGCCGCGTTCCGCAACCTGGCCGTCGAGGTCGAGGACGACTGGACCGTCCGATATGCTGCCCTCTGCTCCCACTACGGCATGGCCGCCAGCCGCAACAACCGCGGCCTCGCCCACGAGAACGGCACGATCGAGGCCGCCCACGGCCATCTCAAGCGCGCTGTCGAGGACGCGCTGCTCCTGCGCGGCTCGCGCGACTTCGACACGGTCGCCGACTACCGTCGCTTCGTCGACGAACTGGTCGGCCGTCGCAACGCCCGCAACCGCAAGCGCATCGATGCCGAGCGCGCCGTGCTGCGGCCACTGCCGAGCCGGCGGGCCGAGGACGGCGAGCAGGCCATGGTCACGGTCACCTCCTCCGGTGGCTTCATGCTTCGGCGCGTCTTCTACACCGTGCCCTCGCGCCTGATCGGTCACCGTCTGCGCGTGCGCCTCCACGACGACCGGCTCGAGGTCTTCCTCGGCGGCACGCATCTCATGACGCTGCCGCGCGGCCGCGGCTACGGCGACCGCCGCCGTGCCCATGTCGTCGACTACCGGCACGTCATTCATACGCTCAGGGCCAAGCCCATGGCGCTCCCCGGCCTCGTCTACCGCGACCAGCTCTTCCCCCGCGACGCCTATCGCCACCTCTATGACGCCGCCATGGCGGCGCTGCCGGAGAAGGCGGCCTGCCGTCTCGTCGTCGGGGCGCTGGCGCTCGCCCACGAGCGCGGCTGCGAGGCCGATCTCGCCGCCGACATCGACGCGCAGCTCGGCGCCGGCGTCATGCCCGACCTCGCCGAGCTGCGCGCCCGCTTCGCGCCGCGGTCCGGCGCGCTGCCGGAGGTCACCGTCGCCCTGACCCCGCTCAGCGCCTACGACGCGCTCACCGCCGCCGCGCCGGTCGAGGAGGCCTCGGCATGACCGCGACCGATCCCGTCGATGATGCCCGCCTCGCACTCCTGCTGAGCGATCTGCGCCTGCCGGCGATCAAGCACATCTGGCCCCGCTTCGCCGAGCGCGCCGACAAGGAGGGCTGGCCTGCCGCCCGCTTCCTCGCCGCGCTGGCCGAGCACGAGATCGCCGAGCGCGCCCGCCGCCGCATCGAGCGCCATCTCGCCGAGGCGCGCCTGCCGCCCGGCAAGACCCTCGACGCCTTCGACTTCGACGCCGTGCCGATGATCTCCAAGGCCCAGGTCATGGCGCTCGTCGCCGGCGACAGCTGGCTCGAGAAGGGCGACAACCTGCTCGTCTTCGGACCGCCCGGCGGCGGAAAGTCCCATCTCGCCGCCGCCATCGGTCTCGGCCTGATCGAGAACGGCTGGCGCGTGCACTTCGCCCGCACCACCGATCTCGTCCAACGGCTCCAGGTGGCCCGGCGTGAGCTCGCCCTGGAAGCCGCGATCGCCAAGCTCGACAAGTACCACTTGCTGATCCTCGACGACCTCGCCTACGTCACCAAGGACCAGGCCGAGACCAGCGTGCTCTTCGAGCTGATCAGCGCCCGTTACGAGCGACGCTCCATCCTGATCACCGCCAACCAACCCTTCGGCGAATGGAACAGGATCTTCCCCGATCCCGCGATGACGCTCGCCGCGGTCGACCGTCTCGTCCACCACGCGACCATCCTCGAGCTCAATGTCGAGAGCTACAGGCGCCGCACCGCCGTCGAGCGCCGCAAGGGACCGGGCCGACCCCCAAGCCGAGCGACAATCAAAACCGCCGCTGATTGACGCTCCGCGGCAATCAGGATGCGAAAACTCTTGCTCGAGACCGCTGACGCCGCGATCATCCCCTCCGTCGCGGCACTTCGACTCTCATCCAGATGTCGCGCTCAGATCACCCAGATTGTCGCGCTACAGACCATCGTCGGGAAAGCCGATTGTGGGCCCTAGGCGCCGGTCGCAATTGGCCGCCCACCGGTCTGAAATCCGCGGGCGCAATTTTGTGGGGATGGGCATAAGGTCGCTGTCCGCCCTTGCGCCAGGAGTTATCCGCATGTCGAACCCCGCGTCCAGTCCTGTGCCCAGCCATGTGCTGACGGTCGTTTGTCCATCCCGCCGCGGCATTGTCGCCGCTGTCGCCGGCTTCCTGGCGGACCAGGGCTGCAACATCATCGACAGCTCGCAGTTCGACGACCTCGACACAGGTCGCTTCTTCATGCGCGTGACCTTCGTCAGCGAACTTGGCAACAGCCTGGAGACCCTGGACGCGGCCTTCGGCGCCGTGGCGGCAGCGGGGGAGATGACATACGCCTTCCATGACGGCGCGCGGCGGATGCAGGTGCTGCTTATGGTCTCGCGCTT
>DATDBB010000385.1:0-2956 GCA_036525085.1 Allobosea sp.
GGCGCAGGGCACGGTGAAGCCCGAGGTCCAGGCCGCCCGCAAGCGCGGCGTCATCTTCGACATCGGCCATGGCAAGGGTTCGTTCTCGTTCAAGACGACGCGCGCCATGCTCGCCAACGGCTTCGAGCCGGACGTGATCTCCTCCGACGTGCACAAGCTCTGCATCGACGGGCCGGCCTATGACCAGGTCACCACGATGTCGAAGTTCCTGCTGATGGGGATGAGCCTGAACAACGTCATCGCGGCCTCGACGGTCAACGCGGCGATGGCGTTGAAGCGCCCGGAATACGGCTCCCTCAAGGTCGGCTCGCTCGGCGACGCCACCATCCTGACGGTGAAGGAAGGCAAGTTCGACTATGCCGACGTCACCGGCGAGCACATGACCGGCGACAGGAAGATCGTTTCCGAGGGCGTCGTGCTCAAGGGCGCCTGGTGGCATCCGAAGCGGACGAACAAGTTCAGGAAGGTGGCGGCCTGAACGGACGCCAGCTTGTCATTCCGGGGCTTCGCGTCAGCGAAGAACCCGGAACCCACGACGGGGTGAACCCGATGGATGTCACCGCTGCGACGTGCTGCGTCCGGTCGTGGGTTCCGGGTTCGAGCCTGCGGCTCGCCCCGGAATGACGAAGGGAGTGCCTGTTGCAAAGCGTGCTCTGGCGCCCCATGACCGCCGCCGACCTGCCGGCCGTGCTGGCGGTCGCAGCGGTCGTGCATCCGGACTATCCCGAGGACGAGGCGGCCTTCGCCGAGCGGCTGCGGCTGTTCCCGGACGGTTGCCTGGTGCTCGCGGGAGATGACGGCCTGCGCGGCTATGTCGTCAGCCACCCCTGGCATCGCGCCGCGCCGCCGGCGCTGAACAGCCTGCTCGGCGGGCTGCCGGTGCAAGCGGGCTGCTTCTACATCCATGATCTCGCCCTGCTGCCGGCGGCGCGGGGCAGCGGGGCAGGGGGCATGATCGTCGCGAGCTTGGTGGAGATCGCGGCGCGGGCGGGCCTGCCCTGCCTTTCGTTGGTCGCCATCGTCGGCTCGTCCGGCTTCTGGCGACGCCAGGGCTTTCACGAACTGCATGACCCCGCCCTTGCCGCGAAGCTCGCGAGCTATGACGATGCCGCCCGCTACATGGAGCGCGATCTCGACCCCGGCGCAATCAGCACCGAAACCAAGCCGATCTGAATCAAGCAAGCCTGACCACAAGCCTGACGAATGGAGGAACCGCGATGAGCGCCGAACAGAAACTCAAGGATCTGGGCCTGACCCTGCCCACGCTCGCCGCGCCGATGGCGAATTATGTCCGCTTCAAGAAGGCGGGCGATCTCGTCTTCCTCTCGGGGCAGGGGCCGCGCAATCCGGACGGCTCGATCCCGAACGGCAAGGTCGGCAAGGAGTTCACCACCGAGCAGGCCTATGAGTTCGCCAAGAGCACCGGGCTCGGCCTGCTGGCGGCGATGAAGGAGGCGGCCGGCTCGCTCGACAAGGTCGAGGTGCTCAAGCTGCTCGGCATGGTCAACGGCGTGCCTGAATATGGCGACCAGCCCAAGGTCATCAATGGCTGCTCGGACCTGCTCGTCGCGGTGCTCGGCGAGAACGGCCGCCATGCCCGTTCGGCCGTCGGCATGGGCTCGCTGCCGGGCAACATGCCGGTCGAGATCGAAGCGATCATCAAGGTGCTGCCGTGACCGCTGCACAGGATGCCTTGAAGGCAGAGATTGCCCGCGTCTACGGCACGCCGGCCGTCGTCATCGACCTCGACAAGGTCGAGGCCAACATCGCCCGCCTCCAGGCGGTTTGTGATGCTGCTGGCGTCGCCAACCGCCCGCATATCAAGACGCACAAATCGCCCGAACTCGCCCGCCTCCAGATCGAGGCCGGCGCCCGCGGCATCACCTGCCAGAAGCTCGGCGAGGCCGAGGTGATGGCCGATGGCGGTATCGACGATATCCTCATCAGCTACAACATCCTCGGCGAGCAGAAGCTCGGCCGGCTCGGCCATCTCCAGCGCCGCGTCCGGATGATCGTCGCCGCCGACAACCCCGTCACCATCGCCGGCCTTCCCGATGCGGCCGAGATCGCCGGGCGCGACCTCGAAGTCGTGGTCGAATGCGACACCGGCCGCCAACGCGCCGGCGTCGAGACACCCGCCGAGGCCGTCGAACTGGCGAAGCTGATCGCGGGATCGAAGGGGCTCACCTTCGCGGGCTTCCTGATGTATCCGCCGGAAGACGGCTGGGCGCGCACGCAGGTCTTCCTCGACACCGCCAATGCCGGCTTGCGCGACGCCGGGCTCGAGGCCGGCATCGTCTCGACCGGCGGCTCGCCGAACATCCCGAACATCGGCAAGCTCAAGGGCGCGACCGAGCACCGCGCCGGCACCTCGATCTTCAACGACCGCATGCAGGTCGCGGCCGGGGTGGCGACGCTGGAGGACTGCGCGCTGAGCGTCTACGCCACGGTCGTCAGCCGCGCCGGCCCCGAGCGCGGCATCCTCGATTCCGGTTCCAAGACGCTGACGAGCGATTCAGGCGGCCTGGATGGCCATGGCTACATCCTCGAATATCCGGCGGCCAGGATCGCGAAATTCGCCGAGGAGCATGGCTTCCTCGATCTGTCCGCCAGCAATGGCCGGCCCAAGGTCGGCGAAGTCGTGCGCGTCGTGCCCAACCATGTCTGCGTCGTCGTCAACATGGTCGACCGGCTGGTGACCGTCCGCGGCGACAAGCTGATCGGGGAACTGCCGGTCGCGGCGCGCGGCAAGCTCGTCTGAGACTGAAGATTTAGCGAGGAGCCACGACCGTCATCCTGGGCGGCCGAAGGACGGCCGGGATCCATCATAGAGCTCGACATCGCCCTATGATGAATCCCGGATCGGCGCGGCTTCGCCGCTTGTCCAGCAACTGTGTGACGGGCTGTCAAGCGTGGGCTGGATCATAGGGGGTGTCGGCCTTGATGAGGGCGTTGA
>DATDBB010000386.1:0-2570 GCA_036525085.1 Allobosea sp.
GCAGCAGATCTGCAAGGACAGCGGTAGCCCCGCCGCCGTGAAGCCGTTGGGCAGCGACAGCGCGCACATTTCGAGGAAATTGCCGAAGCGGGTGAAGCGCGAGGGCAGCACGTTCTGATCGACCTCGTCGAGGCGGATCGCAGGTGTCGCGGTGGTCGGCGTCAGCAAGGCATCGGTGCCTGCGAGCGCGGCTGCCATCGCCCGCTTCGCCTCCACCTGGCGAAGCTTGTTGGCGAGATAATCCTGCGCGGAAATACCCGCGCCGCCGAGCAGCCGCGTCCTCACCGCCTCGTCGAGCCGCGTCGAAGGATCGGCGGCCAGAGCGCCATCGTTGAACCAGGCCTCCGCCTGCACGATGGCGGAAGTGCTCAGGAAATCGACGAACGCATAGGGCAGCTTCACATCGACGATTTCGGCGCCGAGATCGGCCAATGTCTCCAGCGAACGGTCATAGGCGGCGAGCATGTCGACATCGACGCCCTCGCGTTCCAAGGCCGGCATGCGCGCCAGCCGCAAGCCACGGACGCCCCGCTTCAGCGTCGGCATCGGATCGATCGGCAGGATGCCGCGCGTGTTCGGATCGAGCGGATCGGCCCCCTGCAGCACATTGTAGAGCAGGGCGACATCCTCGACGTCGCGGGCCATCGGGCCCGGCGTATCGAGCGATGCCGAAAGTGGGATGATGCCATGGGTCGAAATCCGGCCAATCGTGACCTTGAGCCCGGTCAGACCACAGAACGACGCCGGCAGCCGGACCGAGCCGCCAGTGTCGGTCCCGATCGCCCATGGCGCGAGCCTCGCGGCGACTGCGACTCCCGAGCCGCTGCTCGAGCCACCGGGCGTGCGGGGGTGGGCCGCGTCCCACGGGTTCCAGGGCGTGCCCATGTGCTGGTTCGTGCCCCAGCCGCCATAGGCGAATTCGACGGTGTGGGTCTTGCCGAGCATGATCATGCCCTGGGCGATCATGCGTCGCGCGATCGTCGCGGTCACCGTCGAGCGGCGCTGGCGCCACTGCATCGAACCGCCGGTCGTGATCCGGCCTTCGAGATCGACGAGGTCCTTCAGCGCAACCGGCACGCCATGCAGCGGGCCGATGGCATGGCCCGAACGGATCGCCCTGTCGGCGCCTTCGGCCGCCAACCGCGCGTCAGTGGCGTAGACATCGACGAAGGAGCGCAGCTTCGGCTCGAAGCGCTCGATCCGCCGCAGCAGCGCATCGACGACATCGACCGGCGACAAGCGCCGCGCCGCGATCTCGCGCGCCAGAACATGCGCCGGCAGCAGGGCGGGATCGGATGTGGCGAGACCTGCGTCGTTCATCGGCTCACTGCATGCTGATGCGGGCGAGATCGACGAACCAGGACTGCGGCGAAATGAAGCCCTGGACCTTCTTCGACATGGCGCGCGGGTTGAGATCATGGACGATGTAGAGCCAGGGCGGGTCGTCCACCAGGCGCTCATGGGCAATGGCGGTCTGCTCGGCGATGGTCTTCGGGTCGCTCGCCGCGGCGAGCTTCGCGAGCGCTGCCTCGAAGGCCTCGTCCTTCCATTGCGGAAAGTTGAAGCCGTTGGGCGGGGCGCTGGCCGCCGCGAAATAGCGCGCCATCACGCTCGGATCGCTCGAAGGCGAGGAGATGTTCAAAGCGAGCGAGCCGTTCAGCGCGGCGGCATCGGGCAGCGCCCGCATGCTGTTCAGCAAGAGCTGCCATTCCGTGACGTTGAAATCGACCTGGACCCCGCAGGCCTCCTTGAGACTGGCCTGAAGAAACTCGTTCATCGGCAGAGGCGACATCTGGCCGGAGCCGGAGGTCGAGATCATCACCTTGAACGAAAGCGGCTTCTGCGGCGTGAACCCGGCTTCCGCCAGCAGAGCCTTGCCCTTCGCGGGATCGAAGCGATAGCGGTTCGCGGGCTTGCCGAAGGCGGGATCACTGGCCTTCAACCAACCGATGGCCGGTTCGGCCGTGCCGTTCAGCAGGGCGACGATGCCCTCGCGATCGACGCAGTAGTTCAGCGCCTGCCGCACGCGCACATCCCTGAGCGGGCTGCCCGTCGCGCCTATGTTGAGGAGCCAGGGCCAGACATGCGGGTAGGAGCCGGTGGTGATGGCGAAGCCGGCCTGCCGGAGCGAAGGAATGCCGTCGGCGGGCGGCACCTCGATCCAGTCGACCTGGCCGGTCCGTAGCGCGGCGAGGCGGGCATTGGCTTCCGGCATCGGCAGAAGCACGACCTTGTCGAGCTTTGCCTTGCCGGCCGCGTCCCAATAGCCGTCATGGCGCAGGAGTTCGACCCGCTCACGCGGCGCGACGCTGCCGATCTTGAACGGGCCTGTACCGGCGGAAGGCAGAGTGGCGACTTTGGCCCAGTCCCGCCCCGCCTTCTCGAAGGAGGCCGGCGATGAAAAGAGGATCAGCGCGGTCATATAGGGAAAATAGGAAGCGGCCGTGGTCGTGGTGATCGCCACCGTCGCATCGTCGATCTTGCGATAGCCGTTCATGATCGATGCGCGAGCCCGGACGATCGCCGAGGCCGGCGCCTCGAATTGCGGCGCATCCTTGTTGAAGTAGCGC
>DATDBB010000387.1:0-6162 GCA_036525085.1 Allobosea sp.
TCTCGACGACGACGCCCTTCTCCATCACCACGACCTTGTCGCAATAGGCAGCCGCCAAACCAAGATCATGGGTGATCAGGATGGTCGACATGGCCCGCTCGCGCGTCAGTTCGACGATCAGGTCCATCACCGCCTTCTGCGTGGTGACGTCGAGACCGGTCGTCGGCTCATCGGCGATCAGAAGCTGCGGCTGGCAGGCGAGCGCGAGGGCGATCACGACGCGCTGGCACATGCCGCCCGAGAGTTCGAAGGGATAGGCGTCGTAGCGTTCCTCGGGCCGGGCGATCTTGACCTTGGTTAGCGCCTCGATCGCCTTCTCCCGCGCCGTCGCCCGCGTCGCCTGGACATGCTCGAGCAGCACGTCCTCGATCTGCTTGCCGACCTTGCGGATCGGGTTCAGCGCCGCGCGCGGATTCTGGAAGATCATCGAGATCTCGCGCCCGCGCAGGTCGCGCATCTGCGACTCGGGCGCGGTGACGAGGTCCATGCCGGAGAAGGTGATCGAGCCCTCCGCCACCCGGCCGGCCCGGTCGAGGATGCGCACGACGGCATAGGACGTCACCGACTTGCCCGAGCCGGATTCGCCGACGATGGCGACCGTCTCGCCCTTGCCGACGCTGATGTCGATCGCCTTGACGGCCTTCACCGTGCCGCGGCGCGTGGCGAATTCGACGGTGAGATTCCTGATGTCGAGGAGGGGAGCGGGGATCATCGGCGATCACCTCTGTCTTTCCGGGGCCCGGCAAAGCCGGGAACCCGGAACCCACGCCCGGGCGAGCGATGACGGCGGCACGGGCGACGCCCCTGCCCGTGGGTTCCGGGCTCTCGCTGCGCGAGCCCCGGAATGACAACCGTGGAAGCTATCCCCATCAATTCCTCCGCTGCGGATCGACGAGGTCGCGCACGCCGTCGCCGAGCAGGTTGAAGCAGAACACCGCGGTCATCAGCGCGAGCCCCGGGAAGAAGGCGATCCACCACTCCCCCGAGACAATGAAGCTCGCCCCCTCGGCGACCATGATGCCCCATTCGGGGGTCGGCGGGCGCACCCCGAGCCCGATGAAGGACAGCCCCGCCGCATTCAGGATGGCGTAGCCCATGGTCAGCGACATCTGCACCGCCATGATCGGCATGATGTTGGGTACGATCTGCGTGAGCAGAAGCCGCCAGTCGGAATTGCCCGAGAGCCTGGCCGCCTGCACGAAGCCGGCCTCGCGGCGCACATTCGCCTCGGCTCGCGCGACGCGGGCATAGAGCGGGAAATTGATGATCGCGGTGGCGATGACGATGTTGGTGACGCTGTTGCCGAGCGCGGCGACGATGCCCATCGCGAGCACGAAGAGCGGAAAGGCCATGATCGTGTCAGCGATACGCCCGACCAGCTTGTCGACCCAGCCGCCATAGAAGCCGGCCATCACGCCGGCGAGCCCGCCCAGCGCGAAGACCAGCGCGACGGAGCAGACGGCGATGGCGAAATCGAGCCGCGTCGCCACGATGACCCGGCTGAAGATGTCGCGCCCGAGTTGGTCGGTGCCGAACCAGTGGGCCGCGCTCGGCCCCTGCAGTGCGGAATTCGTGTTGCTGGCCAGCGGATCATAAGGAACGAGCGAGGGACCGAGCACAGCCGCGATCACGATCAGCGCGAACAGGCCGAAGGCGAGCCCCGTGACAGGGTTTTCGGAGACGATATGGCGGGCATGTGCCCAGATGCTGGTGGAGGGCGGCGCCTCGAAGCGCAGCGCCGGAGCAGCAGGCTCAACCTTGGTCATGTCGTTCATGGCCTCAGCCCTCCAGCCTGACGCGGGGATCGATGACGCCGTAGAGCACGTCGATCATCAGGTTCAGCGCGACATACATGACCGCCATGGTCAGCACGAAGCCCTGGATCGGTGCGTAGTCAGAGGCGATCAGCGCCTCGACCGCATAGGAGCCGACGCCCGGCCAGGCGAAGACCTTCTCGACCAGAACATTCGCACCGAGCAGGAAGGAGAACACCATGCCGAGCGTGGTCACGACCGGTAGCATCGCGTTGCGGAAGGCATAGGTGCCGATGACCTTGCGGTTCGACAGCCCGCTCGCCCGCGCGGTCCGCACGAAATCGGCGCCGAGCACGGCCAGCATCGAGGCCCGCGTCATGCGCGTGATCGGCGCCAGCGAGAAGATCGCGAGTGTCACCGCCGGCAGGATCAACTGCGCGAAAGCCGCCCGAAACGTCTCGCCGTCGCGCGCCAGCAGGGAATCGACCAGATAGAGCCCGGTGACGCGCGCTGGTTCCGAGGCGAAGACATCGAGCCGGCCGAGCGGCGCCGGCGACCAGCCGAGCTTGAAGTAGAAGACATAGACCAGCAGCAGCCCGGTGAAGAACACCGGCAGCGAGACGCCGGCCGTCGCCACGACGCGGCAGAGATGATCGATCCAGGAACCCTGCCTGACGGCGGCCAGAACGCCGAGCGGCAGCGCCACCGCCATGGCGAGTAACAGCCCGGCGAGCGTCAGCTCGGCAGAGGCCGGCAGGCGCGCCGCGAGGTCTTTCGTCACCGGCTGTCCGGTCGTCAGCGACTGGCCGAGATCGCCCTTCACCAGCGCGGTGACATAGGACACGAACTGCACCGGCAGCGGCTGGTCGAGCCCGAGCTTGCTGCGGATCTCGATGATCGCCTGCGGCGACGCCGCCGGCCCGGCGAAGTAGGCCGCCGTATCGCCCGGCAGCACCCGCGTCAGCAGGAAGGTGACGATGATGACGCCGATCACCGAGGGGATCGTCGTCATCAGCCGCTGGCCGATCAACTTCAGCATGGCGAGCCTCCCGATCGCTTCGCGTCTGATGAACTGGCCTGAAAACGCACCGTCATCCTGGACAAGCGGCGAAGCCGCGCAGATCCGGGATCCATCGAAGGGCGCAGGCGCCCCAGGATGGATCCCGGGACGAAGCTGCGCTTCACCCAGGATGACGGCGTGTTTCCGAGGTCAAACACCCGGCTCACCCCTTGGTCAGGTAACGGAAGTCCGGCTCGCGGCAGGGCTGGAACTGGTAGCCGCCGATCGACTTCTGCAGCGCGACGTCATGGGTCGGCTGGTTGATCGGCACCATCGGCACCTCGGCGTTCACCAGCTTGATGAAATCGATGACATTGGCATCGTAGGAGACCTTGTCGGGCGCGAAGCGGGCGGCGTCGACGAGCTTGTCCAGCGCCGGATTTTGATAGGCGGCGATGTTGAAGATCGAATTATTGCCATGCATCGTCCAGAACAGGTAGTAATCCGGATAATCGAGCCAGCCGGCGAAGCGGTTGAGCACCATCGGATTGGTCTTCTTTGCGATCTCGGTGCGGAAATTCGCGCCCGGCACCTTGTTGATCTCGACCGTGATGCCGATCGTCGCCAGCGCTTCCTTCATCAGCACTGCCATCGGCTCGGCGACCGTCGCGTTGCCGGCGTCGAAGTAGAGCGTCGTCGAGAACGGGCCACCGGCCGCATCGACCAGCGCCTTCGCCTTGGCGGTGTCGGAGGTGTAGGGGAAGGGCTGCGGCCAGGCGACCTTGGGCGTCGTGCCGCCGGCCATCGAGACGCCGCGGCCGAACAGCGATGCCTGCAGGATCTTCTCATAGGGCATCACCCAGGCCACCGCCTGGCGCAGGCGCACATCCTTGAACGGCCCGACCTGCGTGTTGAGATAGCAGCCCCAGACGCCGTTCGGGATCGGCACGCCGACCACGTTGATCTTGCCGGCGTCGAGCAGGTCCTTGAAGTCCTTCGGCGGCAGCCCGTATGACACATCGGCATCCCCGCGCTCGATCAGGGCCCGGCGGGTCGAGGGCGAGGCGATGTCGCGCGCGATGACGCGGCGCAGTTGCGGCAGCTTTCCGCAGGCCCAGGCGTCGTTGCGGACATAGATCGTCTCGACGCCCGGTTTCCAGCTCTCGACCTTGAAGGCGCCGGAGCCGGCGATGTTGTTCTTGAGGTATTCCTTGGCATGAGGGTCGCCGGCAGCGTTCGCCATCGCCAGTTCGGAATCGAACACGAAGGGGATGGTGACCGCGAGGTTCGGCAGCGTCATCTTGTCCTTGCGGACGAAATCGACGCGGAAGGTCTTGTCGTCGACGACGACGAACTGCTCGGGCTTCTCCAGCGAGCCCGCATTCATCTGCGTCGTCGCGAAGCCGCCGATCGTGCAGGCCCGGTCGAGCGACCACTTCACGTCCTTGGCCGAGACCGGGCGCCCCGAATGGAACTTGGCGTCGCGCAGCTTGAAAGTGCAGCTCATCCCGTCGGAGGCGACCTGCCAGCTTTCGGCCAGTTCGCCTTCCAGTTCACCCATCGAGACCATGTTGCCGCCGCCGCCCGGGATCGGCACCGGCTTGAAGCGCAGCAGCCGGTCATAGCAGTTCAGCGCCACGCCGTTCACCGGCTGCGAGGAGCCGATGCCCTGCATGTCCAGGCTGTTGGGGCCGTATTCCTGCACGAGCAGCAGCGTCTCGTTGCGGCTCGGCGCCTGGGCCTGTGCGCTCCCCTTCGCCACGAAGGGAGCAGCGAGGCCTGCGGCGATGGCTGTGCGGCGCGTGATCATCGAGGACTGTCCTTGTTTTCGCAGGGCTGGAGAATGCGGGCGCCGGCTGATCCGGCAGACAGGCGGACATCATCTGCCCGCGCTTCATGCATGGGGCGTGCCGCCGATCATGAGCCGACGGGGCGGTGAGCCTGCCTGCGCTGCGATCAGGGCCGGTGAAGACAGACCGAAAACCGCGCAGCGATGCATCCCATGCCTCCGGCGCCACGTGACGCGACAGCATCTCGCTAGCAGAGAGCGTGCCAACCTCTACGGCGTTGTTTCGGCTCGATAATTTTCAGGAGATGAGATCGGAGGCTGAAAAACACGCATGCAACATGTATGCATGAGCACAAAAAATGCTCACAAAGTGAGCAACATCGAGATCGCCCGCACAGGATGCGTAACGCATTCTTAAGGACGGAAGTACCGCGACAAACGGCTCACCCCTTGCATCCATGCGAATCCGGCTGTGGAGATAGCGGAGGCGCGCGGCAGCCGCGGGCCGATACGGAAAAGAGATGCGCGCCAGACAGATCGAAGTCTTCCGGATGGTGATGCGCCTGGGCACGCTGACGAGCGCGGCCGAGGCTCTGAACGTGTCGCAGCCGGCATTGAGCCAGATCCTGCTCCACACCGAGGACGAACTCGGCTTCAAGCTCTTCCTGCGGGTCAAGGGCCGGCTGATCCCGACGCCCGAGGCCGAGGACCTCTACCCCGAGGTCGAGCGCCTGTTCGGCGACCTCGAGGCGCTGCGCCGCCGCGCAGGCGACCTCCGCCATGGCAAGGCCGGCATCGTGCGCCTCGCCGCCTCGGCCCCGCCATCGCTATCGCTGGTGCCGGAGGCGCTGCGCCATTTTCGGACCGCGCACCCCGACATGCGCATCCTGTCGCATGTCGTGCCGGCCGAGATCGTCATGCGCATGCTCGATGACGGCCAAGCCGGCCTCGGCATCGCGATGACGGATGAGAGCGTGCCGGGGATCGACACCGAGATCATCGGCCGCACCCGCATCGTCTGCGTGCTGCCGGCCGCGCATCGCCTTGCGGGACAGGACGCGATCGCCGCCGCCGATCTCGAAGGCGAAACGCTAATCTCCTATCGCGCCACATCCCTGCCCGGCCAGTTGCTGCGCGAGGCGCTGGCACGCGAGGGCATCGCCTTCCAGCCGGAGATGGAGATCGACGTCTCGATCATCGCGCTCGCCTTCGTCCAACAGGGGCTCGGCGTCGCCGTGGTCGATGGGCTCCTGCCCTGGCACAGCTTTCCGGGGCTGGTGACGCGGCCGTTCCTGCCGGAGGTCTCGCTGCCGCTTTGCCTGCTCACCAGCGCGCGCCGGCCGCTCTCGCGCAGCCACGACCTGTTGCGCACTCATCTGCGCACCGCCTGCCGGCAACTCGGCCTCGACCAGCCCGAACCTGAAGCCTGATGAGTTCGCGTGGAAACGCATCGTCATCCTGGGCGACCGGAGGTCTTTCCGGGATCCATCATAGAGCTCGACATCGCCCTATGATGAATCCCGGATCGGCGCGGCTTCGCCGCTTGTCCAGCAACTGTGTGACGGGCTGTCAAGCGTGGGCTGGATCATAGGGGGTGTCGGCCTTGATGAGGGCGTTGA
>DATDBB010000388.1:0-9251 GCA_036525085.1 Allobosea sp.
CCGGCCCCTTTATGAGGCCTGGGACGCGCGGATCTCCATCTTGGCCAGGTTCAATCCTGAGACCGGATACGTTGATGCAGACTGCTCAAATCAGATCGCCGAAAACAGCTTGCAGACGGGGCGGGCCATACGTTTGCGCCCTGCCCATGGCGGTGGACTTTGACGATCGTGGCATCGACGATGGCGTATTCCATATCCGGCTCGTCCGAACAGGCCTCGAAAAGCCTCACGAAAACATCGGCTTTGCGCCGGTCGCTGTAGCGCCGGAACGCTGTGCTCCAGTTGCCGAACATCGCCGGCAGATCACGCCACGGACTGCCGGTCCGCGCGATCCAGAGCACCGCTTCGATAAAGCGACGATTGTCGCCGCCACTGCGTCCAGGGTCAGTCGGCTTGCCCAGACAATGCGGTTCCATCTTCGCCCATTGGGCGTCGCTCAGCACATATCGATCCATCAGAAGGTCGCCGTCAGGATCGACACCTCATGACGATGGCGTCGCGGCGACACCCAGAGAAGCCACGACCGGTCTCAGTCAGAGAGCGGGCGATCCTGTTCGCCCCGATGGCGGAAATGGGAATTGCGGCCATCCCGGATCACTCCGAGGCGCAGCAAAACCCAGGCCTCCGGGCATCAAGGTCGGAGCATCGCGCCGCCGTCGCGCGCCTCGCACAATCCCGCTAACCAGGTCGCGCGGCGAAATCCCCATAGCCCACGGCACCGGGCCGCGGCTTCCTCCACTGGAGGCTTTCGAACGCCGGCCCTCAGCCCGCTCCGAAGCCGTTCGCATGGGCCGGCATCCGAAACCCTTCACGCCTGGCGGACATTGAACGGCTGCCCGGAAGCAGACGCTGCTTTTGCCACGAAAGTGTCGCGTTCGATTCTCGGACGACCGAGATCGGAGGCAAGAACGGCTGCGTCTTTTCAGCATCTCGCACATGGCAGCGTCCATGACCTGCCGAGGTTCGAGCGCGCAATATCGGAACCGACAGAACTATGCCGCCGGGACCAACGCCTACGCCCGAGGCAGTTAGAAAAAAAGCGCCCCTTGAAATACCGAACCTTACATACATCACTTGACTGCGCGCTCCCTTCCTGCACTATCGCGCCTGTTCACCGGGGCCCTTCCCATGAATTTGCAGCCCTCTTCCCAGTCCAGACCGCCGCTGCCGGAAGCGCTGACGGCCGCCTTGGAAGCCGGGTTCGGCGATCGCTTTTCCCGACGCCCGGCCGACCTCGAGGCGCACGGCCGCGGCGAATCCTATCACCTGGCACAACCGCCCCAGGTCGTCTGCCGGGCGCACAGCACGAACGAGGTCGCCACCATCGTGACGCTGTGCGCGGCCCATCGCGTGCCGGTCATTCCCTTCGGCGCCGGCACCTCGCTCGAGGGCCATGTCACGGCGCCCCATGGCGGCGTCTGCATCGATCTCGGAGCGATGACCCGTATCGTGGCGGTGCGGCCCGGCGATCTCGACACGACGGTCGAGGCTGGCGTCACGCGCCAGCAGCTCAACACGCATCTGCGCGACCTGGGTCTGTTCTTCCCGGTCGATCCCGGCGCCGAGTGCACGCTCGGCGGCATGGCAGCGACGCGCGCCTCGGGTACCAACGCGGTGCGCTACGGCACGATGCGCGAGAACGTCGTCTCGCTGACCGCAGTGATGGCTGACGGGACGATCGTGCGCACCGGCGGGCGGGCGCGCAAATCCTCGGCCGGCTACGATCTGACCCGACTGCTCGTCGGCTCGGAGGGGACGCTCGGCATCATCACCGAACTGACCTTGCGCCTCTACGGCATTCCCGAGGCGGTCTCGGCTGCGACCTGCACGTTTCCCGACATCGCCTCGGCCGTCGACGCGGTCATCGCGGCGATTCAGTGCGGCATCCCGGTCGCGCGCGCCGAGCTGCTCGATGCCCGCACGATCCAGGCCGTGAACCGCCATTTCAAGGCGACCTTCGCCGAGGCGCCGACGTTGTTCTTCGAGTTTCATGGCACGCCGACGGGCGTGGAAGAGCAGGCGCGCCAAGTCCAGGACATCGTCTCTGGCTCAGGCGGCGCCGATTTCCAATGGGCGAGCGGGCATGAGGAGGCGAACCGGCTCTGGCATGTCCGGCACAACGTCCATTATGCCGTACAGGGCATGCGGCCGGGCGCGCAGGTCTGGAGCACGGATGTCTGCGTGCCGCTGTCCCAGCTCACAGATCTCGTCCGCATCACACAGGACGACGTGATGGCAGCGAGCTTCTTCATCTCGACCGTCGGCCATGTCGGCGACGGCAATTTCCATCTCGGTCTGATCGTCGATCCGCAGAACCCCGGCGAGCTCGCCGAGGCGGCTGCGATCAACGACCGGCTCGTGAAGCGCGCGATAGCCCTCGACGGCACCGCCACCGGCGAGCACGGCGTCGGGGTCGGCAAGCGCAAGTTCATGGAGCTGGAGCATGGCACGGGCGTGGCGGTGATGCGCGCGCTCAAGCAGGCGCTCGATCCGCTCGGCATCCTCAACCCGGGAAAGGTGCTGCCGGACGCGTAATGTTCAAGTGCCAAATCAAAGGCCCGAAAACGGGCCGCTCATAATCGACACAGGGAGGATACCATGTTCAAGACCAAGCCCACTCGCAGGGCGATGCTCGCCGGCCTGGCGCTCGCGGCCGGCGCGATGCCGCTGACCGGAGCTGCCGCCCAGACCTGGCCGTCGCGGCCGATCACGATGATCGTGCCCTGGGGCGCGGGCGGGGGCACCGACGCGACCGCGCGCATGATCGCCTCGCTTCTGGAGAAGCAGCTCGGCAAGCCCGTGCCGGTCGTCAACCGGACCGGCGGTTCGGGCGCGGTCGGCCACCAGGCGATCGCCTCGGCCGACCCGGACGGCTACACGATCGGCATCGCGACGCTCGAGATCGGCACGATGCATCATCAGGGCCTGACGCCGCTGACGCACGAGGCCTATGCGCCGATCGGCATCTATAATTCCGATCCGGCGGCGCTGTTTGTGCGGGCGGACGCTCCCTCCAAGTCGGTCAAGGACCTGCTGGAGGCGCTCGCCAAGGCCCCGGACCGCCGGTTCAAGGCATCGGGCAGCGCCCAGGGCGGCGTCAACCATCTGGCGCTGGCGGGCATGCTGAAGGCGGCCGGCATTCCGGTCTCGCGCGTTGCCTGGGTGCCCAGCGAGGGCGCCGCTCCAGGCCTGCAGGACCTCGCCGCCGACGGCGTCCAGATCGCGACGGCCTCGCTGCCTGAGGCAGCGGCGCTGATGTCGGCCGGCCGTATCCGCCCGCTCGCCATCTTCGCGCCCAAGCGCGACGACGCGTTGAAGGACGTCCCGACCTTCAAAGAGGCAAGCGGCTTCGACTGGTCGATCGGCTCCTGGCGCGGCGTCGTCGCGCCCAAGGGCACGCCGCCCGAGATCGTCGCGAAGCTGCAGGACGAGATCGGCAAGGCGGTCGCCACGCCCCAGTATCTCGAATTCATGAAGAGCAAGGGCTACGCCACGGGCTGGACCGCGGGCGAGGGCTTCCGCGCCTTCATGGCCGAAAGCGACAAGGGCCTGGGTGCGACGCTGGCCGAGCTCGGCCTCAAGAAGTAGCCGCCGCCTGCCTCGCGGAACGAAGCAAGACATCCCGGCACCCAGCCGCCGGAATGTCCTGCATCCGTGCGCGGCGGCTGCCGCCAACTGGAATGGCCCCATGAAGATCCACGAGACTGTATTGGGCCTGCTCATTGCGTGCCTCGGCTGCGCCGTGCTCACCACTGTCGCCGGCTATCCGAGCATGCCCGGACAGGATGTCGGCCCCGCGCTGTTTCCGGGCGCGGCGGCGGCGCTTCTCGTCGTCTTCGGCCTCACGCTCGCCTTGCGCCGCCAGGCGCGGCAGTCGGGCCGCCGGCTCGTCGCGCTCGGCGACTGGACCCAGTCGCCTCGGCATATCCTGGCCGGGCTGAGCGTTATCATGGGCTGCGCCATCTATGCGCTGTTCTCGACCACGCTCGGATTCCTCGTGCTGGCACCTGTCGCACTGCTGGTCTGGCATCTGGCCTTCGGCGTCGGCCTGAAGGCATCGATCCTGTCGGCCGTGCTGGCGACGCTGGGCTTCTGGGCCGTCTTCTACAAGGGGCTTGGCGTGCCGCTGCCCTGGGGCCTGCTCAAGAACTTCGCCTTCTGAGGAGATGCAGATGGACGCGCTCGCGCAAGGCTTCGCCATGGTGTTCAGCGTCGAGACGCTGCTGATCATCATGGCGTCATCGCTGTTCGGCCTCTTCGTCGGCGCCGTGCCCGGCTTGTCTGCGACCATGGCGCTGGCGCTACTCGTGCCGATGACCTTCTTCATGGATCCGATCCCGGCCCTGGCCGCGATGGTCTCCTGCTCGGCCATGGCGATCTTCGCCGGCGACATTCCCGGCTGCCTGCTGCGTATGCCCGGCACGGCGGCGTCCGCGGCCTATACCGACGAAGCCTATGCGATGTCGCGCAAGGGCGAGGCCGACACCGCGCTCGGCTCCGGGCTCGTCTTCTCCGCGATCGGCGGGCTCTTCGGCACGGCGGTTCTGATCGTCGCCGCGCCGCTCTTCGCCGAGTTCGCGCTCAACTTCACCTCGTTCGAGTTCTTCTGGCTGATTCTGCTCGGCATTACCTGCGCCATCGTGATCTCGTCAAACGCGCCCCTGAAGGGCGCCATCATGCTGATCCTGGGCTTCCTGGTCGCCTCGGTCGGCATGAACAATCCCGCCGCCTTCCCGCGCTTCACCGCCGGCAGTACCGAGCTCCTCGGCGGAATCGGTTTCCTGCCGATGCTGATCGGCATGTTCGCGGTCTCGGAGGTCATCCGCAGCGCGCTCGACCGGTCGCCCAGGGCCACGATCATCGACCAGCCGATCCACAACGTCTTCAAGGGCATGTGGGAGCTGACCGTGAAATATCCCAAGCAGATCCTGCGCGGCTCGGTGCTGGGCACCGTCGTCGGCGCGCTGCCGGGCGCGGGATCCGACATCGCCTCCTGGATGAGCTACGCCCTGTCCAAGAAGCTGTCGAAGGAGCCGGAGAAATTCGGCACGGGCCATGTCGAAGGCATCATCGAATCCGGCGCGGCCAACAACTCGGCGCTTGCCGGAGCCTGGATCCCCGCCCTCGTCTTCGGCATTCCGGGCGACACGTTGACGGCGATCGTGATCGGCGTGCTCTACATGAAAAACCTCAATCCCGGGCCGTCGCTGTTCACCACCAATCCGCAGAACATGTATGCGATCTACATCCTGTTCATCTTCGCAAACCTGATCATGATCCCGCTCGGCTGGGCCACGATCAAGGTGGCCAAGAAGCTGCTCGGCGTTCCCCGGGAGATCCTGCTGCCGCTGATCCTGATGGCCTGCATCGTTGGAACGTTCGGCATGAACAATTCCCCCTTCGACGTCGGGATCATGCTGGCGGCCGGCGTCGCCGCCTATATCCTGGAGGAGAACGGCTTCCCCGTCGCCCCGGCGATTCTCGGCGTCGTGCTCGGTCCCATGCTGGAAGACAATTTCGTGAAGTCGATGATCAAGGCGGATGGCGAGGTCCTGGCGTTCTTCAGCCGCCCGGTCGCGGGCGTGCTCGGTGTCCTGACGCTGCTCGTCTGGCTCTATCCGCTGCTGAGGCTTGGGTTCGGGCGCCGGGCCGGCCCGGTGGTCCCCGCCGGAGAAGCGCTCTGATGCGCGAGGGGATGCGGCTGGAAGCGCCGAGGTCGCTCACGGACATGGTCGCGGCGCGGCTGGAGCAGGCGATCGTCGACGGCGAGTTCAATCTCGGCGAGGCGATCTCGGAGGAGATGCTGGCGAAGAGCTTCGGGGTCAGCCGCACGCCGGTGCGAGACGCGCTGACCGCACTGCAGCGGGCCGGCCTGGTGGTCATCCTGCCCAAGCGCGGCAGCTTCGTCTTTCGCCCGACAGCCGACGATGCGGCGGCGCTGTGCGACTACCGCCTGATGCTGGAGCGCGAGGGGCTGCGGCTTTCGCATGAACTGGCGCCGGCCCAGGCGCTGGCGGCGATGAACGACGCCATCGCCGAGATGGAGCGAAGCCTCAGGGCGGACGCGGTGGCCTACGGACGGGCCGATACGCGCTTCCACCAGGCCTTCCTCGACCATTGCGGCAACGCCTATCTGAGCGAGGGCTACAGGCTCGCATCCGGCAAGGTCTCGGCGTTGCGCACGCATCTGACGGCCCATGTCGAGGAGCGCCGCGTCACCTCGCTGGGCGAGCACCGCCGGATGGCCGAGCTGTTCGCGCAAGGCAAACTCGAAACGCTGTTTGCCCTGCTCGCCGAGCACATCGCGCGCACGCGGCAGGTCTATCAAGATATCCTGTCGGCTCCCGCGCCCGCTGCGCGCCGCATCGCCCTGACATAGAGCCGGAGAACATCCCCATGTCGCAATCGCAAAGGCTGCGCGCGCTGCTCGAAGGCGGCATCGTCGCGGCGCCCGGAGCGCCGGACGCGCTCGCCGCGCGCCTCGTCGAGGCGGCCGGCTTCCCGGCGCTCTATATGACCGGGTTCGGCGCGACGGCGAGCCGGCTCGGCCGCCCCGATATCGGCCTGCTGACCCAGACCGAGATGACGACGCACGCACGCGACATGTCGCGCGCCGTCTCGATACCGATCATCGCCGACGCCGATACCGGCTATGGCGGCCCCGCGAATATCGAACGCACCATGGCGGAATATGCCCAGGCCGGCGTGGCGGCGGTACATTTCGAGGATCAGGTCTCGCCCAAGCGCTGCGGGCAGCTCGCCGGGGTCAAGGTGATCCCCACCGAGGAGGCCGTGCGGCGCCTGCGTTGCGCGCTGGCCGTGCGCCCGGCCGACGGCATAATGGTGATCGGGCGGACCGACGCGCTTGCGGCGGAGGGGATCGACGAGGCGATCCGGCGCGCCAATCTCTACGGCGAGGCCGGCGCCGACCTCGTCTTCGTCGATGGCATCAAGACGATCGCCCAGGTCGAGGCCGTGGCGCGCGGCGTCAGCGGCCCCAAGATCGTCAGCATCGTCGATGGCAACGAGACCGTCGCCCTGACCACGGCCGATCTCGGGGCCATGGGGTTTTCGGTGGCGCTCTACGCGGTGACCGCCCTGTTTGCCGCGGCGCAGGCGATGCGCGACGCGCTCGGCATCCTCAAACGCGACGGCACCCCGTGCGCGGCCGCCGGCAGGGCGATGAGCTATGCCGAATTCACCGAGCTGGTCGACCTGCCGCATTTTCAGCGGCTCGATCACGATTTCGGCTGATCGGTTTCTGCAAGACGCCATTTCGCGTTCGCGACGGCGCCCTTCGACAGGGGATGGATGACGGTTCTCGCGATTTCGAGACAGTGAACTGATCGAAAGCCTAGCAGAAACCAAATGGCGGTGGCGGTTGCAGCAATGCGCTAAAGACTTCAACGAGTTTGCTGCTTGGCCGCCCCCTTTGCCGGAACAAGAAGATCGGGACGCGAATGTTCGGGCTGAAGCGACGGAAGACGAGCCCGTTGCCGTGGTTGATGCGCGCCGCCTCGCTATCGACGATGCCGATGCCGCAGCCGGCCGCGACCAGGGCACAGACCGTGACGCCCAGGCTCGCGTCTATCACGGTGCGATAGCGCAGGCCGGCCCCGTCGAGCGCCTGCGTCAGTCGGCGCCTGAATTCGTCTTCGGGCCCCAACGCCACGATTGTTTCGTCGGCCAGGTCTTCAGCCCGGACGACCGTTCTCTCTGCCAGACGATGCCCCGCTGGCATGGCTATCACGCCTTCAAGCTCGAAAAGCTTTCGGCGCGAGAGATTGTATTCCTCGCTGCGTAGCTGCGCGACGCCCAGATCGATCTCGCCTGTGCCGACGAGACGCGCGGCGTCGGCAGAATTGCTGGAGTGCAGCGAAATCGTCACATCGGGGTGCTTCTCCGAGAAACGCGCAACCATCGCCGGCAGCCATGCGATCCCAAGGGCGGGAATGGTGCTGACTACGATGCGGCCCTGCTTGCGGTCCCGCAGACCGTCGGCGAAGCGCGCCAGATTCTGCATGCCGAAATATGTCCGCTCCACCTCCGTGTAGAGGAGGCGCGCTTCCTCCGTGGCGGCGATCCCCTTGGTCGTCCGCGCGAAGAGCCGCAGGCCCAGTTCCGCTTCCAGTTGTTTAAGCGCCTTGCTCACCGCCGGCTGGGAGATGCGCAGGATACCGGCTGCCTCCGTGATCGAGCCGGAGTCCATGATCGCCTTGAAAGTCTCGACCTGACGGTAGTTCATGCTACCTGACCATAACTTCAATTCATATAGATCGTAAACTTATGAATTTGAGATAGATCAATGCGTGTGATTTCCTTGACCCCGTCGCGAGGTTTTTGAGCCCGGCCAGCCGGTGCTCGCAGCGACCAAGAAAGCAAAATGCGGATTCTCGTCGCCTGATGCCGACGGAGCGGTCGCGCTCCGTCAAACGATGAATTGCTAGCTTGGGGAACAGCCGAACATGCGCAATCTACGCCAGACCTGTTGTCGCGCCGCCCTGCTCGCCGGGCTCTCCATTTTCGCAGTGCAGGCTCAGGCGCAGCCCGCCGGGGTCCTTCGGGTCGCAGTCGGAGCCGACCCGGCAACTTTTGACCCCGCCTTCAATGACCTGCCCGTCGGAAACGCCGTGGACCTCGCCGTGCTGGAGGGGCTGTTCCGGCTCGACCCGCAGAATAACGTCCTGAAGAGCCTCGCATCTGACTATTCGTTCTCGCCGGACGGCAAGATCTTCACGGTGAAGATCAAGCCCGGCAAGAAGTTCAGCAACGGCGATCCGCTGAATGCGGAAGCGGTCGCGGCCAGCTTCAACCGCCTGCTCGACGAGAAAGTCGGCTCGATCTATCGCGGTCTCTACGCCTCTCTCGGCACGGTCAAGGCGGTCGGCGAGGATACGGTCGAGTTCCATCTCGCCGAGCCCAACGGGCATATCCTGATGCTGCTCGCGAGCACGGCGGCGAGCATCGTCAACGTCAAGGCGATCAAGGAGATGGGCGCGGAATACGGCCGCAAGCCTGTCGGTTCTGGCCCCTACAAGGTCGATCGGTTCGTCGGTGGCGAGGGCTTCAGGCTTGTTCCCAACCCGACATATAGCGGCGACTACCCTGCGACGCTGAAATCCATCGACTTCATCGTCGTGCCCGAGGACGGCTCGCGCATGGCCTTGCTGGAGACGGGCGCCGCCGACATCGTCGAGCGCGTGCCGCCGGAATCGATGGCGGCGATCAACGCGCTCAAGGATGCCAAGGTC
>DATDBB010000389.1:0-8490 GCA_036525085.1 Allobosea sp.
TCTTCAACGGCCCCAATGCGCCCCGGCGCGATGCGGCTCCAGCCACGCCGGCGACGCCGGCGCCGGCACGGCCCTGATTCCACCATAGGCGTCGCGTATGTTCGATTTCATCGCGGCGCTGGGCCTGGTTTTCGCGATCGAAGGCATCCTGTTCGCAGCGGTGCCGAACCTCGCCAAGGATGCGCTTCGAAGCGCCGCCGAGACGCCGCCGGAGCGCATGAGGCTGATCGGCCTCGGTTCGGCGGTGCTCGGCGTCCTCCTGGTCTGGCTCGCCCGGGGCTAAGGGCGAGGCAGGTGCACGCGATCGTGTTCGGTGCCATGATCGTGTGTCGACCTTCCGCCGCAATTAGAGGTTCAATCTAGGTTAGCTTTACGCGCCGAGCGGCTCGCCCGAATTTTCTTTCACGAGGACACTGATGGCAACGAAACCCGCCTCTGCTACCGGCTCTCCGGCTTCGGCCTCGCCCTCCCTGGCGTCCCGCGCGCGCCGGGCCCTGCTGGTGGCGAGCGTCGGGGGACTTTCCCTGCTGGCTGCCCCGGTCATCGCTCCGGCCCAGACAGCCTCGGCGCCGATCCTCGAGGGACGGGTGTCGCTGGCCGACCTCGCCGAACGGGTGATGCCGGCGGTGGTCAACATCGCGGCGGTGACGACGAGCGACACGCGCGGCCGCACCCTGCCGCAGATCCCGCAGCTCGGCCCCGACACGCCTTTCGGCGACCTGTTCGAGGAATTCTTCAATCGCCGCGGGCAAGGGCAGCAGGGCCAGCAAGGCCAAGGCCAGGCGCCGCAGCAGCGCCGCTCGCAATCGGCCGGTTCGGGCTTCGTGATCGATGCGTCGGGTCTCGTGGTGACCAACAACCACGTCATCGGCGACGCCAATGAGATCACCGTGATCTTCAACAGCGGCCTGCGCCTCAAGGCCGAGGTGATCGGCAAGGATGCGAAGGTCGATCTCGCGGTGCTGCGGGTGAAGCACGACAAGCCGCTGCCGGCGGTGAAGTTCGGCGATTCCGACAAGATGCGCATCGGCGATCCCGTCATGGCGATCGGCAACCCGTTCGGGCTGGGCGGCTCGGTCTCGTCGGGCATCGTCTCGGCGCGCAACCGCGACATCCAGCAGGGACCCTACGACACCTATATCCAGACCGACGCGGCCATCAACAAGGGCAATTCGGGCGGGCCGCTGTTCAACATGGCGGGCGAGGTGATCGGCATCAACACGGCGATCCTGTCGCCCACCGGCGGCTCGGTCGGCATCGGCTTCGCCGTGCCGTCGGCGCTAGCGAGCAACATCGTCGATCAGCTGCGCGAGTTCGGCGAGACCCGCCGCGGCTGGCTCGGCGTGCGGATCCAGAGCGTCGATGACGCCACTGCCGAGGCGCTGGGGCTGGGCACCGCGCGCGGCGCGCTCGTCGCCGGCATCGACGACAAGGGCCCGGCCAAGCCCGCAGGTCTGGAAGTCGGCGACGTCGTCACGAAGTTCGACGGCAAGGAGGTCAAGGATTCCCGTGACCTGCCGCGCATCGTGGCCGCGACGCCGGTCGGCAAGGACGTGCCGATCACGATCATGCGCAAGGGCAAGGAAGAGGTGAAGACGGTCAAGCTCGGCCGTCTCGAGGATGGCGAGAAGGTCCAGCCGGCCTCGGCGCGGGCGCCGGCCGAACCGGCCAAGCCTTCCGTCACGACCGCGCTCGGCCTCGAATTCTCGCCGCAGACCGAGGAACTGCGCAAGCGCTACTCGATCAAGGATGGCGTCAAGGGCGTGATCATCACCAAGGTCGATCCTAACTCCAACGCCGCCGACAAGCGCGTGCTTGTCGGCGAACTGGTCGTCGAGATCGGCCAGGAGGCGGTGAATTCGCCCGAGGACGTGACCAAGCGGCTCGACGCCCTCAAGAAGGAGGGCAAGAAGTCGGCCCTGCTCCTGGTCGCGAACGCGCAGGGCGAAGTCCGCTTCGTCGCCGTGTCGATGAACTGAGCTTCATACCGGCGTTGGTTATGCGAGGGCGGCCCCCAAAGGGCCGCCCTTTTTCGTATCCTGATCGATCGGATCGCCGATATGCATTGGTGTCCGATCGGTTGCAGTGGCAGGGTCGCCGTTGCTTCGACCGGAGAATCGAGATGAAACTGAGCGACATTGCCTTCGTCACGACCGACTGGTCGACGATTCCCGCCGAGCGGCATGCGGGCGAGGTCGGCGAGGCCTTCTGGCGCACCCAGTATTTCGGGCCGGAGGAGAACCGCATCCGGGTCCGCATGGTCGAATACACGCCCGGCTATGTCGCCGATCACTGGTGCTCCAAGGGCCACATCATCCTGTGCCTCGAAGGCGCGATGGAGACGACGCTGGAGGACGGGCGGGTGATGCCGCTGAAGGCCGGCATGACCTATCAGGTCGCCGACGGCGCCGAGGCGCATCGCTCCAGCACCGCGACGGGCGCGAAGCTGTTCATCGTCGACTGATCAGCGGACGATCTCAGCCCCCGTATAGCCCTGGGCATAGAGCAGGGCTGTGAGGTCGGCATGGTCGAGCCGGGCATCGGCGGCGGCGGCGACCGCCGGCTTGGCGCGGAAGGCGACGCCGAGGCCGGCCTCGCCCAGCATGGCGAGATCGTTGGCGCCGTCTCCGATTGCCAGAGTGTGCTCGGGCGCGAGGCCCCGCCTTGCGCGCAGTTCGACGAGGGCGTCGAGCTTCGCCTGCTTGCCGAGGATCGGATCGGCGACCTCGCCGCGCAGGATGCCGTCATCGGCGAGCAGGATGTTGGAGCGATGTTCGTCGAAGCCGATCGTCGCGCTGATCGGTCCCGTGAAGACGGTGAAGCCGCCGGAGACGAGCGCCGTATAGGCGCCATGGCTGCGCATCGTCATGACGAGTTCGCGGCCGCCCGGCGTCAGCGTGATCCGCTGCGCGATGATCTCGTCGACCACGGCGAGGGATACGCCCTTCAGCAGCGCGACGCGCTCGCGCAGCGCCGGCTCGAAGGCGATTTCGCCGCGCATGGCCCGTTCGGTGATGCCTGAGACCATGTCCTTGAGGCCGACATAGGCGGCGAGTTCGTCGATGCATTCCTGGCCGATCATGGTCGAGTCCATGTCGGCGAGGAACAGGGCCTTGCGCCGCGTGGCGGCCGGCTGGACGATGATGTCGACTGGCGTTTCGCCGAGCAGTTGGCGCAGATCCGCTTCGAGCTTGCGCGCGTCGCCGGCTTCCGCGAAGAGGTCGGCGGCAATCTCGCCGTCGAGGCGCTCGCTGCGCAGGGTTCCGGGCAGGCTCGCCGCGAGATGCTTCAGCAGCCCGTCGTCGAGGAGGGCCTGTCCATGGGCGGAAACCAGTGTCGCGACGAGCATGTGAAGGGCCGGATCAGGTGACGAGGGACAAGGCGGGGATCAGGGCGGTGCTCATCGCAGGTCCGACCGCGAGCGGCAAGTCCGCGCTGGCGATCGAGATCGCCCGGCGCCTGGGCGGCACGGTCGTCAACGCCGATTCCATGCAGGTCTATGCCGATCTGCGGACCCTCACGGCGCGGCCGACGCTCGAGGACGAGGCAATCGTCTCGCATCGGCTCTACGGCCATGTCGACGGGGTGATCAATTACTCGGCGATGCGTTATGCGGAGGATGTCGCGGGTGTGCTGGCGGAGCTTCGCCGGATCGGCTCCCTGCCGGTTCTGGTCGGCGGAACGGGCCTCTATTTCAAGGCGCTGACCGAGGGTTTCTCGGCGATCCCGCCCGTGCCGGATGCCGTGCGGAGCGCGTTCCGGGCCCGCGTCGCCGAGCAGGAAACGACCCTGCTGCACGCCGAACTCGCTCGCCTCGATCCGGTCATGGCGGAGCGGCTGAAGGCCACGGACCGGATGCGGATCATGCGGGCGCTCGAAGTCCATCTTGCGACCGGACGGTCGATCGCGAGCTTCCAGGGCGAGCGCCATCCCGGGCCGCTGGACGGCGTGCCGATGCTGAGGCTCTTCATCCACCCGGAGCGCGAGGAGGTGCGCCGGCGCATCGACCGTCGTTTCGAGCAGATGATCGCGCTAGGCGCGCTGGAAGAGGTCGCGACCTTGCGGGAGCGCCGGCTCGATCCGCTCCTGCCGGTCATGCGCGCCCATGGCGTTCCGGGCCTGATTGCCCATCTCGACGGAACGATCAGCCTCGACGAGGCCGTTGCGCGCGGCCAGGCGGATACGCGTGCCTATGCCAAGCGGCAGGTCACCTGGTTCCGGCATCAGATGGTGGGCTGGCAGGCGGTGGCTCCCGAGGCAGCGCAGGAGGTCGCGTTGCGCGCCCTTGCGGCCGGGGCCTGAGCGGTCAGGCTGCGACGGAGACGCCGGGATCGGAGATGCGGATGCAGCCGCGGCCTTCGTTCTTGGCGCGGTAGAGGGCGCGGTCGGCGCGCTCGACCAGGGCGGGCAGCGCCTCCGGGCTGGACCGCGTCGCGATGCCGAGGCTGGCGGAAACCTGAAGCGCCAGCGTTTCGGAGACCGGCAGGCTGCGGGAGGCGAGTGCGTCCTCGATCCGCATCGCGATGCGCAAGGCTGCGTCGAGATCGGCGCCGGGCAGCAGGATGGCGAACTCTTCGCCGCCGAAGCGGCCGACGAGATCGCGATCGGTCCGGACGAGGCCGAGCAGCACGTCGGCGAAAGCCCGGATCACGGCGTCCCCGGCCGGGTGGCCATAGCTGTCATTGACGGACTTGAAGTGGTCGAGATCGACCACGATCAGCGAGACGTCGGTTCCGCTCTCCTCGGAATCGAGGATCGCGGCATTGGCCTTCTCGGTGAAGGAGCGGCGATTGAGCAGCGCCGTCAGCGGATCGGTCTCGGCCAGGCGGCGCAGTTCCTTTTCCCGCGCCTCGCGTTGCTCGATGTCCTGCGACAGGGCGCGGCGGGTGGCGCGCTCGCGGCCGATTTCCAGCGCGAGCGTCGCGGCGCGGCTCTGCAAGGTCTGGTTGGCGACGATCAGGTCGGTGACATCGGTGATCGTCAGGACGAGCCCGTCGCCGAGCGGCGCGACCGCGATCTGCAGCCAGGCTGTCCGGCCATTGGTCGAAAGGCAGGTCTCGATCATGTCGGGGCGGCGCAGGTCGAGCGCATAGAGACAGCGCCGCCAGACCATGGGATCGGCTAGGAAGGGCAGATTGGCCTGGGCGTCCTGGTCGAGCAGATCGTCATCGGGACGTCCCGCGATCGCGGCGGCGCGGCGGTTGACGGTGATGATCATGGTCCGTTCGAGATGGCCGTCGGCGTCGCGGATGGCGCGCAACGCGACGATGCCGGAGGGCGATGTCTCGAGAACCGTCGTCAGCAACTCCTCATGGAACTGAAGCGGTCGGCTGAATGCGATCAGATAGCGGCTGCCGTCGGCCGCGGTGGCCGGCATGAGGAGGCGTTCCCAAAGTGCGACCCGGACGGTCGCCTTCGAGCGATGCACGGTGTAGGTCGGCTTGCCGCTGGCCAGGGCTTGATCGCAGCAGGCGATGGTGAAGCGCGCGACCTGCGGCGTCATCGCCGATACGCGTTGCCGGAGCCGGTTGCCGCCGACATAGCGGATGATCTCGCGGCCGTAATGGATGAAGGCATAGTCGCCGTCGTCGGTCGGCGCCAGGATCATCAGGTCGGCGCCGAACCGGGGCATGACCTCGTCGAAAAAGCTCTCATAGGGAACGCCGGCCGAGCCGTTGACGCTGAGCAGGAAGCGCTGCAGGAGCTCCGCCACCTCCGGCGCATGGGCGCGGGCAGCGATGTTGTCGGTATGAACTTCCTGATACATGGCCGTCCTGTCGAGAGTGCCAGGAGGCTAGCAACCCCGGGTTGAAAAAGTGTTCCGTTGCGGCATCGGATTTGCCGCAGCGCGCCCGAACGCCCGGCGTCGGCGCCGTCCGGGTTTGCGCTTGACCGGCGCCCCTGCGTCGATTAGCGTCCCGCAACATCTGCAAAGGGTCGTGGCGCGATGCGCAAGCTTATTATCGTACGGGTGCGCTGGTAGGGGCCGGTTCTTGATTGAGCCGCGTCTTCCCGACGCCAGCGCATGTCCAGGCCCCTCGAGGGCCTTTTTTATTGCCCGCTTTCGACCTTGATCCCAACCGAACTGCCGCAGGAGACCGTTATGAGCGAGATGATGACCGGCGCCGAGATGGTCGTCCGCGCGCTTCAGGACCAGGGCGTCGAGCACCTGTTCGGCTATCCCGGTGGCGCCGTGCTGCCGATCTACGATGCGCTGTTCCAGCAGGACAAGGTCAAGCATGTCCTCGTCCGCCACGAGCAGGGCGCGGTCCATGCGGCGGAGGGCTATGCTCGCTCGACCGCGGGCAAGGTCGGCTGCGTGCTCGTGACCTCCGGTCCAGGAGCGACCAACGCCGTCACGGGCCTGACCGATGCGCTGCTGGACTCGATCCCGCTCGTCGTCATCACCGGCCAGGTCCCGACGCATCTGATCGGCTCGGACGCCTTCCAGGAATGCGACACGGTCGGCATCACGCGCTCCTGCACCAAGCACAACTACCTGGTGAAGAGCATCGCGGATCTGCCGCGCATCCTGCACGAGGCCTTCTACGTCGCGGCCAATGGCCGGCCGGGGCCGGTCGTCGTCGACATCCCCAAGGACATCCAGTTCGCGAGCGGCATGTACAGCCGCCCGCGCGACAACCAGCACAAGACCTACCGGCCGACGGTCAAGGGCGATCTCGGCGCGATCAAGGCGGCGGTCGCGCTGATGGCGAGCGCCAGGAAGCCGGTCTTCTACACCGGCGGCGGCGTCATCAATGCCGGCCCGCATGCATCCGCGCTGCTGCGCGAACTCGCTAGGCTGACCGGCTTCCCGGTCACCTCGACGTTGATGGGGCTTGGTGCGTTCCCGGCGGCCGACAAGCAGTGGCTCGGCATGCTCGGCATGCACGGCACCTACGAGGCAAACCTCGCGATGCATGACTGCGATGTCATGATCAATATCGGCGCGCGCTTCGACGACCGCATCACCGGCCGCCTCGACGCGTTCTCGCCGCGCTCGAAGAAGATCCATATCGACATCGATCCCTCCTCGATCAACAAGAACGTCAAGGTCGATATCGGCATCATCGGCGATTGCGCCCATGTGCTGGAAGATATGGTCCGGATCTGGCGCGAGACCTCGCCGCAGGTCGACAAGACGGCGCTGACGGCGTGGTGGACGCAGATCGATGGCTGGCGGGCCCGCAAGAGCCTCGCCTACAAGCGCTCGGATTCGGTCATCAAGCCGCAATATGCGCTCGAACGCCTGCATGCCCTGACCAAGGACCGCGACACCTACATCACCACCGAGGTCGGGCAGCACCAGATGTGGGCGGCGCAGTATCTCCAGTTCCAGGAGCCGAACCGCTGGATGACCTCGGGGGGCCTGGGCACCATGGGCTACGGCCTGCCGGCGGCGATCGGCGTGCAGATGAAGCACCCCAAGGCGCTCGTCATCGACGTCGCCGGCGAGGCTTCGATCCTGATGAACATGCAGGAGATGTCGACGGCGGTGCAGTATCGCCTGCCGGTCAAGATCTTCATCCTGAACAACGAGTATATGGGCATGGTGCGCCAGTGGCAGGAACTGCTGCATGGCGGGCGTTATTCGGAGAGCTACTCGCAGTCGCTGCCCGATTTCGTGAAGCTGGCCGAAGCCTATGGCGGCCATGGCATCCGCTGCGACGACCCGGCCAAGCTGGATGATGCGATCATGGAGATGATCGAGACGCCCAAGCCCGTGATCTTCGACTGCCTCGTCGCCAAGGAAGAGAACTGCTTCCCGATGATCCCGTCGGGCAAGGCCCATAACGAGATGATCCTGCCCGATTTCGAGGGCGACACCGGCGAGATCATCGACGCCAAGGGCAAGCAGTTGGTTTGATCAAGCAGCGTCATGCTCGGGCTTGTCCCGAGCATCTCGGGCAGGATGAGGCGCTGATCAGCGCCCTCCGCGCCTGGAGATTCTCGGGTCGAAGCTTCGCTCCGCCCGAGAATGACGTGAGCGGTGCGGAAGGAAACACCATGACCACAATCGGCCTGATCGGCGGAATGAGCTGGGAGTCGACGGCGGTCTATTATCGCCTGCTCAACGAGGGCGTGCGAGCGCGCCGGGGTGGGCTGCATTCGGGCGATGTCATGCTGCACTCGCTCGACTTCTCGCCGATCGCGGAAATGCAGGCGAAGGGCGACTGGGATGCTGCCGGCGACATTCTCGCCGACAGTGCGTTGCGCCTCGAGCGGGCAGGGGCGAGTTGCATCGTTCTCTGCACCAACACCATGCACAAGCTGGCGGACCGGATCACGGCCGCGACGCGAGTGCCGTTCCTGCATCTGGCGGATGTGACGGCCAAGGCCGTGCTGCGACGGGCGTCGCGTCGTCCATTGCTGCTGGCGACGCGCTTCACGATGGAGCAGCGCTTCTATCTCGGCAGGCTCGCGGCCTTCGGCATCGAGGCGGTCGTTCCCGGTGAGGCGGAACGTGGAGACGTCCACCGCATTATCTAT
>DATDBB010000390.1:0-6168 GCA_036525085.1 Allobosea sp.
TGCCCTGGACCAGCAATCGCGTCGCCAGCAACTCGGCGAGGTCGAGAAGCGCGGGATCGCCGCTCCCGCTCAAGCCCATGTCGATGGCCGTCGTCATGCCGTGATCGAATTGCTCCGCAGATGTCCGTTCATGATCGCGAGGTCCTGATCGTCATCCGACAGGCGCACGGCAGGCTCGCGACCGGCGCTTCTAGCACGGCCCTTCGCAGTTGCGTCCGAGTCGGGGCCCGCGTCCACAGCAATCGGAGGCGGCGTTTCAGCGCGGCGGTTCTGTCAGCGAGGGCAGCGGCGCGCCCGTTCCTCGCGCTGGATGTCGGAGATGGTTCGGCGCTGGCTGTTCGACAGCGGCACGTCCTCGACATTGTCGTAACTGCAGCCGGCATTGCCGAAGGCCTCGATGCCGCGCCGTGTCCGGAAGCAGTAGCCCTGCGCCTTGTAGATCTCGTTGCGCGCATACCAGAGATCGTCGCAGCTCTCGGCCCGTGCCGGGGTCGGCATGGCGGCGAGCCCGGTCAGCAGCCCAAGGGCGGTCAAGTCGATCAGGAGCAGGCTCCGCATCGTCGGCCTCCGCTGCGTTCGATCGCCATGGCAAGCGGCGCGCAATCTGCGCGAACGCTTCTGCCGCAGCAACCCGCTCGGTCTCCGATCAGCCCAGCGTCGCGCGGCCGTCGTCCTGGGCCGCTATCGTGATGCGGAAGGAGAGAGCGATGCGAGCCTATGGTTATTGCGAACGCCTGAGCGATCATTTCTGGGGCGAGCCCTGGAACGCGGTGACCAATGGCGCATTCCTCCTGGCCGCAGCCGCGGCCCTTCTGCTCTGGAGGCGCGCAGGCGGGCGCGACTGGCCGGTCCTCGTCCTGATCCTGCTCGTTTTCGCGATCGGCATCGGCTCCTTCCTGTTCCACGCCATGCCGCGCCCGTGGACGCTCGCCGCAGACGTCGTGCCGATCCAGCTCTTCGCCTTCTCCTATTTCGGGCTGGCGCTGGCGCGCTTCCTCGGCTTCGGGCCGGTTGCGACCGGGCTCAGCACGCTGGCGTTCTTCGGCTTCGCGCTGTCTTTGTCGGGGCTGCTGACGCCGGCGCTTCCGCAGGGGCTGCGCGGCTCGGCTGGGTATGGCGCCTTCCTGCTCGGCCTGGCCGGGGTGGCAGGTGTTTTGTGGCGGCGTCCTGGCCGGGCGGCGACGGCGCGGCTCATTGGTCTGGCCGGCCTGATCTTCGCCCTGTCACTGACCTTCCGGACGCTCGACGTCCCGCTTTGCGGGATCATCCCGCTGGGAACGCATTGGCTCTGGCATCTGCTGAACGCGACCGTGCTGTATCTTTTACTGAGGGCCGCAATCGGGCAGGGGTCGGCACGCTCTGACGGAGGTAGCGGGCGCGACCTGTCGTCGATACGGTGACGGACACTCGATCAGCCGCTCATCCCCGTCACGGATCCGACCTCATGACCCGCCGCGCCCGCATTCTCGTGATCAATCCCAATTCCAACGAGGCGGTGACGGAAGGGCTGCGCCAGGCGGTGCTGCCGCTCTCCTATGCCGAGGGGCCGGAGATCATCTGCGAGACGCTGACCGAGGGGCCGTTCGGCGTCGAGACGCAGGAACACGCCGACAGCGTCACGATTCCCCTGCGCCGCAAGGTCGAGGCGGCCAACGGCGTCGATGCCTTCGTCATCGCCTGTTATTCCGACCCCGGCATCCATGTCGCCCGCGAGGGCACGACGAGCCCGGTCTTCGGCATTGCCGAGAGCGGCGTGCTGACGGCGCTGGCGCGCGCCGACCGCTTCGGCGTGATCGCGATCAAGAGCCGCTCGATCCCGCGCCATATCCGCTATCTCAGACAGATGGGGCTGATGGACCGGCTCGCCGGCGAGCGCCCGCTGGAAATGTCCGTCGCCGAGACGGCCTCCGGTGATCGCACGCTGGAGCGCATGATCGCGATCGGCCGCGAGCTCAAGGAACTGGACGGCGCCGGCGCCATCGTCATGGGCTGCGCCGGCATGGCCCGCCACCGCCGGCCGCTGGAACAGGAACTCGGCATCCCCGTCATCGACCCGACGCAGGCCGCGGTCGCCATGGCGATCGGCACCATCGCAGTGAGGTGAGCGCGGCTCGCCCCGCGACAGACGGCATCGGCATGGCGGGCCGTATACTGACGGGCTGACACGCGCGGTCCGCGATCTGCTATGAGCCCGCCATGCTGAAAGAGTTCTTCGCCTATTATCGTCCGCACCGGGTCCTGTTCCTGGTCGATTTCGGCTGCGCCGTGCTGTCGGGGCTGCTCGAACTCGGCTTTCCGATGGCGGTAAAGGCCTTCGTCGATCTCTTGCTGCCGCGCGGCGACTGGCCGCTGATCCTGCTGGCGGGCGCTGCCCTGCTGGTGATCTACGCCGTCAACTCCGGCCTGATGGCGGTCGTCACCTATTGGGGCCACCGGCTCGGCATCAATATCGAGACGGAGATGCGCCGGCGCGCCTTCGATCATCTCCAGAAGCTCTCCTTCCGCTTCTATGACGAGCAGAAGACCGGCCATCTCGTCGCCCGCGTCACCAAGGATCTGGAGGAGATCGGCGAGGTCGCCCATCACGGGCCGGAGGACCTGTTCATTGCGATCATGACCTTCATCGGTGCCTTCCTGCTGATGCTCTGGGTGCATCCGCAACTGGCGCTGATGACCGCGCTGATCGTCCCGCTCGCCGGCTTCATCGTGGCGCGCTACGGCGCCCGCATGGCGCAGAACTGGCGCAGCCAGTTCGGCCGCGTCGGCGCCTTCAATGCGCGGCTCGAGGAGAATATCGGCGGCATGCGCGTGGTCCAGGCCTTCGCCAACGAGGCCCATGAGCGCGCGCTCTTCGCCGGCGACAACCAGCGCTACCGCGTCACCAAGCTCGAAGCCTACCGCATCATGGCCGCCAGCCAGGCGATCAACTATCTGGGCATGCGGATGGTCCAGCTCGCGGTGATGCTGGCCGGCACCTGGTATGTCGTGCAGGGCAGCCTGAGCGTCGGCGGCTTCGTCGGCTTCCTGCTGCTGGTCGGCGTCTTCTACCGGCCGCTCGACAAGATCGCGAGCGTGATCGAGACCTATCCGAAGGGTATTGCCGGCTTCCAGCGCTATCAGGAGCTGCTGGCGACGGAGCCGGACATCGCCGATGCGCCGGGCGCCATCGAGGCGCCATCGCTGAAGGGCGACATCCGCTTCGATAAGGTCGATTTCGGCTATGCCAGCGGTCGGCCCGTGCTCGCCGGCATCGAGCTTTCCGTCGCGGCGGGCGAGACGGTGGCCTTCGTGGGGCCATCGGGCGCCGGCAAGACGACGCTTTTGTCGCTACTGCCGCGCTTCTACGAGGTCGATGGCGGGCGGATCACAGTCGACGGCCACGACATCCGCAAGCTGACGCTGGCCTCGCTGCGCCGCCAGATCGGCATCGTGCAGCAGGACGTCTTCCTGTTCGCTGGCACGATCCGCGAGAACATCGCCTATGGCCGCCTCGACGCGACCGAGGCGGAGATCACGGAAGCCGCGCGCCGCGCCCGTCTGGAGACGATGATCGCGGATTTGCCTGATGGCCTCGACACGCTGATCGGCGAGCGCGGCGTCAAGCTCTCGGGCGGGCAGAAGCAGCGTCTCGCCATCGCCCGCATCTTCCTGAAGAACCCGCCGATCCTGATCCTCGACGAGGCGACCTCGGCGCTGGACACGGAGACGGAAGCCGCGATCCAGCAATCCCTGACCGAACTGGCGCAAGGCCGTACCACGCTGGTCATCGCGCATCGCCTCGCGACGATTCGTCATGCCAACCGCATCGTCGTGGTGACCCAAGCCGGCATCGCCGAGCAGGGCCGGCATGACGATCTGGTGCGGGCCGGCGGGCCCTATCAGGCGCTGCACGAAGCGCAGGTCGCGCCGCTGCGGCTCGCGATGGGTACGGCCGCCGAGTGATCGGGCGCGTCGTTGCGCGGGAACCGGCGCACCGCGTGCTTCGTTGAGTCCCGGAGACGGGATGTCGGGGGCTGGAACGTGATGCGCTTGCCATTGGTCGCACTGGCTTTGATATCGACGCTGCTCGTCGCGAGCCCAGCGCTGGCGCAGATGATCGGAACTCCGAGCACCGGCCCCCTTGTGCCCGGCGGCCCAAGGCAGGGCATCGGTCCGCCATCGATCACCGATGCGGTGCCCGATATCCGGCTGCGCCAGGATGGCGGCGGCATTCCGGGTGCAGGCCCGCCGATCGACTATGGCAGGCCCAGCACCCCGTCCTATGGGCAGCCCGCCGTCGGCGCGCGCGGCACCTACGGCCTCACGCGGTCGAGGCAGGTCGTCGTCCGCCATTGCGAGACGCCGCGCTCGACCTGCCGGCTCGGCCGAGCGGTTCCCCTGGGAGCGTCCTGTTCGTGTAGGTCGCGCGGCAAGACGACGGTGCGCGGCTACGCCGTTCCGTAAGTTCGCGTTGAACCACCACCGTCATCCCGGGCTTGCCCCGGGATCCATCGGAGGGCTCCGGCGCTCTAAGATGGATCCCGAATCGGCGCGGCTTCGCCGCTTGTCCGGGATGACCGCAGCGTTGTGGCGGAAGTCGGCGCATGCAGCTCCGCCGCAGGCCGTGAAAAGCTCCTTCGCCCACCCTTGAAGCCCATGATCGGCTCGGCGATGCCGGCCAGCGCATCGCTCGCCGCGGGCGCATCGAGCACGATCAGGTCGGCCGGGTTGCCGACAGCGATGCCATAATCCCGGAGATTCATCAGCCGGGCGGGCAGCGTCGTCACCAGGTCGATGCAGCCGCCAAAACCTTCCGGGCCGACCTGCGCGACATTGGCGTAGAAATTCGCCATCCGCAGCAGCGAGGCATCGCCGAAGGGCGTGAACGGGTTCAGCACATTGTTGGTCGCGACCGAGCACACGACGCCGCGCTCCAGCAGCCGATGCGCCGGCGCGAGGCCGCGCGGCACGTCATGCGTCGCCTCGCGCCCCATCAGATAGAGGTCGGTCGCCGGCAGCACGGTCACCGCCACGCCCGCCTCGGCGAGACGGTCCGCCGCCCGCGCGAAGGCATCGGGCGGCAGGGCCGAGAGCTTGGTGACATGGCCGATCGCGACCCGCCCGCCATAGCCGCGCAGCTTCGTCTGCCGGCAGACCTCGTCGAGATGCATCCAGCTCGCATCGAGGTCGAAGTCGAGATGGAAGTCGAGATCGACGTCGAAGCGCGAGGCGAGGTCGAACAGCCGCGCGATGTGCGCCTGCGGGTCGCTGTCGGTATAGGGACAGCCGCCGAGCACGTCGGCGCCGCCTTGCAGCGCACGCACCAGCAAGTCCTCGGTGCCCGGATCGTTGGTCAGCCCTTCCTGCGGGAAGACGCAGATGGAAAGCTCGATCGCCCATTTATAATCCCGCTTCAGCGCTTGCAGCGCTTCGAAGCTGCGCAGGCTCACGCGCGGATCGACCTCGACATGGCTGCGCATCCGCGTCGTGCCCTTGCCGATCGCCCGCTCCAGCACCTGCGCGCCGCGCGCATAAACATCCGCCACGGTGAAATCTCGCTTCATCGCCGAGACGGCAGCGATGGCCTCCTTGAGCCCGCCATGCCGATGGCTGCAGCGCCCGAGCAGGCAGGCCTTGTCGAGATGGACGTGAGTATCGACGAAGCCGGGCAGCACGGCGCGCCCATCGATGATGATCTCCGGCGCATCGGCGACGATGACCGGCGCGATTGCCGCGAACCGCCCGTTCCGGACGCCGATATCGACCGGGCGCTCATGACCGGAAAGGCTGGCCTGACGGAAGATCAGGTCGAAGGCGGTGTTATCGGGCATCGGCGTTGAGCAGTCATTGGCTTCAAGGGCAGGATAAACTGCATGCACTTTACGTGCCGTCTGCCTCACAGAAGAGCAAAGCCGGCGCCCGGCCTCGGCTCAGGCGGATGGGTTAGCCGGCGGCCTTGCGGCGGCCATCCTTGGAGCGGGTCGGCGCGGGATCGCGCAGCGCCGCCAGCGCCGGCCGCGGTGCATCGGCATAGGGTGCGAGGATGTCCATGATGTCGCGGCCACGCGGCCGGGACTGCGCCACCAGAGCGCGGTTCGCCACGGAATCGAGATGGTGGTGCATCAGCGACATCACCTTGTCGGCGTCGCCGCCCGCCAGCGCGTCGATCAGCAGCCGATGCTCGTTGAT
>DATDBB010000391.1:0-18035 GCA_036525085.1 Allobosea sp.
ACTCGCGATGATCGAGCATCTCGACGTCGGCACGCGGCGCGGCAAGTTCATCGCCGCGCTGACCCGGTCCTCGCGGATGACGATGCAGCTTGCGATCTATGCCACCGGCGCGGTGCTGATCATTCGCAACGAGGTCACGGCCGGCACGCTGATGGCCGCGAGCATCCTGCTCGGCCGTCTGCTCGCACCTTTCGATTCGATGATCGCCGACTGGCGCCAATGGGTGCTGGCGGCGACGGCCTGGAACCGCGTCAAGGAACTGCTGCAGTCGCGCACCTCGCAGCGCCAGACCGTCCCGACGCCGCCGACGCAAGGCGAGCTGGTCGTCGATCGCGTCGTGTTTGCTCCGTCAGGTTCGGAGCAGACGGTGATCAAGAGCGTCTCGTTCTCGCTCCAGCCTGGCGAGGTGCTCGGCGTCGTCGGCCCCTCCGGTGCGGGCAAGTCGACATTGGCGCGGCTGATGGTCGGCGTGCTCAAGCCGAATGTCGGCGGGATCTATCTCGACGGCCACAATGTCTATCTCTGGGAGCGCGGCTCCTTCGGCGCGATGGTCGGGTATCTGCCGCAGTCGGTCTCGCTGCTCAACGGGACGATCGCGGAGAACATCGCGCGTTTGCGCAAGCCCGATCCGCACGGGATCCTGGAAGCCGCCCGCATTGCGGGTGTGCACGAACTCATCGGGCGGCTGCCGCTCGGCTACGATACGCAGGTCAGTGACGGTGATTTCAAGCTTTCGGGCGGCCAGCGCCAGCGCATCGGTCTTGCGCGCGCGCTTTACGGCATGCCGCGACTCATCGTGCTCGACGAACCCAATGCCAATCTCGACGCCGAGGGCGAGCAGAGCCTGATCCGCGCCATCGCCGCTGCGCGGGAGTCCGGGGCGATCGTGGTGCTGATCGCGCACCGCCCGTCCGTGATGCAGGTGGTCGACAAGATCCTCGTACTGCGGGAGGGCCGCGTCCAGCAATTCGGGCCGCGCTCCGCCATCGCCGGAATGATCACGCCGGGCGGCCTGGTCGAGATGGAACCCGCCAACAGGCCCGCTGTGCCGGTGGCCACCGCTGCCATTCGCGAGGTGAGCGCATGACCGGGCAGGCTTTGGTCAAGCTGCAGGATCGCGCGCTCGCCCTGGCGGCGCTCCCGGACGAACAGGAGGAGCGCCGGCCGTCGCTGCGAACCCTGGTCTTGGCGGGCGTGGCGGCTATCGCTGTCGGCTTCGGCGGCTTCGGTGCCTGGGCGGTGACGGCGAGGCTCGACAATGCCGCGGTGGCGAGCGGCGTGGTTGCCGTCGACAGCAAGCGCAAGACGGTGAGCCATCTCGAAGGCGGCGTTCTCAAGATGCTGCTCAAGACCGAAGGCGAGCGCGTCGTCAAGGACGAGCCGCTGCTGCGGCTCGAGGATGCGCGCGCCGGAGCCGAGCTGCACCAGCTCCGGGGCAAGCGCGTCGGGCTCGAGGCGAAGCTGGCGCGGCTCAGGACCGAACAGGCCAATGCGACGGAGGTCGACTTTCCCGATGACATCGAGAGGGACCAGACGCCGATCGCGCGCGAGGTCGTCCGTGCCGAGAGGGGGCTCTTCAAGGCGCGCACGCAGGTCTACGACGGCAAGATCCGCATCCAGCAGCGCGTGATCGAGCAGCATCAGGCGGAGGCCGAAGCGCTTCAGGCGCAGATCGATGCGATACGCTACCAGCGCACGCTGATCGACGAGGAGACCCGCGTGATGGCGGAACTCTACGAGAAGCGCTACGCCAAGCGCACGCAGCTCGTGGATCTCCAGACGCGGCAGAGCGAGCTCACAGGCCGCGCCGGCGAGAATGCCGCGCGAAAGGCCAAGGCCGAGCAGCAGGTGGCCGGCGCCAATCTCGAGATTCTCTCGATCAGCCTCGAACGCCAGAACGAGGTCGCGAGGGAAATCCAGGACAGCCAGCTTGCGCTCTCGGAGGTGAACGAGCGCATCGTCCAGGCGGAGGACGTGCTGCGCCGGCTTGTCCTGCTGTCGCCGCAGGAAGGCATCGTCGCGAATATCCGGATGCGAACGGCCGGCAGTGCGATCGCGGCCGGCGAACCGATCCTCGATATCGTGCCCGAGCAGGAGCCGCTGGTCGTCGAGGCCAAGGTCGACCCCCGCGACATCGACGTCATCCGCGTCGGGGCCGAGACGCGGATCAGGCTGACGGCGTTCAACTCGCGGCTTCTACCTCCGCTTCTGGCGAAGGTGAGCTACGTCGCCCCGGACCAGCTGATCGACGAGAAGACCAACGCGGCCTATTTCGTCGTCCGCGCCGAGATCAGTCCCGAGAGCCTGCGCGAAAATAAGATCGTGCTCCATGCCGGCATGACGGCGGAGGTGCTGATCGTGAACGGTTCCCGTCGCGCGATCGACTATCTGCTCGCGCCCTTCACCGACAGCTTCAATCGGGCTTTTCGCGAAGACTGATTTACCCCTGAAATCAGTGAGTTAAGCCTCATTGTTTTCGCTTCCGCAGCATTAGATCAAATGCGTGCGAGTTTATGTTTCGATTTTCGATGTTATTTCGTTTGAAGCTACGAGTATAATGATACAGAAATGAAGCTTAAATCGTTGTGCGTCGCAAAATAGTCAGAATTAAAAGCTTGCTGCACTGCAGCTATTGAGTATTCTTTCGATTGTCGAGCGGTGACATGCAGTGCGCATGTCGTCGGAACGGTGCCGGATCCGGTGTGTGGCGATGTGGTCGCCGGGCTTCCGGAGGCACCCTCAGATCGCCGAGGAGGTGACGAATGGCTACGATCGAAGGAAGTGCTTTCGACGATTTTCTGGTGGGAAGTCGATTCAGTGACGTGATCTTCGCCGGGGCGGGGCATGACGTCGCGCATGGCGGCAGCGGAAACGACACGCTGTTCGGCGAGGAGGGCGACGATGTTCTCTTCGGCGACAGTGGTGACGATGTGCTGTTCGGCGACGAGGGCGATGACGCCATCTTCGGTGGGCAGGGCGACGATTTCCTCAGCGGAAGCGCGGGCGATGACGCGTTGTTCGGCGGCGCCGGCAGCGATGTCCTGCAGGGAGGTGGAGGCAGCGACCTGCTCCTGGGCGGGGCGGGTGCCGACATCCTTCTGGGCGGAGCGGGCGACGATCTGCTGATGGGCGGCGCCGGCAACGACATCCTGCAGGGCGGCGCCGGTGATGATCTCCTGGTCGGTGGCGCCGGCAGCGACATCCTTCAGGGTGGTGCCGGCGACGATATCCTCCAGGGCGGAGCGGGCGACGATCTGCTCTTCGGCGGCGCGGGCGACGACATCCTGTCGGGCGGCGCCGGCTCCGACATCTTCAGCTTTACCGGCGGCGGCGGCAACGATGTCGTGCTCGACTTCAATGCCGGCGACGACCTGCTGAAGATCTCGTCCGACATCAACGGGACGGGCATCTCTTCTGCGGAAGACCTGGCGGCGCGCACCTCGACTGTCGGCGGAAACGCCGTCATCGACCTCGGCAATGGCGACACCCTGACCCTGGTCGGCGTTACGGCCGAGGACATCCAGAGCGATCCGAACTCCTACTTCACGGTCGCCTGACGATTATCATCTGCGGCGCCGGTTCGGTACCGGCCGGCGCTGCTTGGGATCATCGGGCCGGGCATCGTGGCCGGCTCGATGATCCAACCTTTTGGTTTTGCATCGGCTTTCCCGAAAACCGCACACTTTTTTCGGGCCGATGCTTGGCAGGGTCGAATTCCATGCTCTCACAGGCGCCCGTCGTCATGGCGGACTCATGCCCGACGCATCTCGAACTGCATCGGCTCGGCGGCTCGGTCTTCCTGCTGTGCTGGACGCGCGAAGTCTCGCCTTTCGGCAAGCCCATGATCGCGCTGTCCGGCCATGGCAGGCGGCTTCCTTCGGCCTCGATCACGCTCGGGCTGCGCGATGGGCGCGAGCGGCTCGCGGTGGCTTTCCGCCACAACGGCCATGACGGCATCGTCGCGACTTTGTCCGACCAGGGGCCGCAGGGCGAGGTGACCGCGACATTCGACCCGGCACTGGTCCATAACCTGGCCGATCCCAAGGAAATCCTGCGCGAACTGACGGCGAAGGCCAGGCTGGCGCTGGCCGGCGCGCTGTCAGGCCCATGGCCCGCGCTGTTCGGCCTGACGACAACGGCGCAATATCTGTCGTTCCTGCGCCAGTTCCTCGTCGTCCTGTTCCCGAAGATCGCCCCCGCCGCGCCCGTGGCGACGTTGGTCGAAGGCAAGCTGCTGTTCGAGACGGCGCTGCCCTCCGATTTCGGATCGCTTCGCGCGGCTGCGCGGCTGGACGGCGCCGGGCTCGTCCGCCTCGACCTGCGCTCGCGGCTGGGTTCGGCCGACCGCAAGGGGCGGCACGAGTTCCACTTCGTCCTGGACGAGCCGCCGGTGCGCGGCGGCGGCCTGCTGATCCTGCAGGGGGAGGGCGGGGTGGTGGTCCGGACGCTGCCGCCCCGGCAGGATTCTCAGCTCCTGGGGCGCTGGTGGGCGAGCAAGGCGGCGAGCCGCGACGGCCTGCGCAACTGGCTCGTCGAGCAACTCGCCGGGCTCTCCGAACAGGGGCGCCTTCTGGCAATCGAGATGCAGAGGCGCTTGCCGCTCGCGGTGCAGAGCGTTCACCGCAACGACGATCTGCCGGCGGCGGAACTCGACCTCGCGGTCTGCAACAAGGCCGGCCTGCTGATCGGCGGCTGGCTGCGCGATCCCGACGGGCTGCTCGACGAGATCATGCTGCATGGCGGCGGGCGTTCACCGATGCCGATGCTCGATCGTATCAGGCGCTTCCCGGCGCGATTGCCGCCCGGGCCGGATGGAACGGTGCGGTCGGCGATCGGCTTTGCAGCCCTCGCGCCGCATTACGCGATGGGCGCGCCCGTCCTGCAGCCGCGCTGCGAGGTCAGGCTGAAATCCGGCACGACGCTGATGCTTCGCCCGCCGGTGCAGCCGGCCGACCCGGCAGCCGTCAGGGCAAGGGCGCTGGCGGCCATTCCTCCACAGTTCCTCACGGCGGATGCGCTGGAGACGACGCTCGCGCCGCTTCTGGCGGCGTGCCAGGAGGAGCTTCACGAGACCTTGCCCGAGCCGAGCATCCTGGGCTTCGGCCGGCAGGTGGCGGCGCCGGCGGTCTCCGTGGTGATCCCGCTCTACCGCGTCTACGAATTCCTGCGCGTGCAGGTCGCGGCCTTTGCCGGCGATCCCTGGTTTACCGGCAAGGCCGAGTTGATCTATGTGCTCGACTCGCCCGAGCATGAGGCGGAGGTCGCGCATCTGCTCGGCGGCCTCCATCTCGCCTATGGCCTGCCGATGCAGCTCGTGGTCATGGGCCGGAACGGCGGCTTCTCGGCGGCCTGCAATGCGGGCGCCAAGGCGGCGCGCAGCCCGGTCCTGGCTCTGGTCAACTCGGACGTGATCCCGGCCGCCAATGGCTGGCTGCCGATGCTGAGCGAGAAGCTCAGCCCGCGCGACAGGATCGGCGTCGTCGGACCGAAGCTGCTCTATGACGACGGCTCGCTGCAGCATGCCGGCCTGTTCTTCAAGCGGGACAGCAAGGGCACCTGGCTCAACCACCACTATTTCAAGGGCATGCCGGGGGGGTATGCGCCGGCCAATGTCGAGAGGCCCGTGCCCGGCGTGACGGGCGCGTGCATCGTGATGCTGAGGGAGCTGTTCCGCGATGTCGGCGGCTTCGACCACGGCTACGTGATCGGCGACTACGAGGACAGCGACCTCTGCCTGAAGGTCCGCCGCGCCGGCTACGGCATCGTCTACGTGCCGAGCGTCGCACTCTACCACCTCGAGCGCCAGTCCATTTCCAAGAGCGGCGACTACATGCGGGGCGTCGCCTCCCAGCACAATGCCTGGCTTCAGACGCGGCGCTGGGATGCCCAGATCGACGCGCTGATGGGCGCGATCGACGGCACGGTTCAGAAGCCGGCCCCGCGCGAGCCGGCGCCGCGGGAGAGCCATTTCATTCCCCGCGTCAATCTCAGGAGAGCGACAGCAGCATGACGGCGATAACGGCCCTGAGACAGATCGCGCCCGGACCGGCGCTCCCGGATGGCATCGGCGCAGCCGAACTCGACTACCTGATGGCTTCGGTCCAGACCAACCGCTTCCTGCCGCATCCCCCGCCGGGCAGCATCTTCGTCGGCGACGGCGATTATCGGGCGATCGGAGCGGAGTTCCTCGGCCATTACATCCGCCTGGGGCGACTGCGCCGGCATGAGCGCATCCTCGACATCGGCTGCGGCATCGGGCGCATGGCGGTACCGCTGACGCAGTATCTCGATCCCGAACGCGGCAGCTATGACGGGGTCGATCCCGTCATGGAGGGCATCCTGTGGTGTGCCCAGACGATCACGCCGGCCTATCCGCGGTTCCGCTTCCAGCGGCTGGACATCGCGCATCCGCTCTACAATCCGCAAGGGTCGCTGCCGGGCACCGAGGTCCAGTTCGGCTTCGCCAATGGCAGCTTCGACTTCATCACGATGGTCTCGGTGGCGACCCATCTGCCGCCCGACGAACTCGCGGTCTATCTGAACGAGGCCTCGCGCCTGCTCGCTCCCGGCGGACGGCTGTTCCTGACGGCCTTCGCAATCGACGGCGCGAGCACCGGCCAGGAGCGGCTCAAGTTCAAGCGCTGGCAGGAGGGGCCGGGCTGGTATGCGATCGAGGAAGCGCCGCTGGCGGCTGCCGGCATCGAGACCGACTGGCTGCTCGATGCGGTCACAAACGCCGGCCTTGCCAGCGACGGGCTGCGGCGCGGTCATTGGCGGGGCACGACCGCGGCCCACTACCAGGATCTGCTGATCGCGACGAAGCCCGGAGGCGGGCAATGACGCGCCGCATCCTCGTCGTCGCCCATAACCATCCCGACCTGCATCCCGGCGGGACGGAAATCTTCGCCCATGATCTCGCCCAGGCCTATCGCGAGCAGGGCTGCGAGGTGCTGTTCCTCGGGGCGACCAATGCGATCCATCGCCAGCCGCATCCCGGGACCGCCTTCCAGGCAACCGGAGAGGCCGGCGACCTGCTGCTCTGGAGCGGCCATTTCGACCGCTTCCATCTCAGCCAGATCGACCATTACGGCACGCTGCAGGACCTTGCGACGCTGCTGAACGAGTTCCGGCCGGATGTGATCCACATCCACCATCTCGTGCTGATCGGCTCGGAATTCCTGGCGCTGGCGCGCCGGCTCCTGCCGCAGGTGGCGATCGTGATGACGCTGCATGACTACTACCCGATCTGCCACCATGACGGGCTGATGGTGCGGCCGGGCGACAAGCAGCGCTGCACCGGTGCCTCGCCGACCTCCTGTCACGGCTGTTTCCCCGATATCGGCTCCGACCGCTTTTTGCTGCGCGAGCGCTTCCTGAAGACGCATCTGGCCGCCGTCGACCGTTTCGTCGCGCCGAGCCGTTTCCTGCGCCAGCGTTATGTCGATTGGGGCCTGCAGCCTGAGAAGATCGAGGTCATCGCCAATGCGCGGCCGGCGCGGGGTGTCGCTGCGCACCGTGCGACCAGGGGGCGGCGCGGCAATTTCGGCTATTTCGGCAATCTCAACCCGTGGAAGGGCGTTCTGCCGCTGCTCCAGGCGGCGAAGCTGATCGCGGACCGGGGTGACAGCGAATTCTCGCTGCGCATCCATGGCGGCGCACCCTTCCAGAGCGAGGTTTTCACCTCGGCGCTCGCTCAGTCGTTTTCCGAGGCCGGCAGCACGGTGACGCAATGCGGGCCGTACGCCCGTGAGGACGTGCCCGAGCTGATGGCCGAGATCGACTGGGTGGTGATGCCGTCGGTCTGGTGGGAGAACGCCCCGCTCGTGATCCAGGAGGCGTTCCAGCATCGCCGGCCGGCGATCGTCAGCGGCATCGGCGGCATGGCCGAGATGGTGAGGGACGGCATCGACGGCCTGCATGTCCGGCCGGGTGATCCGGCTGATCTCGCCCGCGCCATGCGCCGCGCCCTCGACGAGGACGACCTCTGGCAGCAACTCGTCGATGGCATCGCCGAGCAGCCGGCGCTCGCGGCTTGCGCGGGCCGGCATCTCGCCCTGTTCGACAACCTCAAGCTCGCGGAGGCGGCATGACGGCAACCCAGAACCGCGACGACACGATCCGAGCCGATGCGATCCGTTTGCCCAACGTCACGCCGGCTCGCCTCAACGGCCGTGTCGACGCGCTCGACGGCAACCGGCTGCATGGCTGGATCTGGGACGAGGCCCGGCCGGAGGAGCAACTCGTGGTCAGGGTTCTCCGCGACGGCGTCCTGATCCAGGAGAGCAAGGCCGATCAGAGCCGCATCGACCTGCGGCGGAACGGCATCGGCGATGGCCGGCATGCCTTCTCGATGGAACTCGACGATGCGCTCGTCGCGGCCCGGGACACACTGACGGTCGTCGGCGTTTCCGACGCGACGGGGGTCGAGTTGGAGTTGCGGCTGCCGCCGCCGGCCGAGTTGGCCGCGGAGGCGGCCATCGCCGTGCCGCTGGCGCGCTTCTTCGATCGCGTCGAGGCGCTGATCGCGCTCAACCGGCGCACGCAGATCGCGCAGAAGGACCTCGGCGAGAAGCTCGACCGGATCGCCGCGCAGCTCGAAGAGGGACGCCCGCCTGCCCGCGATGCCGAAGCGGATGCGGCCGCGCAAGGGCATATCGGCCAGCGCCTGGCCGAGATCGACGTCTTCCAGCTCCGTTTCGATGCGACGCTGAGCAGCTTCGACGAGCGGCTGACCACCATCCGCAAGGAAGCCCGTGCCCCGCTGCGGCAGGTCACGGTCATCCTCGGTTTCCTGTCGGGGCTGGCGGCGGTGATGTCCTTCGTCACGCTCGCCGTGCTCCTGGTTCGCAGGTGACGTGATGAACGAAGTGATCATCCCTGAAAGAACGCGCATTGCCCCGGCTCCGACGGTGGCCTGGACGCCGCTCGGCGAGAACGCGATCCTGATCATGGGCGCCTGCGACGCGATCCCGGGCAAGGTGCCGGTCGCGATCGACGGCAATCCGCGCAACCGCGTCGAGACGATGGCGCTGACCTGGCGCCGGCCGCAGGCGGAGCCGTCCGTCGGGGTCGGCTTCATCTGCCTCGCACCGGCGCCCGTGCCGGACCGGCCGGGTGCGGGAGCGGTCCTGCTCGGCCGGCCGGGCCGGCCGTTGCGCCTGATCCTCACGCCGAAGCCGCTCGCGCTGCCGGCCTTCCTCGAGGCGCTCGCCGAGGAGGCGGGACAGGCCTTCCCGACCGTCGTCGACGGGCTGCTGGAGGTGTTGCTGGCGGGCAAGTCCAATCCGCGGCGGCTGCGCGCGGTCGGGCTTCTGCTGCAGTCGGTCGCCAAGCCCGGCGGCTTCATCGAAGTGATGGGGCCGCTCGACGACAGCGTCTTCCTGCAGGGCTGGACCTCCAACTTCGCGGCGGGGCGGACGAAATTGCTCATCGCCCATGGCGGTCTCTCGCCGGCCGTGCTGGAGGCCGGCACCTTCGAGCGGGACGATCTGGGCGACGGCGCGCGCGGCTTCTTCGGCTTGCTGGAGGATTGCCCCGTCCGCCATCCCGGCGAGATCGAACGCCTGTATTTCCGTGGCAACGACGGCTGGCGGGCCCTCGAGGTCTATGAGCGGCATGTGCTGCTCGAACCGATCACGGTTCCCGGCCATCTGCGCGACGGGTTGCAGAACGGCGTCGCGCCGCAGGGCACCACCGAGAAGCTGCGCCGGGCCTCGCAGCGCTTCGACGGGCGCGACACGGTGTGCCTGCTGGAGGTGCCGGTCCGCGCCGGCATCGACGACGCGACCGTCATCGAGGATACTGGCGTCCTGATCATCGGCTGGCTGTTCGACCCTGAACGGAAGGTCAAGGCGGTGACCTTGCGCAGCGGCGCGCAGTCCTGCGTCGTCGATCGTCTCTGGACGCGCGTGCAGCGGCCCGACGTCACGAACGCCTTCATGGAGGATCCGCGCTTCGGCCCGGCGCTGGCGGCGCGGCGCAACAGCCACGGCTTCATCGTCTTCGCCCCGAAGCTCATCCCGGAGCCGGGCCAGCCGCTCTACCTCGAATTCGAGATCGACGGCACCGGACCGGCCTTCCTGCCGCTCGATCCGGGCCGCGGCCAGGCGAGGCGGACGCTGGAGCGCATTTTCGGCCTGCTCGATCCACGCTCCTCCACGGCCAGCACCGTCGTCGAACGACAGGTCGCGCCGGCCCTGCAGGCGGCCGAGATCGCGCCGCCACGCGCGGTGGAGACCCTCGATATCGGCGCCTTCGATCCCGAGGCGCCACTCGGCCTCGTGATCGGGCTCGACCATCGGCATCGCGAGTTGTCGGCGCTGTTCGCGCTGCTGGCCATAGACCCCGAGATCAGGCCGCTGCCGATCGTGATCGCTGCGCCCGCCGAGAGCTTCGACCGCACAGGGGCGGAGGCGCGGCGCCTGGCGCGCTTCTACGGGCTCAGTGTCAGGCTCGTCGTCGTCGAGGGCGTCGAGGATGCCTGCGATGCGCTCGAAGCCGGCGTTCGCGCCTGCCGCTTCCAGACGGTGGCGCTGCTCTCGGGCGCGGCCCAGATCCGGATGCCGGGATGGCTCGGGCGGCTGGAGCGGGCCTATCGCGGACGCGGCGGGCAATGCGTCGCGAGCCCGACCCTGCTCTTCGAGGACAATTCGATCCGCTGGGCCGGCGCCTGGCTCGAGGGCGAGGGGACGGAGCGGCACGTCGTCAATCGCTTCGTCGGCTATCCGCTGGAGGCGATCGGCAATCTGGGGCCTATGGAGGTCGCAGCCGGGGCCAGCGAATGCTGCGTCCTGTCGCGCGCGGCCTTCATCGAGGTCGGCGGCTTCGCGCGCAACTACTTCACCACCGCCGAGAAGGGGCTCGATCTCTGCCTCAAGCTCAGGATGAGCGGGGCGCCGTCGCTGTGGGTCCCGGAGGTCGAGGTCTATGTCGTCGATGACGCCGAGACGCGGCCGCATATCGGCGCGCTCACGCAACTCGCCGACCGCACCAGCTTCGACCGCCGCTGGGCGCTCGCCATTTCCAACATGAGAGGATGATGATGCGCGTACTCGTGGTGTCCCATGCGCATCCGTCGCTGTCGCTCGGCGGGGCGGAAGTCGCTTCCTACAATCTCCACAAGGGGCTGCAGGCCGCCGAGGGCGTCGAGACGCATTACCTCGCACGCACCGGGGCGCCGACGCCGCGCCATGCGAGCACGGCGCTGATGAGCCTGCGCCAGCGCGGCGGCGAACTGCTCTACTACGCCGAGGACTACGATCATTTCCTGATCTCGAACCGGGCGACCGAGGAGATCGAACGCGATTTCGTACGAGTCTTGCGCGATCTGAAGCCCGACGTGGTGCATTTCCACCATTTCATCGGGCTCGGGCTCGAATGCCTTTACGCCGCGCGCGACACGCTGCCCGACGCGCTGATCGTCGTGACCTTCCACGAATATCTCAGCATCTGCCACCATCACGGCCAGATGGTGAAGACCGGCGCGTTCAAGCTCTGCTACCGGGCCTCGCCGACCGACTGCAATGCCTGTTTCCCGGACATCTCGCCGGCGCGTTTCCTGGCGCGCGAGACCTTCATCAAGGGCATTCTCGGACTCGCCGATCATTTCATCTCGCCGAGCCGTTTCCTCGCCGACCGCTACAAGGAGTGGGGCCTGGCGGAGGAGCGCTTCTCGGTGATCGAGAACGGCATCGACGTCGCGACGGTCGCGCCGCCGCGTCCTCTGCCGGGTTCGTCCGCGCGCCGCTCGCGCTTCGCCTATTTCGGCCAGCTCACGCCCTACAAGGGCGCCGACGTCCTGATCGATGCCGTGACGCGCATCCCCGATGCGGTCTGGGGCGAGGATGCGATCCTCCTGGTCTATGGCGGCAATCTCGAGCGCCAGCCGCAGGCCTATCAGGACAGGTTCGCCAAGCTCGTCGAGAGCGCCGGCCGGCGCGTGCGCTTCTGCGGCGCCTTCCAGAACCACGAGATGCCGAACCTGATGCGCTCGGTCGATTGGGTGGTGATGCCCTCGGTCTGGTGGGAGAACTCGCCGATCGTGATCCAGGAGGCCTTCTTCCACGGCCGGCCGATCCTCTCCAGCAATCTCGGCGGCATGGCCGAGAAGATCACCGACGAGGTCGACGGCCTGCATTTCCGGGCAGGCAGCCCGGAGGATCTCGTCGACTGCATGACCCGGGCGTTGAGCGAGCCCGATCTCTGGGCACGGCTGCGTGGCGGCATCACCAAGCCGCTCAACCATGTCGACTGCGCCGCGACGCATCTGGCGCTCTACCAGAGCCTCATCGCCAAGCGGGGCGTGCCGATGCCGGAAAGCCGCGTGGCGACGCCGATGATCGCCTGATCTCAAGCGGACAAAAGAAGGAGAAAATCCATGGCCCGCATCCTCGTCATCAGCCCGTCAGGGGAGGTCTACGACCACGACAATGTGCGCTGGTACGACTATGCCAATCTCGCTGAGCATATCGACCACTATCACAACATCGGCGATGCCTTCGTCTTCGATTCCTCGCTCAAGCTGCTGAACTTCGAACAGCTCGACGTGCTCCCGATCGAGCAGGTCGATCAGGCTGCGATCGACCGGGCGAACGCCGAATACGACTACGTCTTCCTGCGCGGCTCGAACTACGTGCACTCCGAGATGGAGTGGGGGCAGGCGCCGGAAGTGCTGCGTCGGCTGAAAATCCCGATCATCGCCTTCGGCATCGGGGCGCAGGCGCCGGTCAGCGGCAAGCTCGAGCTGAGCGAGGACACGAAGACGGTGCTGCGGCTGATCGCGGATTCGACCGCGTCGGTCGGCGTGCGCGGTGCCTATTCCGCGGATGTGCTCGCCGGTCTCGGCATCAGGAACGTCCGCATCATCGGCTGCCCGACGGCGTTTCGCGCCAATGACCCTAACCTCGCGATCAAGCTGCCGCCGCTCGATCAGGTCAAGGCCGCGGGCGTGACGCTGCGGCGCGAGGTGTCCACGACCTATGCGCAGGACATCCAGCGCTACCTCACCTTCCACCGCGACCTCGTCAAGGCGATGGCGGGCCGGTTCGACGTGACGCTGATGGCGCAGGGCGAGGCCGAGGAGAAGAAGCTCGCGCTCGGGACCGCCGCCCAGAAGGAGGAGGCGATCGCCGCGCTGCGCGAGAACGGCTGGGCCAGCCAGTGGTATCTCGATGACGAGATGGAGCGGCTCTATCGCAGCGCGATGTTCTATTCCGACGTCGTCGCCGACTACGAGCAGCTCGTGCGCCGGCTCGACCTCGTGCTCGGTTATCGTCTCCACGGCAATCTGATGGCGCTCGCCAACGGCACGCCCTCGATCTACTTCACCTATGACAGCCGCACGGTCGAATTCGCGGAGACCTTCCGGATTCCGAGCTTCGACGTGTTCTCCGGCCAGGAGTTCCGGCTGGAGGCGTATTGGGAGCAGTCGCGCTTCGACCGCTTCAACGCCGCGCACTCTCAAGTCTATGCCGCGATGCGCGACTTCCTGGTCGAGAACCGGGTCGACAACAAGATGGTCAAGCGCCCCGCTGCGCCGGAGCGCAAGGTCGCATGAGGTGGCAGCGCGCATCGCTGGCGGGGCTGCTTGCGGGAGCGCTCGTCGCCGCCGCATCGATGGCGGCCGCCGCGCAGGCGCCGGGCTATCGCGTCGAGATTGTGCCGGATGCCGCCGAGGAGACGGTGTTCGACTGGGCGAGCCAGCGCTGCGAGCAGTGGCATATTCCCGATGCGCCCTTGCGGGCCTATCGCGACGATCGCAACGAGGTCGTCGCCTTCGCTAGCCACCACCGCAGCCGCGCGATGACCGGCCCTGGGCTGGAGCGGCTTTCGACGTCCTGCGCCGTTTCCTTCGAGGGCAAGCATAGCGCCGACCCGAGCGCCTACAGCGATTTCAGCTGGATCGGCGCGACCTGGACCGGCAACGGCCGCGACGTCTTCGCCCTGATGCATGACGAGTATCACGCCAACGAGCACCCCGGCGCCTGTCGCTTCAGGGAGATGATGAGCTGCTGGTACAATGTCGTTACCGCGGCCCGCTCGCGCGATGGCGGGCGCAGCTTCATCTCGACCCAGCCGCCATCGCTGGTCGCGGCCCCCGCCTTCCGGCAGGAGGTCGGGCAAGGGCGGCATCGCGGCTTCTTCAACCCCTCCAACATCGTCACGCAGGATGGGGCCTGGTACTCGCTGATCGCGACGACCGGGGGCGAGGGGCAGAAGCCCGGCGTCTGCCTGTTCCAGACGAGAGAGATCGAGAACCCAGCGTCGTGGCGGGCCTATGACGGGGCGGATTTCTCCCTGCGCGCGGTCGACCCCTATCGCGAGGACGCTGCGCAGGCGATGTCCTGCCAGCCGCTGAAGCACCTGCCGACGACGGTGGGATCGGTGACCCGGCACGAGGCCAGCGGGCTCTGGCTCGCCATCTTCCATCTCGGCCCCGATCCGGCGCAGGGCGTCGTGGGCGGCCGCGTCGCCTATAGCTGGTCGCGCGATCTACGCAGCTGGACGCCGCTGCGGACGCTCACCACGCATCCGACGATGTGGAGCAAGGATTGCGGCGACCGGGAGCGCTACGCCTATGGGGCGATTGCCGACCCGGCTTCGTCCTCGCGCAATTTCGAGACGACGGGCGATGAAGCCTTCCTGTTCATGACGAAGATGCGGGTCTCCGACTGCAAGGTCGGGCCGCAACGCGACCTCGTCCGGATCAGGATCCGGATCGTGAAGGAGACACCATGAACGCGCCAGTCCGCGACCTCACCACCGCTGCCTCATTGGAGCCGACCATGAAGATCCTGCGTGCGACGACGGGCGAGGTCGTCGTCTCCGTCACACGGCCGCAAGGCGCTGGCTGGCCGGCCCTGCGCCTCCTGCTCGACGGGCAGGATTACGCAACGATCCATCCCGGCGCGCTCGTTCCCGGCGATGCGACCGTGGCGGAACTGACCATTCCGCTGCCGAGGCTGCCAGAGGGGCGGCTGCGCTCCATCGCCGTCGCGGATGCCGCGACCGGCCTGCTCGCGCCGGGGTCGCATCTGCGGCCCGTGGCCGTGACGAAGGCGCTGCGGGCGCTGGTGATCTATCCGGCCGGCGAGGTCTACGACCACGACAAGGTGCGCTGGTATCGCGCGCCGATGGAGAAGCTGCTCTCCGACTATTTCAACATCGGCGACATGATCGTCTACGACTCGACGCTGAAGCTCCTGCGCTACGCGCATCTGGAGCCGATGAAGATCATGAATCCGACCGAGGCGGACATCGAGCGCTACGCCAGCGAGTTCGACTATGTCTTCGTGCGCGGCTCGAACTTCATCCATGAGAAGATGGAGTGGTTCCGCGCCGTCGAGGTGCTGGAACGTGTCAAACTGCCGGTCTACGCCATCGGTGTCGGTGCGCAGGCCAGCCAGAACCGCGCCATCGACCTGCCCGACGGCTCGAAGCGCTTCTGGCAGATCGTCGGAGACCGCTGCGCCTCCATCGGCGTGCGCGGCGCCTTCAGCGCCGAGACGCTGCGGCACAACGGCGTCAGGAACGTCGATGTCGTCGGCTGCCCGTCGATCTTCCGGACGCGCCAGCGCGACCTCGCCATCAAGGTTCCCGACCAGCGCGAGATCCGCAAGGTCGCCTTCAGCCTGCGCCGCGAGTTCGACAGCAGCTACACCGCCAATCCGGAGACCTATATCCGCAACCAGCGCCAGGCGCTGCTCAAGGTCGACAGCCAGAGCGAGATGGTGATGTCCTCGCATGGCGAGCAGGAGGAGAAGGCCTTCTTCCTGCGCGACGAGGCCGCCAAGGCCAAGGCGGTCGCCGAATTCGTCCATAGTGGCTGGTGGGACGGGCCGGACGACGCCCGCATGCGCGAGATCTATGAGCGCCGGCTGTTCAGCTTCTTCGATGTCGAGCGCTATGACGAATTCGCTGGGAGTATCGACCTCGCGGTCGGCTACCGCGTCCATGGCGTGCTGCCGGCGGTGGCGCATGGCGTGCCCGGCGTGCTCGTCGCCTATGACACGCGCAGCCAGGAACTGGCCGAGACGCTGAAGATCCCCGTCGTGCCGGAAGCGGCGCTGGCCGATGGCGGCTGGCGCGCGGTCTATCAGGAGACGGCGCTGAACGCGCTCGCGAAGTCCTATGCGCAATCCTACGACCGGATGAGCGGCTTTCTCGACCGGAACGGGATTCCCCACCGGATGTGAGGCCGAACCACGCCGGCGGGGCGCGCTGCCTCGCCGTTACGAACGAGGGGGACCGCGGCGCAGCGCCGGCGGCCATAGCGGCAGGAGAAGACGATGAGGATCGAATACGACGCCGGCACCGCGCTCTCGATCATGCGGGCCAATCCCGTTCGCGGCTGGAACTCGGGCAAGGCCGAGCGCATGGCCAAGGACCGGCTGACGACGGGCGATTTCCTGCAGGTCGATCATCGCGCGAAATTCCAGATCGACCCGTCCTGGCCGATCTTCACCATGGGGTCCTGCTTCGCCCGCGAGGTCGAGAATGTCCTGATGATGCGCGGCCTGTCGCTGGTGACCAAGGGGCATGGCGTGCCGGCCGAGCATTTCGAGACCTGGAACGCCACGACCGGGCGCGGCGGCGGCGCGGCAGGCGGCGAACTGAGCCGGGGCGCTCTGAACAAGTATTCGGTGCGCTCGATGACGCATGAGCTCAGGCGCGTGCTGCAGGGCGAGACCTATCCGAATGACGGGCTGATCGAACTCGCAGCCGACCAGTGGTTCGATCCGCATGCGAGCGGCTTGAGGCTGCTCGACCGCGAGACCGCCTTCGCCAACCGCAAGCGCCTGACGGCGGCGACCGCGACGATCAAGCAGGCGCGCATCTGCTTCTTCACCTTGGGCCTGACCGAGACCTGGCTCGATTCCGAGACCGGCCTCGCGATGAACGCGCATCCCGGCCCGGCCTGGCTCGCACGCATGCCGGAGCGCTTCCGGTTCATCGACTACGGCTATGACGAGACGCTGGCCGACATGCTGTCGATCATCGAGATGATCCGCACGCATTGCCATCCGGAGATGCGCTTCGTCGTCACCGTCTCGCCGGTGCCGCTGGGGGCGACCTTCAAGGATGCCGACGTCATCGTCGCCAACAGCGGCTCGAAATCCGTGCTGCGCGCGGTCGCCGAAGAGCTCTACCGGCGCTTCGATTTCGTCGACTACTTCCCGAGCTACGAGATCGTGCTCAACTCGCCGCGTGCGCTTGCCTTCCAGGAGGACCAGCTCCATGTCGCCCGTGACATGGTCGCGGGCGTGATGAGCGCCTTCGAGCGCAGCTACTTCGGCGAGGCGGCGCAGACGAAGGCGGCCTGACCAAGCTGCATCGGCCTCTCCACATCAACGGAATGCCCAACCTGCAAAGGGGCTTCTGCTAGGCGCAAATGGGCTTCTGCTATGCGTCCGTCGCGCGCATCATGGGCGTGGCGGTGATGATTTTTCACGGACACAAGTCCGCAACGAGGGTCTGCGATGGCTGTACTGGTTTCGGGTGGGGCGGGCTATATCGGCAGCCACATGGTGCTTGAACTGCTCGACCGTGGCGAGAGCGTGGTCGTTCTGGACAATCTCTCGACCGGCTTCTGGTGGGCGGTGCCGAAGGAGGCGGTGCTCGTCCAGGGCGATATCGCCGACCAGGAGCTGGTCGCGCGCGTCATCGCCGAGCACGCCGTCACCGAGATCGCCCATTTCGCCGCCAGGATCGTGGTTCCGGAATCGGTCTCCGATCCTCTCGGCTACTATCTTAACAACACGGTGAAGACGCGAGCCCTGCTGGAGAGCGCCGTGCGCGGCGGCGTGAAGCGCGTGATCTTCTCCTCGACGGCCGCGGTCTATGGCGAGCCGGCGGTCAGCCCGGTGCCGGAGGAGATCGCGCTTGCCCCGATCAATCCCTATGGCCGCTCCAAGCTGATGAGCGAGTGGATGCTGGAGGACGTCGCCCGCGCCCATGGCCTGGGCTTCGTCGTGCTGCGCTATTTCAACGTCGCCGGCGCCGATCCGAAAGGCCGTTCCGGCCAGTCCTCGCCCGAC
>DATDBB010000392.1:0-11900 GCA_036525085.1 Allobosea sp.
GTCGAGACCGACATGGCGATCCAGATCGCGACCTGGGCCTTCGGCTCGGCCGACAAGATCGAGCTGACCTGCGTCACCGCCGAGAACCGCATCCCGCAGCTCAACGGCAAGAAGGTCGATCTGCTCATCGCCACGCTCGGCGTGACGCCCGAGCGCGCCCGCGTCGTCGATTTCTCCAAGCCCTATCGCTGGGGTGGTTCGGACATGCTCGTCGCCAAGGACAGCCCGATCAAGAAGCTCGACGACGTCGCCGGCAAGATCGTGATCATGCTGAAGGGCTCGACCCAGGCGAAATGGTTCGAGGACACCATGCCGAAGGTCGACAATCTCCGGCTCAACACGGCCTCGGACGCCCTGCAGTCGCTGAAGCAGGGTCGCGGCGATGCCTACACCCATGACGCCGCGACGCTGATCGTGATCGCGGCCAAGGACCCGTCCCTGCGCCTGGTCGGCGAGCCCTTCGCGGTCTCGGATGCCGCCGTCGGCGTGCGCAAGAACGAGGCGGCGTGGCTGGCCTATGTCGATGCCGCGCTCGACCGCATGAAGGCCGAGGGCCTCTATGCGAAATGGGTCGAGAAGTGGATCCCGGCCGACATCCGGCCCTTCTACACCGACGCCTTCACCAAGCCGAAGCCGACGGCGCGCTGAGCCTAAGCCGATTGTCCGGAGGCGGGAGACCGCCTCCGGCTCCGCCATCGCGACAACAGGGTTGGTTGCGACCATGGAATTCGATCTCGCCTATCTGGCCGCGCAATGGCCGGCGCTGATGCGCGGCCTGTGGCTCACCATCCAGGTCAGCCTGCTGTCGATCGTGCTCTCCGTCGTGGTCGGGCTGTGCGGGGCGGCGATGCGGGTGCTGCAGGTGCCGGTGCTCGACAAGGTCGTGGTGGCTTACGTCGAGTTCATCCGCAACACGCCGCTGCTCGCGCAGCTCTTCTTCATCTTCTACGGGCTCCCCGGTCTCGGGCTAAAGCTGTCGCTGTTCTGGTCGGGCGTGCTCTGCCTGACGCTCTGGGCCGGCGCCTACCAGGTCGAGAACATCCGCGGCGGGCTGGAGACGGTCGGCAAGGGCCTGCGCGAGGCTGCGTTTTCGCTCGGCCTCTCGCCCTGGCGCTTCTTCCGGCTGGTCGCGGCGCCGATGGCGATCCGCGTCGGCCTGCCCTCGATGCTCAACACCTCGATCTCGCTGCTCAAGAACTCGTCCTATCTGCAGGCGATCGGGCTGGCCGAGCTGACCTATGTCGCGATCGACCGGATCTCGATGGATTTCCGCACGGTCGAGATGTTCGCCGCGATCTGCGTGATCTACCTCGCGCTCGTCCTCACGCTCTCCTTCTGCGCCAGCCGGCTCGAATACCGGCTCAACACCCCGTTCCGGAGCTGAGTGCGGCGATGGAACTCCTGATCAAGAACCTGCCCTTCATCCTCCAGGGCATCGGCCTGACGCTCCTGCTGGCGCTGGCGACGCTGTTCTTCTCGACGATCATCGCCTTCGTGCTGGGCACGCTGGCGACTTTGCGCTTCGGCTGGCTGCGCATCGCCGTGAAGATCTATGTCGAGCTGTTCCGCGACATCCCGCTGATCGTGAACATCTTCTTCGTGTTCTTCGTCGCGCCGCTCTTCGGCCTGGAACTGTCGCCTTTCGCCGCCGTGACGGTCGGCCTCTCGCTCTGGGGCAGCGCCAACGGCACCGAGATCGTGCGGGGAGGCTTCAACGCCGTGCCCAGGCACCAGTGGCAGAGCGCGGCCGCGCTCGGGCTGAAGCCTTACGAGGTCTATCTCTTCGTCACCGGGCCGCAGGCGCTTCGTTCGATCCTGCCGCCCTTCGTCGGCCTGCTGACGCTGCTCGTGCAGGCGACCTCGCTCGGCGCGCTCGTCGGCGTCACGGAATTCTTCAAGGTCGGCCAGATCATCGTCGAGCGCACCACGATGATGGAGGGCTGGAACCCGGCCTTCACCGTCTATGGCGCGGTGCTGCTGATCTACTTCGTCATCTGTTCGACGCTGACCTGGTTCGGCCGCTGGCTCGAACGACGGCTCAAGGCCGACCGCCGCCGGGTGGCGCCCGGCACGGCGATCGTCGAGCAGCCGGCCACGCAGCTTCCCTGAACCCTTTTCGCATTTCCGCCTTCAGAGGACGTCGTCATGGAATCCAAAGTCAGCCGTCGCCTGACCGAAACGGTCGCGCAGGAAGTCTGCGACCACATCTACGCGCCGCGCCTCGCTCGCGATTTCAAGACTGTCTTCGGCTATATGAGCGATCTCAACCAGGCGCATGTGCTGATGCTGGCGCGCTGCGGGCTGATCTCGCCGCAGGCGGGCAAGGCGCTGGCCGGCGGGCTGCTGCGCATGGAGGCGGAGGGGCCCGAGGTCGTCGAGCTCGACCCGCAGCGCGAGGATTCCTACTTCAATTACGAGGCCCATCTGATCAAGCTGATCGGCACCGATGCCGGCGGCCGCATGCATATCGCCCGCAGCCGCAACGACCTGACGGCGGCGCTCGACCGGCTGCGGGCGCGCGATCTCCTGCTCGATGCCGGACAGGCGCTGCTGCAGGTCGAGGAGCATGCGCTCGACGGCGCCTTCCGCTTCCGCGACGCGGTGATGCCGGGCTACACCCACCTCCAGCCGGCGCAGCCTGTCACCTACGGTTTCTATCTCGCCGGCGTCGCTCAATCCTTTGAGCGCGATTATGGCCGCCTCGTCGATGCCTGGGCGCGGACCAATATCAGCCCGCTCGGCGCAGGCGCACTGGCGGGCACGACCTTCGCCATCGACCGCGCCGCCGTCGCCGCCTCGCTCGGCTTCGAGGGGCTGGTCGAGAACACGCTCGATGCGGTGGCGACCCGCGATTTCGGCCTGGAAATCCTGGCGGGGCTGTCGCAGATCGCGCTCGGCTGGAGCCGCGTCGCGCAGGATTACCATGTGCTGGTCAGCCACGAGTTCCAGACGGTCGAATTCCCCGACCGGGTGACTGGCACGTCGAGCATCATGCCGCAGAAGAAGAACCCGGTGGTGCTGGAGCATCTCAAGGGCAAGGCGGGGCACCTGCTCGGGCTCTACGTCTCCTCGGCGACGGCGGTGAAGGGCACGCATTTCACCAACACGATCGACGGCAACCGCGAGGCCATGCGCGGCGTCTGGGAGGCAGGCGAGGAGACCCTGCGCTGCCTCTCGCTCTTCGACCTGATCATCTCGACCGGCCGGCCCAACGCCGCCCTGATGAAACGGCGCGTGACGGAGGATTTCGCCTCGGCGACCGACCTCGCCGATGTCATGGTGCGCGATGCTGATCTCTCCTTCCGCGAGGCGCATCACGTCGTCGGCGGCGTGGTCCGCGCGGCGATGGATGCCGGCCTCGCGGCAGACGGCATCACCACGCAGATGGTCGACGATGCCGCGCGCGAGCAGCTCGGCCGCCCGCTCGGGCTCGATCCCGAGGTCGTGCGCCGCAGTCTCGATCCGGTGGCGAGCGTGGCGGCGCGGACACTGCCGGGCGGGCCGGCTCCGGAGGCGGTCGCTCGCTCGGTCGAGAGCGCACAGGCGAGGCTCGAGGACAACCGGGCGGCGCTGGCCGAAAAGCGGGGACGGCTGCAGGCGGTGCGCGAGGCCTTGAAGCGCGACATGCGGGAGCTTGCCGCATGAACCCGCAGCCGCTGATCAGCCTGCGCGGCATCGGCAAGCGCTTCGGTGCCCATCAGGCGCTGCGCGGGATCGACCTCGATGTCGAGGCCGGCAGCGTCGTGGTGCTGATCGGCCCGAGCGGTTCGGGCAAGAGCACGCTGATCCGCTGCATCAACGGCCTCGTCCGTCCCGACGAGGGAATCCTGACCGTAGCGGGCAAGCCCATCGACATCCATCACGAGGGTGCCTGGCAGGAGCTTCGCACCGAGATCGGCATGGTCTTCCAAGACTATGCTCTGTTTCCGCATCTCACCGTGATGCGCAACATGACGCTGACGCCGGAGCGTCGCCGCAAGCTGCCGCGAGCGGTCGCCGAGGAGCAGGCGCGCGAGCTGCTCGCCTGCGTCGGCCTCGCCCACAAGGCGGAGGATTATCCGTCCGCGCTGTCGGGCGGCCAGCAGCAGCGCGTCGCGATCGTGCGGGCGCTGGCGATGCAGCCGAAGGCGATCCTGTTCGACGAACCGACCTCGGCGCTCGATCCCGAGACGATCTCGGGCGTGCTCGACGTGATGCGCTGTCTCGCCCGCGACGGTACGACCATGGTCGTCGTGACCCATGAGATGGGCTTCGCCCGCGAGGTCGCCGACCGCGTCGTCTTCATGGCTGACGGGCAGATCATCGAACAGGGGCCGCCGGGCGAGTTCTTCGCCAATCCGCGGCATGAGCGCACGCGCGCCTTCCTGTCCAACATCAGATCCTTCGGAGAGGCCGAACATGCCTGACGAGACCAGCATGCTGGCCCCGAACTTCACCACCGACCCGTACTGGTGGGATGCGGCGCCGCCGGAGACGGCGCGCGACCCGCTGCCCGAGCAGACCGACGTGCTCGTGGTCGGCTCCGGCTATTGCGGGCTCTCGGCTGCCGCGGAACTGGCGCGCAATGGCGTCGATGTCACGGTCGTCGATGCGGAGGAGCTCGGGGCGGGAGCCTCGACGCGCTCCGGCGGCATGGTCTCGAGCGGGCAGAAGCTGGTGATCGGCGGCGCGATCAAGGGCGTCGACGGCGCGCGCATGGAGCGGCTGCTGGAGGATTCGCTGGCCTCCTACGAGCATCTCAAGACGCTGATCCGCGAGAAGGCGCTCGATGCCGATCTCGGCGTCTTCGGGCGCTATTTCGGGGCGCATGTGCCGCGGCATTATGATCGGCTGCGCCGCCATGGCGAACTGCTGGCCAGGCACACGGGCGTGACCGTCCACGACATCCCGAAATCGCGCCAGCACGAGATCACGAAGACCGATTTCTACCATGGCGGCATCGTCATCGACGATTACGGCGGTCTTCACCCGGCGAAATATCATCGCGCGCTACGCGAACTTGCGAAGGCGAGCGGGGCAAAGCTGCGCTCGCATGCGCCGGTGCTCAATGTCGGGCCGGCCCAGAACGGTTTCCACAGCGTCGAGACCGGCCGCGGGACGATCCGGGCGCGCAACGTCTTCTTCGGCACCAATGGCTACACCGACAAGGCCAACGGCTACCTGCAGAAGCGGATCGTCGGCGTGCGCAGCTACCAGATCGCGACCGAGCCGCTGCCGCCCGAACTGCTGGCGGAGATCAATCCCGGCCGGCACATGATCACCGACTCCAAGCGCGAACTGATCTATTCGCGGCCGTCGCCGGACGGGACGCGCCTGCTCTTCGGTAGCCGGCCCGGCATGTTCAGCCTGCCCGAGCGGGAGGCGGCGCCGCGCCTGCATGCGATGATGCTGAAGATCTGGCCGCAGCTCGCCGGCTACAGGGTGACCCATTGCTGGAGCGGCAAGGTCGGCATGACCGCCGACAAGATCGCCCATATGGGCCGCCGCGACGGCATCGACTTCGCCATCGGCTGCAACGGCAACGGCGTCGCGCTGATGACCTATCTGGGGCACCAGTCGGCGCTGAAGCTGCTCGGCCACCAGAACCAGCCCAGCGCCTTCGACGATCCTGCGTTCCCGCAGGTTCCGGTGCCCTTCTATGACGGGCGGCCCTGGTTCCTGCCGATCGTCAGCGGCTGGTATCATCTGCAGGACGCGATCGATCGCCGCCTGGCGCGGCTTTGAAGGGCGAGGCGATGACGAAGGTTGCGATGATCTCGGGCGCGAGCCGGGGAATCGGGCGGGCGATCGCCGAGCAGTTGGGACGGCAGGGCATCGCGCTCAGCCTCGCCATCCGCGAGGCCGCCTCCGCGCCACAGGAGGAAGCGTTCGCGCCGGCCGGCCTGATGAGCTTTCCCTATCAGGCGACGGAGCCGGGTTCGGAGAAGGCCTGGGTCGAGGCGACGATCGCCCGATTCGGCCGTATCGACATGCTCATCAACGCCGCCGGCATCCTGCGCAACGTCTCGCTGGCGGATGGCAGCGAGGAGGATCTTGATGCCATGCTCGCGGTCAATCTCAAGGCGCCGTTCCGGCTGATCCAGGCGGCATTGCCGCATCTTCGCGCGAGCGGAAAGGGCAGGGTGGTCAATGTCGCCTCGCTCTCGGGCAAGCGCGTGCGCAACGGCAATGCCGGCTACCAGATGAGCAAGTTCGCGATGGTCGCGCTGTCGCATGCGGTGCGACAAGCGGCCTTCGACGACGGCGTGCGATCGCTCGCGCTCTGCCCGGGCTATGTCGCGACCGACATGACGGCGCAGGCGCCGCTGGCGCAGGAGGCGATGACGCAGCCGCAGGATCTGGCGAAGCTCGTCGGATTGATCGTGGAATTGCCTAACACCGCCTCGATCTCGGAGCTTCTGGTGAATTGCAGCTACGAGGTCATGCTTTAAGGCCTGCCGGTTTTGTCCGGAACCACACGGTCGTCCCGGGCTTGACCCGGGACCCATTCCGGAACGCTTCCTATTGAGCTTCAGGCATGGATCCCGGATCTCCGCTTCGCTGCGTCCGGGATGACCCGCTTCAATGGGAATGCTGGGCACTCCCGGACGGTTTAGGCACAGGACGCCTCAACCGGCCTGGGCTTCGCCTTCCGACAGGCGCCGGTAGAGCGCGTTGGCGCGGTTGAGGTGGTCGGACATGGCCTGCGCGGCCTCGTCGGGCTTCCCGGCCGCGATGGCGTCATAAATGCGCTGATGCTCCTGCAGCGTCAGTGTCTCCGCGCCATGGGCGCGCACCAGTGAGTGATAATAGGTGCCGAGCCAGGCCAGCATGCCCTCGATCACGGCTGGGAAGACCGGGTTGCCGCTCATCACGGCGATCTGGCGATGGAAGGCGATGTCGCGTGCCAGGAAGTCGTCGAGGCTGGCCTGCCGATGCTCTTCGAGCCGCGCGCGCAGCAAAGCCAGGCCCGCCGCATCCACCCGTTCAGCCGCAAGCCTTGCGACGCCGGCTTCGAGCAGGACACGCGCCTCCTTGAGGTCATCGAGCGTGCGCGGCTCGACGCTGAGGAGATAGCGGGCGGCATCGGTCATCTGTCCGACCATCGCCTGCGCGGTCGGCAGCAGGACACGGGCGCGCTCGCCATGGCTGATGCTGACGAGGCCGGAGCGTTCGAGCTGCTGAAGCGCCTCGCGGATCGAAGGGCGGCCGACGCCATAGGCCTCCATCAGCTCGCGCTCGGAGGGCAGCTGCTCGCCGGGAGCGAATTCGCCGGCATGGATGCGCGCCACGAGGCGGTCCAGCACCTCCTGATGCAGCTTGCGGCGCGGGATCGGCTCCGGGGTCATGGCGAGGGCGTCTCGATCGGGCCGCCCTCGCGGACGGCGCTGAAATAGTCGATGCCGCCGATCTGCCCGCCCTTGAGCGCGAGTTCAAGTCCGTCGCGGCGGGCGTCGCCGGCATAGGCGCGGCAGAGCGGCGAGCCCGGCGCGACTCCCGCAATCGCCGAGAGCGCGTCGATGCCCAGCGCCAGCGTGGCGTGGCCGGAGGTGTCGCCGCCAGCGATCAAGGCGCGCTTCAGGCCGGAGGCATCGAGGACCGCATCGAGGATGGCGCCGAGTCCCGCGCCGATCCGGTCATTGACCGTCCCGATATCCGCGCCGGCGCTGCGGCAGGCCTCGGAGAGGGCGGGCACAGCGGGGTCGTCCGGTCCCTGCGCGGTGAAGACCAGAGGCGAGGCGCCCTGACCCAGCGCCGCGAGCGCGGCGGCGGTGGCGCGCGCGCATTCGGCCTCCCAGGCTGGAGCATCGACGGCGCGGGCCGCATCGAGCCTGATCGGCGAAAAGCCATGGCTCGCGGCATGGGCGATCTGGCCGGCCGTCACGGGCGAGCAGGAGCCGGAGACGACCGCGATGCGCCCGACAGGCGCAACCCGCATGGCTGGCGGCGAGCGCGGGATCAGCCCGGCCTCGCGCCAATGGGCGACGAGCGCGTATTCGATGCCCTGCGAGCCGGCAAGGAAGCGGCAGCCCCGTCGATCCTGCCAGATCAGGCGGCCGGCGGTGGCGAGGCTCGGCTCATCGACGGCGTCGATCAGCACCACCGGCGTGTCGTCGCCGCGGAGCACGTTAAGCGCAGGCTCTGCCTTGCCGTGCTGGAGAGCGGGGAGGTCGATCAGCCCGATCCGGCGCCCGGTCTGGCGCACGAGATGGCGGGCGAGATCGGCCTCGTCCATCGGCGTGACCGGATGGCGGGCCATGACCGGGTGCCGGTCGAGCCTGTGCCCGACGCCGCCGACGACCGCGAAGAGGTTGCCGAAGAGCTGGTAGCGGCCGATGGCGGGCGCCGCGACGACGAGCGGCACCCATTTCGGTGCCAGCGCCGCGACGCCGAGATCGATGGCGCGGCCGATCGAGCCGATCTGCGGCGAAGAGTCGAAGGTCGAGCAGACCTTGTAATGGATCAGTGGCGCGCCGATGCCGGCGAGCGCTGCGTAGATCGGCGGCAGATGCTCATCCATCCATGCGGGGGATTTGGAGCGCGCGATGCCGGCGATGCCGATGCAGCGCCGGTCGGCGAAGGCGGTGAGGCGCTCCGGGGAGGGAGGTCTGAGGAACATTACCGAGTCGAGACCGGCGAAGCTCATCACCTCCATTACGGCGGCCGAGCCGGTGAAGTCGTCGCCGTAATAGGCGAGCAGCGGGCCGGGCGGCAGCGCATCCGTCATCGATAGTGGCCCAGCGCCGCGGTGAGAGCAGGGCTGTCCTTGGCCTTCTGATCGAGAGACACGCCATCTACCGCCGCGCTCCAGGCGTCGCGGAGGGCGGCCACACCCGCCGCAGGGCCGTCGGGATGAGCGAGGATGCCACCGCCGGCCGCGAAGATCAGGTCGGTGGTGCCGAGCGCGCGCCAGGTCCCTTCCGCCTGGCGGATCGTCTGCCCCGAGGAGAACACCGGCATGATCGCGTCAGCGCGCTCGGGGAAAAGCGGCGCGAGGCAGGCCTTCGCCGAGGCGACGACGCTCTCGTCAGGTTCGCTGAACTTGTTGGCGAGGCCGTTGACATGCATGTGGTCGGCGCCCGCCAGCCGCCAGAGCTTGTGCCAGGCGGTGTAGTCCCAGCCCAGCGCGGGACTGCGCGAGAGATAGCCCCAGCCATTGCGATGGGCGTGGATCGGCAGTTGCGAGAAGCGGCCGAGCTCGATCATGCCGACGAGGCCGACCGAGTTCAGGCTCGCCATCACGCAGGTGCCGCCGGCCTTCAGGACATGGTCGTGGCGGCGCTTCATCTGGTCGAGATCGCCGGTCAGGTTGAAGGCGACCATGGTCTTGCGGCCGCTGCGGTCGGCCTGCGCCTCGACCACGCGCATCACCGCATCGACCCGCGCCTCGAACGAACAGAGCGCCCCGTCCGACTGCAACTCGTCGTCCTTGATGAAGTCGATGCCGGCGCGGCAGAGCGTATCGACGAGGTCCGCCGTCTCCTGTGGCCCGAAGCCGACGCTCGGCTTGATGATGGTGCCGATCAGCGGGCCGCTGGCGACCCCCGCGAGACGCCGCGTTCCCGCGATGCCGAAGCGCGGCCCGGAATAGGCCTCAGCGAAGGCGCGGGGCATGCGGATGTCCAGGAGCTTCAGGCCGCTGACCTGCCGCAGTTCGAAGAGATTTCCGGCGACGGTCGCGACGAGGTTCGGCAGCGAGGCGCCGATCGTGCCCATCGGCCAGGACAGGGTGACGCGGGCGCGCCAGTAACCCTCCTTCGGGGGCGGCATGTCCGCAGTCGCGCCGGGCAGGGCCGGGTTGTCGGCGCGGTCGAGCAAGTCCAGCCGCTCGATGCGCGCGGCGGCGCGCGTCGTCAGCTCCGGCGTTTCGCCGGGAACGGCGATGAAGGTGCCGCTCGACTGTTCGCCCGCCATCGCCTCGGCGGTGCGGCGCGGGTCGCCCGGCGTTTCCAGCCAGTAATCCGCCTCCACGCGCTGACCCGTATCCACGGCTGCTCCCATCTCATCGAACTCATGAGGTCATCATACCAGATTGACAGCATGAAACGCGCATGGGATCAACTCATCATACCAGTTTCCGGCCAGTCCCTGGCGAAGTGGAGATGCAAGATGACGGTAGTCGCCCTGTTCGGTGCCGGCGGGAAGATGGGCATGCGGCTGGGCCGCAACCTTGCGAAATCCCGCTTCACCACGCGCCATGTCGAGGTCAGCCCAGCCGGGCAGGAGCGGGTGCGCGAGGCCTTCGGCGTCGCCTGCATCGAGGCCGACGATGCCATCCAGGGTGCCGAGGTCGTCGTGCTGGCCGTTCCCGATACGCATGTCGGGGCGGTGGCGAAGACGCTGCTGCCGAAGCTCGCGCCGGGCACGATCATCGTCATCCTCGACGCCGCCGCGCCCCATGCGGGACATCTGCCGGAGCGGGCCGACATCACCTATTTCGTCACGCATCCCTGCCATCCGCCGATCTTCAACGACGAGACCGACCCGGCCGCCAAGGCCGACCATTTCGGCGGAATCGCCGCCAAGCAGCATATCGTCAATGCGCTGATGCAGGGGCCGGAGGCGCACTACGCGCTGGGCGAGGAGGTCGCGCGGGCGATCTGGGCGCCGGTGATGCGCTCGCACCGGGTCACGGTCGAGCAGATGGCGATCCTCGAGCCCGGCCTGTCGGAGACAGTCTGCGCGACGCTGCTCGACGCCATGCGCGAGGCGATGGAGGAGGCGATCGCGCGTGGCGTGCCGCGCGAGGCGGCCCGCGACTTCCTGCTCGGCCACATGAACATCCTCGCCGCCGTCACCTTCGAGCAGGTGCAGGGCGTGTTCTCCGACGCCTGCAACAAGGCGATCGTCTTCGGCAAGGACACGATTCTGAAGCCGGACTGGAAGCGGCTGTTCGAGCCGGAGGAAATCGCCGCCAGCGTGCGTCGCATCACCTGAGTTTCGTCGGCGTTACCTCTTGACCTTCCCATCATGGGAAGCCTCATCTTGCCGCCTGACGCAGAGACTCAGGGTTTGAAGGCAAGATGAGCATTAGCGAAGCAGGGAGCCGCACCGAAGCAAGGGCGGGCAGCGAAGCTAGAAGCGCCGTGCAGGCAGCCCGGGTCGTCATACCCGTCGACGGGATGAGCTGCGCCTCCTGTGTCGGGCGCGTCGAGAAGGCCGTTCTGGCCGTGATCGGCGTCGAATCCGCTTCGGTCAATCTCGCGACCGGCCGGGCGAGCGTTGCGCTCGGCGAGGGCGCGGCCGTTGCGACCGTGCTCGATGCGATCCGCAAGGCCGGCTACGAGCCGCGCGAGGAGACGGTCGGTCTCGCGGTCGAGGGCATGAGCTGCGCCTCCTGCGTCGGCCGCGTCGAGCGCGAGCTGAAAGCGGTGCCCGGCGTTCTCGACGGCACGGTCAATCTCGCGACGGGCCGGGCGCATGTGCGCTATGTCGGCGGCGCCGAGACGGTCGCCGCGATCAGCGTGGCGCTGGCGAAGGCCGGCTATCCCGCCAAGCCGATCGCCGATGCCGCCGCCCAGACCGACCGCGACCGGGAGGTGCGCGAGGCGGAACTCACCGGGCTGCGCCGCGCCCTGATCGTCGCCACTGTGGCGACGCTGCCGATCGTCGTGGTCGAGATGGGCGGGCATCTGTTCGACGGCCTGCACCACGCGCTCGCCGGTTCGATCGGCGAGACGAATATCCGCATGCTGTCGTTCCTGCTGGCGAGCCTCGTCCAGTTCGGGCCGGGGCTGCAGTTCTACCGCAAGGGCGGGCCGGCTCTGCTGCGCCGCGCGCCGGACATGAACTCGCTGGTCATGCTGGGGACGACCACGGCCTATCTCTATTCGGTCGTCTCGACGTTTCTGCCGTGGCTGCTGCCGCCAGGGCTCGACTACACCTATTTCGAGGCGGGCGCCGTGATCGTCACGCTGGTT
>DATDBB010000393.1:0-5296 GCA_036525085.1 Allobosea sp.
CGACCGTGGTCTTCGGCGGCGTGCCCGTCGGCAAGCAGATTCGCGCGCTCGGCCAGCATGTCGACATTCTCGTCGCCACCCCCGGCCGCCTGCTCGACCTCGTCGACCAGCGTGCCGTCTCGCTGCGCGACATCGAGTTCCTCGTCCTCGACGAGGCCGACCAGATGCTCGATCTCGGCTTCATCCATGCGCTGCGCCGGATCGCCACGCTGATCCCCAAGAAGCGCCAGACGCTGCTGTTTTCGGCGACCATGCCGAAGCCGATCCGCGAGATCGCCTCGGCCTATCTGACCGATCCGGTCGAGGTCTCGGTCGCCCCCGTGGCGACCACGGCCGAGAAGATCGACCAGCGCGTCATCTTCACCAGCCCCGGCGACAAGCCGGCCTTGCTGGCGAAGACGCTGAGCGTTCCCGAAATGGAGCGCGCCATCGTCTTCACCCGCACCAAGCATGGCGCCGACAAGGTCGTCCGCCAGCTCGAGGTCTCCGGCATCAAGTCGGCTGCGATCCATGGCAACAAGAGCCAGGGCCAGCGCGAGCGGGCGCTCGGCGCCTTCCGCGACGGTGAATTGCGCATCCTCGTCGCCACCGACATCGCGGCGCGCGGCATCGATGTCGACGGCATCAGCCATGTCGTGAACTTCGACCTGCCGAATGTGCCCGAGACCTATGTCCATCGCATCGGCCGCACCGCGCGCGCCGGCGCCTCGGGCCAGGCCATCGCCTTCTGCACGCCCGAAGAGCGCGGCGATCTCGCCGCGATCGAGAAGCTGACCCGCGTTGCCATCACGCCGATCGGCGAGGTGCCTTACTGGGACGGCCGTACGCCGAAGAAGCCGCCCCAGAACCAGGGTCGTGGCGGACGCGGCCAGCAGGGCGGCGGCGGTCGCGACCATGGCCGGCCCCAGGGGGAGCGGCACGGCGAACGCTCCGGCCAGCGTCATGCTGGCAAGCCTGCCAATGGCGGCAACGGCCAGCATGCCGGAGGCCAGCGCCATGATGCGCCGCGCAACGACCGGCCGCAGCGCAGCGAACAGCCTGCGCAGCGAAAAGACGGTGGTTCCGCCAAGGAAGGGCTTGGCGGCGTCGCGTTCTTGCAGCAAAGAACACAGCAACCACGCACCAACGGCGCCCGGCGGCGCGCGAACTGACGCGCAGCAGGCCAGAGCCGGAGCGGACCAGCGACATCGAGCCGGTCCGCTCCCCGCGCCAAAGGGCACACGAAGGACAACGGGATGGCTAAAGAAGAACTCCTCGAATTCGACGGCACGGTGGTCGAAGTGCTGCCGGACGGCAATTACCGGGTGAAGCTCGACAACGAGCATGTGATCCTGGCCTATGCGGCCGGCAAGATGAAGAAGAACCGCATCCGCACCATCGCCGGCGACCGCGTCGTCGTCGAGATGTCGCCCTATGATCTCGATCGCGGCCGCATCAACTTCCGCCAGAAGACCGCCGGCCCGGCCCCGGGTGGCCCGCCGCGCAACCAGAACTTCCGTCGGCGCTGATCCGGCGCCATGCGGTTCTCGCGCGCCGAACTGGTTTTCATAGCCTTCGGCGCCGCGCTCGGCGCGATCGTCTCCGCCGTATTCAAGGCGGGGTGGATCGCGCCCTCGGCCAGCTTCCCGCCTTTCGTCATCGTGCTGCTGGGGCTGGGCCTCTCCGAAATCGTCGCCGGCTTCGCGCTCGGCCGCTCGCCGGGCGCCCTGATCGGCATGCCCTCTCGCATGCTCGCCTTCCTGCTCGGTGTCGGCGTCCTCGCGCTGCTGATGGGCGGGTTGGGGTAGGGTGCCGGGATCGCGCCAACTCGCATCATTGCAGCGGTTGCGTTGAGGTCAGCCGCTTTTCTTCCGAACCACCACCGTCATCCTGGACCAGCCGCGAAGCGGCGCAGCTCCGGGATCCATCATAGGGCGATGCCATCCCCTTTGATGGATCCCGGGACTTCGCTTCGCGAAGCCCAGGATGACGGTGGTGGTTACGAGCGAGGATAACGGCACCCCGAGCCCATAAAAAAAACCCCGGCGCGAGCCGGGGTTTGAGTGGTCTTTTCCGTAGTCAAAGGGTCTGCAAGTCAAACTCGGTGTGTAAAACTCAGTAGCCTGCCCGCTGCCAGTGCTGAGAGGGCGGGCTCACCAGCACCTTGCGATGCCGGGTCTCGTAGACGGCCGGGGCGGTCTGGCGGACGACCTGGGTCGGCCGCACCATCACCCGGCGCTGCCGCTGCGTGTAGACAGCGGGAATGGTCTCGTATTCGACGGTCGCCGGCGAAACCTCGACGGTGCGCTGGCGGAAGCCGTATTGCGGCTCGTCATAGACCCAGCAGCCGGTGGTGCGGCCATAGGCGTCGGTGGACACTTCCCAGCGCTTGCCGCCGGGCGAGATCAACACCTGCTCGGAAATCGAGGAATAGGTCGCCGCGACCTGATGCGGGATCTGCCGGGCCGGCTGGATCATCACATTCTCGGTGACGTATTGATACTGCGCCGGGACGATGCGGCGCTGCGTCTGCGCCTTTCGGACCAGCTGCGTCTCCGCGATGGTGTCGTAGACCGCCGGCGTCTGGACCAGATTGTAGCAGGCCGAGCCGCGGCAGCCGCCGGCCTGGGCGGCCGTGGAGCCCAGCAGCAGCGCCGCCGAGACGGCCGAGGCTGCGAGAGCCGAAACGGTGAGAACCTTGTGCGTCATGCCGAGAACTTGCCCCGCCAGCCTTGTGCGACGTCGCGCACCGCTCGTTGGTCGGAGAAAGCCGGGAAACAGTGATGAACGCAAGGTAAACGCGGAAACAAGGTAAAATTAACCAGCCGGAGCGAGCGCTGTGGATTCACTCAGTTTGCGTTTGCGTGAAGCGAATCACTCGCATTTGAGCTGGTTTTTGCCGGGTCTGGCCCCGCACGGGCTCGAACCAGATCACTCGGCGTGCTCTCGGCCGGGCCCTGTCAGGCTGTCCGAGGAGGAGCGATCGCCTGCAGAACTTTCGGCAAGACGCGCAACAGCAACTTGATCGCTTCTTCCGAGATCGGCACGAGCAACGATCCTGCGCCGAGTTCTCCACCCCCCAGGGTCAGCACGCCGAATTCCATGGTGTCGTTCACCGTGGCGGAGACCTGGTCGACCAGGATGTCGGCTTCCACCCGCGCGAAATTCTCGCTCTTGGTTTCGACGGCCGCGGCCGTGCCCGCCGTGAGCAACAATGCCAGCGCCATTTTCTTCAACGCGTCGGGCCGCATCTGGTAGAGGAGATGTTCGCCGGAGGCCGTCTGCAGGCCGAAGCCGACATAGTTCTTGGTAATCGTGAAGCCCTTGTGCTCGACTACGATGGTCGCGTCGTTCCAGTTATACGCCATCGCAAGCGACCCCCCAGCCACCCTGATCGCGGCGATGCAGGAACCGTCCCTGTCGCCGACTTGTCCTCAATAATACCTCACGTCTGCCCCGGCCGCAGCTTGTAGAAGACGTGCTGGCCGATCGTGTCCATCTTCTTCAGCTTCTTGGCCCAATAGGGCCGGACATACTGCGCGTGGTAATGCGTCGAGGCGCCGACTTCGGGCATGTAGGTCGTGCCATCATAGACCTCGCGGGCGATGCGGACCGCGTCGCGCCAGGGGCCGGGTTCGGTGATGCGCAGCGACTTGCCTTCGCAGGTGAAGGTGAACTGGCAGGCGAGGTAGCGGTTGCTGTTCTGGTAGACCACGCCGCAGACGCTGTCGGGATAGAGCCCGCTCTTGACCCGGTTGAGCACGACCTGCGCCACCGCGGCGCGGCCCTCGTCGGATTCCGAGCGCGCCTCGAAATAGACCGCTTCCGCCAGGCAGCGCTGCTGGCGCGCCATGTCGCCGGCCGCGATCAGGCCGGTGTAGATCTCGCGCTGGCCAGGCTCGGCCCGGGCGCCGCGCCGCTCGGAGGAGGGCGCGCGCGCAAGCAGGCCGGGCCGCTCCGGCGCAGCCGGGGGCGCCAGCGCCGGGACCAGCGTCGTCACGCTGTAGTTGACCGCAGGCGTCGACGAGGCCTGCGCGGTCGCAAGGGCGACGCCGGGCGTCGCGCCGTCGATCGTGCGCGGCACGGCACCATAGGGATTGGCGGACTTCAAAGCATCCGGCGAGGCGTCGGAGAGCGCCGGGTCGGTCAGGCCCTGGTCTTCGGCATAGGGCTCGAAGCCGATCTGCGGCCCGCTCAGGGCCTCGGCCTCGCGCAATGCGTCCATCGAGAAGCCGCCGGAGATCAGGCCGGGCTGGTTGTCGCCGAAGACGACGCGCTCGAGTTCGCGCGGCGCCTTGGCTGAGATGCTTGGGCGCAGCCGCGGCAGGGCGTCGCCCTTGGCGGTGCGGTCGACCTCTGGGAATCCGGCGACGGCGCGCTTCATCTCCTCGCGCGGCTGGCGCGGATCGATGGCGACGCGACGCTCAGGATCGTCGAAGGAGAGATGCGCCTGCCGGATCGCCGAGGACAGCGACAGGCCGGGCAGACGGAAGGCGCTGGTGGCGATCAGCATCGACGGGCCCTCCTCGAGCTCGGAAGCGGGGCCGGGCAGGGTGCGCGAGAAGGAGGTGGTGGGCAGGGCGTCGATGCTGAAATTCTGGCCGGCCGAAGCGGTGAACGAAACCAGCATGCCGACCGACAGCGCCCAGGGCGCGACCGTCGCCAGGGCCCATTTCAGCCCGAGCGACCTGATGCGTCTCGTACGCCGGCGCAAACGCAAATGACTCAACCCGCTCACCCGCTTGAACACGAGGGGTGCGACCGGCGCGTGAACGACGCGCTTTCGCATCGCTCCGTTATCACCTCGGTAGGGTTGAGCGGCGGTTAACGCGGCGGACGCGAGCCGCCTGGACAAGTTTCGTCCCATGCAATCGCGTGATGCGCCATCTCACGAATTCGCGTTGTCGCACCTCGGAGATCGGCAGTAACGTGCAGCCACACGTCCCCATCAGGTTTCCGGAGATTCGCCATGAGTGTCGCGCCGAGTGCCGCCCCGGGGCGCAGCTATGCCCCGGAAATCATCGTCGCGGCCGGCTGCCTGATCGCGCTGATCACCTTCGGCCCGCGCGCCAGCGCAGGCCTGTTCCAGATCCCGATGACCGTTCAGTTCGGCTGGGGGCGCGACACCTTCGGCCTCGCGCTGGCGATCCAGAACCTGCTCTGGGGCCTCGGCGCACCCTTCGCGGGCGCCATCGCCGACCGTTTCGGCATCGTCAAGGTGTTCTGCACCGGCGCGCTGCTCTATGCCGCCGGCCTCGTCGTGATGGCCTATGCCACGACGCCGCTGCAGCTTCATCTCGGCGCCGGCGTGCTGATC
>DATDBB010000394.1:0-5235 GCA_036525085.1 Allobosea sp.
CGAACGCCGCCTGCCGCGCGGCACGGTCGACATCCAGGGCCTCTCGGCCGCCAACATGTACGAGATGAACGAGGCCGGCGTCATCGAGACGCTCGACTACTCGAAGATCCCGAACGCCAAGAACCTGCTGCCGACGATGAAATATCCCTACGGTATCGGGCACATCTATTCGGGCAACGTGGTGATCTACAATCCCAAGATCATCAACCCGGCCCCGACCGGCTTCAAGGACTGGCTCGATCCCAAGCACGGCAACAAGATCGGCTTCATCGACATCCAGTATCAGTCGATCATGATCGCAGCCTCGATGGCCGCCACCGGCGGCAAGGACATGAACGACCTCGACAAGGCCAAGGAAGTCCTGATGGCCGTGAAGAAGGCCGGCGCCCGAGTCTACCCGACCAACGAGGCCTTCGCCGCCGCGATGAAGAACGAGGAGATCGGCATCAGCGCGATCTGGAAAGCCCGCGTCGTCCAGTGGCAGAATGCCGGCATCCCCTGCGAGGCCGTCTCGCCCGTCGAGGGCATCCCGGCCTATGTCTCGGGCTTCGTCATCCAGAAGAACGCGCCCAACAAGGACAACGCCTACGCCTACATGAACGCGATGCTGGAGAAGGCTCCGCAGGAAGCCTTTGCGGTCGACATGGGCTATAACGGCACCGTCACCGGCCTCAACGTCGCGCCCGACCTGCAGAAGCGCATCGGCTTCACGCCGGAGGAGGAGAAGAAGCTCCGCGATCTCGACTACGGCTTCCTCGCCAAGAACGACTCGGCGATGAAGGAGTGGTGGGACAAGGTCTTCAAGGCGTGATGCTCCATCTGTCATTCCGGGGCGCTCCGCAGGAGCGAACCCGGAACCCACGACTGGGTGCGACCCCTCCTTTTCGCCTCCGCGACCGCTCACCCGGTCGTGGGTTCCGGGTTCATGCCTTCGGCATGCCCCGGAATGACAGGGGGCGGCCATGAGCACGACCGCTCCCGAACCCGTCGCCGGCGCGCGGACCGGCCTTGCCGGCCTGCTCGTCGTGCCCGCCACGCTCTTGGTCGCGATCGGGCTGCTTGGCCCGATCGCGATCCTGTTCCGCTATTCGCTGAATCAGTTCATCCCCGGCCAGTTCATGGTCGACGGGCTGACGATCGAGAACTACGTCAAGTTCTTCACCGACGCCTATTACCTCAACGTCCTGATCCGCACGATCCGCGTCGCGGTGATCTGCACCGTCGTCTGCCTGATTATGGGCTTCCCGCTGGCCTATGTCCTGGCGCGCACCCAGAGCCGCTTCAAGAACCTGCTGATCATCTCGGTGATCCTGCCGCTCTTCGTCGGCAATGCCGTGCGCGCCGCCGGCTGGATGACCGCCTTCGGCAGCAAGGGCGCGCTCAACGCCTCGCTGATGGGGCTCGGCGTCATCGACCAGCCGCTTGAGATCATGTTCACCGAAAACGCCGTGCTGATCGGCATCATCGCGGTCAACCTGCCCTTCATGGTGCTGACGCTGCAGAGCGTGATCGAGGGCATCCCGCGCAATGTCGAGGAAGCGGCCTTCAGCCTCGGCGCCGGGCCCTCCGCGATGTTCCGCCGCGTGCTCTGGCCGCTCGCCCTGCCCGGCATCCTCGCCGGCACGATCCTGACCTTCATCCTCGCGATGAACGCCTATGCCACGCCGGTCCTGCTCGGTGGCCCGAAGTTCCAGATGATGGGGCCGCTCGTCTATGGCCAGTTCGCCCAGCAGAACAACTGGCCCTTCGGCGGCGCCATCTCCTTCATCCTGATGACGGCGACGATTATCCTGACGGTCGCCGCCAACCTGATCGTCCAGCGCCGCTACCGCTGATCCCGGCAACGCGGGGCCTGCGGCTCCGCGTCTCTGGTCAATCGTCCGGCCTCCCTTTAAGTGCTCAGGCATGACACTCTCCGGCTCACTCGTCCCGCTCGCCGTAGGCGCCGTTGCCGTCGTCCTCCTGCTCGGGCTGGCGAACATGCTGCGCGGCGGCAGCGCCAACACCTCCCAGAGGCTGATGCGCCTGCGCGTCATCCTGCAATTCGTCGCGATCCTCGTCATTCTCGGGGTTCTGTGGTGGCGCTCCGGCTGAGGCGGAGCCTCTATCCCCAGGCCTCTGAAAGCGCCTCGGGCGATCCACAAAATCTCTCAAGCCATTGATTCAAATGAGCTTATAATTGCTTGTGGCGACAACGAAGCGGCATTTGCCGCAATTTTGCCCTATTCTCGCCACGACTCTCTGTGCTTTCTTAACCTCCGCCTGTCCGACAAGAAGAACAATTCCACATGGTTCGCGTCGCGTTGCTGCTCCTCGCTGGTTCTCTGGCAGCCTCGCCCTTGGCGGCGCAGGCCCAGGGTCTCCCGGCCGGAGTGTCGAGCTATGCTCCCGCCACCGAACCGTCCCCCGCCCTGTCCTGGGAAGCCCGTGTCGGCGCAGCCGTCGCCAATCCCGGCGGGCGTGAGAGCGGACTGCTCAACTTCAGCGGCGAGATCGCGACGCCGCGTCCGTTCACCCTGACGGATCGCTTCGCCAACGCCTTCGTCCCGCGCTTCCATCTCGGCGCGAGCGCGAATTTCAACGGCACGCGCTACGCCTATGCCGGCGCGACCTGGACCGTCGATCTGAGCAAGACGGTCTTCGTCGAGGCCAGCCTCGGCGGCGCCCTGAACGACGGCAAGACCGGCGCGATCGTCCCCGAGAACCGATTGAATGTCGGATGCAATGCCGGCACGCGCGAGGCCGCCGCGCTCGGCGTGCGCCTCAACGACCGCTGGAGCCTGGTCGCGACGCTTGAGCATTTCAGCACGGCCGGCTGCTCGGACCGCGGCAACCCGCGCGGCCCGGCCAATGTCGGCGCAAGGCTCGGCTACACCTTCTAGGCCCGCAGTTTTCGACCCGGCCTGACCCTGCGCGAAGACGCCTTCCGTCCGGCCCGCGCCGCGCTATAACGCGGTGATGGTCAAGCTCAATCGAATCTACACGCGCACGGGCGACGACGGCACGACGGGGCTGGCCGCCGGGCCGCGCCGGCCGAAATTCGACCTGCGTGTCGCCGCCTACGGCACGGTCGACGAGACCAATGCCTGCATCGGCATCGCAAGGCTTCACGCCGCCACCGAGGATGCAGGCGTCGATGCCATGCTCGCTCGCATCAGCAACGACCTCTTCGATCTCGGCGCCGACCTCTCGACGCCGGAAACCGGCAAGCCGCTCGGCTACGAACCGCTGCGCATCGTCCAGGCCCAGGTCGACCGCATCGAGGGCGAGATCGACCAGTTGAACGCCGATCTCGCGCCGCTGCGCTCTTTCGTGTTGCCGGGTGGCACGCCGGCGGCGACCCATCTGCACCTTGCCCGCACGGTCAGCCGGCGCGCCGAGCGGCTGATGGCGGAACTGGCCCAGATGCCGGGCGAGATCGTCTCCAACGCGGCGCTGAAATACATCAACCGCCTCTCGGACTTCCTCTTCGTCGCCTCGCGCTTCCTCAACGCCAGGGCGCAGGGCGACGTGCTCTGGGTCCCCGGACAGAACCGTTAGGCGGACACATGTTCATTCCCTTGCATGACGGCGTCCCGCTTCGCTTCATGCGCGCGCCCTATGTCACCTACGCACTGGTCGCGACCTGCATCGCGCTCTACCTGCTGCTGACGCTGCGCCAGAGTGAGGAAGCGCAGATCGCGATCGCCGCCGGCTTCGGGCTGATCCCCTCCGTCCTGTTCGGCGCGGCGCAATTGCCGGCGGAACTGCTGCAGGCCCCGCCCTGGCTGACGCTGTTCAGCAATATCCTGCTGCATGTCGGGCTGGCGCATCTTTTCGGCAACATGCTGTTCCTCTGGGTCTTCGGCGACAATGTCGAGGATGCCATGGGCCATGCGCGTTTCCTGCTGTTCTTCTTCCTCTGCGGGCTCGGCGGCTCGCTGGCGCATGCGCTGATGAATCCGGCCTCGGACCAGCCGCTGATCGGCGCCTCGGGCGCCATCTCGGGCGTGATCGCCGCCTATTTGATGCTCTATCCGCGCGTCCGGATCTGGGGCCTCGCCTTCAACTGGATCCCGCTGCACATCACCGCGCTCTATGCGATCGCCGCCTGGATCCTCTTCCAGCTCGTCCAGGCGCTGCTCGACCCGCAGGGCCATGTCGGCTGGTGGGCGCATCTCGGCGGGCTCGGCACCGGCGCGGCGCTGACGCCGCTCTTCATCCATCGCGGCGTGGCGCTGTTCGGGCGGGTCGCGCGGGGCTGAGCGGTGCGGTTGGGGCATCGCGCATGGGCAAATGGTGGCGTTGACAAGCGCAAACGGCCGTCGTTACGGTCCCTCCGCATTCCAGCCGAGAGCCGCGATGCCGTGATCCTGCCGCCGGTGACGGTGCGGCCCAAGATGGGGCGAGGGATCCGGCCAGGACAGCCTCTTTTCTGAACGGTGATGAAGACGATGAAGATCCTTGTGCCCGTGAAGCGGGTTGTCGACTACAACGTGAAGATCCGCGTGAAGGGCGATGGTACGGGCGTCGAGCTGGCCAACGTCAAGATGTCGATGAACCCCTTCGACGAGATCGCCGTCGAGGAGGCGCTGCGGCTCAAGGAAGCCGGCAAGGCGACCGAGGTCGTCGTGGTCTCGATCGGCCCGGCGCAGGCCGCCGAGACGATCCGCACCGGCCTCGCCATGGGCGCCGACCGTGGCATTCTGGTCAAGGTCGAGGGCACGGTCGAGCCGCTCGCCGTCGCCAAGCTCCTGAAGAAGGTCGTCGAGCAGGAGAGCCCGCAGCTCGTCATCCTCGGCAAGCAGGCGATCGACGACGACTGCAACCAGACCGGCCAGATGCTGGCCGCCCTGCTCGGCTGGCCGCAGGGCACCTTCGCCTCGAAGGTCGTGGTCGGCGACGGCGCGATCGACGTCACCCGCGAGGTCGATGGCGGCCTGCAGACGGTCGGCCTGAAGCTGCCGGCGATCGTCACCACCGATCTGCGCCTGAACGAGCCGCGCTACGCCTCGCTGCCCAACATTATGAAGGCCAAGAAGAAGCCGCTCGACGAGACCTCGGCCGAAGCGCTCGGCGTCGATGTCGCCCCCCGTCTCAAGGTGCTGAAGACCGTCGAGCCCGCCGGCCGCTCCGCCGGCGTCAAGGTCGGCTCGGTCGCCGAGCTGGTCTCGAAGCTGAAGAACGAAGCAGGAGTTCTCTGATCATGACGACGCTGCTTCTCGCCAAGCACGACAACAAGAGCCTCAACGAGGC
>DATDBB010000395.1:0-3105 GCA_036525085.1 Allobosea sp.
CGACGCCGAAAGAAGGCGCGACGTCCACCGGATCCCTTTCGTGACCAAGCCGCCGCTCGACATCCTGCTTTGCGCGCCGCGCGGCTTTTGCGCCGGCGTCGTGCGCGCGATCGACGCGGTCGAGAAGGCGCTCGCCCTGCACGGCGCGCCGGTCTATGTCCGCCACGAGATCGTCCACAACAAATACGTCGTCGAATCGCTGAAGCGGAAGGGCGCGGTCTTCGTGGCCGAGCTTTCGCAGGTCCCGGACGCGACGCGGCCGGTGATCTTCTCCGCCCATGGCGTGGCGAAGTCCGTGCCGGCCGAGGCTAACCAGCGGAACCTCTTCGCCATCGACGCGACCTGCCCGCTGGTGACCAAGGTGCATCGCGAGGCCGAGGTCCACCACAAGCGCGGCCGCCACATCCTGCTCGTCGGCCATGCCGGCCATCCCGAGGTCATCGGCACCATGGGGCAGTTGCCGCCGGGCGCGATCACGTTGATCGAGACGCTCGACGATGTCGCGACGCTCGAGCCGCCAGCAGGCAAGCCGCTCGCCTTCGTCACCCAGACGACGCTCTCGGTCGATGACACCCGCGAGATCGTCGAGGCCTTGCAGCAGCGCTTTCCGGAACTGATCGCTCCGCACAAGGAAGACATCTGCTACGCCACGACGAACCGGCAGGAGGCGGTGAAGCGCGTCGCCCCGCTGGTCGAGGGCCTCATCGTCGTCGGCTCGCCGAACTCCTCCAATTCGCAGCGCCTGCGCGAGGTCGCCGAGCGTGCCGGCTGTCCGGTGGCGCGCCTTGTCCTGCGCACCGACGAGATCGACTGGTCGGTCTTCGGCAATATCCGCAGCCTCGGCATCACCGCCGGCGCCAGCGCGCCCGAGGTGCTGGTCGAGGAGATCATCGACGCCTTCGCCGAGCGCTACGAGGTTCGCGTCGAGACCGTCTCGACGGCCGACGAGAATGTCTTCTTCCCGCTGCCGCGCGAATTGCGTGACTCAGCCGCAGCGGCCGAGTGAGCGGTTTCCTAAAGCGAGCGATCCCTTGGCTGTCTACACCGAAGTTCCCGATGACGAGATGGCGGCCTTCGTCGCCCGCTATGGCATCGGCGATCTGCTCTCCGCCAAGGGCATCGCGGAAGGCGTCTCCAACTCCAACTTCCTGCTGCACACGACGCAGGCCTTCTTCATCCTGACGCTCTATGAGGAGCGCGTCGATGCGGCCGATCTGCCGTTCTTCATCGGCCTGATGGAGCATCTCGCCGAGCGCGGCCTGATCTGCCCGCAGCCGGTCAAGACGCCGCAGGGCCAGGCCGTCGGCCGGCTGGCGGGCCGCCCGGCCGCGATCGTCACCTTCCTGGACGGGCTTTCGGTGCGCCGTCCCAACGCCATGCATTGCGCGGAGGTCGGGCGCGGGCTGGCGCTGCTGCATCAGGCGGGCGCCGATTTCGCGATGTCGCGGGTCAATTCGCTGTCGGTGCCGGGCTGGCGGCCGCTCGCCGACCAGGCCGGCGCCGCCGCCGACACGGTGTCGCCCGGCCTGCTGCAGCGCCTCCATGCCGAGATCGCGGTGCATGAGGCGAGCTGGCCGCAGGATTTGCCGGGCGGCGTCATCCATGCCGACCTCTTCCCCAACAACGTCTTCTTCATCCAGAACAAGCTCTCGGGCCTGATCGACTTCTACTTCGCCTGCACCGACGCCTTCGCCTTCGATCTCGCCATCTGTCTGAACTCCTGGTGCTTCGAGGCGGACAACTCCTTCAACCTGACCAAGGGCCAGGCCATGCTCGCCGGCTATGAGAGCGTGCGCCCGCTGACGCAGGCCGAGGTCGACGCCCTGCCGCAGCTCTGCCGCGGCTCGGCCCTGCGCTTCCTGCTGACGCGGCTGGTTGACTGGCTGAACGTGCCGCCGGGCGCGCTGGTCAAGCCGCATGATCCGATGGAATACGACCGCAAGCTTGCCTTCCACCAGCGCGTCGCGGATGCGCGCGACTACGGGCTGAAGCGATGAGCGACGCTGTCGAAGTCTGGACTGACGGCGCCTGTTCCGGAAACCCCGGCCCCGGCGGCTGGGGCGCGATCCTGTCCTACAAGGGCAAGGAGAAGGAACTCTCCGGCGGCGAGGCCATGACCACCAACAATCGCATGGAGCTGATGGGCGCGATCTCGGCGCTGGAGACGCTGACGCGGCCCTGCACCGTCGCGCTCCACACCGACAGCCAGTATCTGCGCCAGGGCATCACGGCCTGGATCCATGGCTGGAAGCGCAACGGCTGGAAGACCGCCGACAGGAAGCCGGTCAAGAACGAGGAACTCTGGAAGCGCCTCGATGCCGCGCTGGGCCGCCACAAGATCGAGTGGAAATGGGTCAAGGGCCATGCCGGCGACGAAATGAACGAGCGTGCCGACGCGCTGGCGCGGGCCGGCATGGCGCCGTTCAAGCCGGGGCGCTGAGGGCGCAGCCTGTCAGACGCTGGGAGCGATGAAGAACGCTTCGCGGGCTTGATCCGGCTGAGAGGCCTCGGCGTCACGCCGACGGATGCCATCGACCCGCGCGCGCCGCGGCCCGTTCATCGCTTCGGCAATCAGCCCCTCGATGATCTCGTCCGGCCCGGAAAGCACGGCCTCCACCGTCCCATCGGCCCGGTTTCGCACCCAGCCTCTCACGCCGGCTGCGAGCGCGCGCCCGCACAGCCATTGCCGATAGCCAACGCCTTGAACCAGGCCGGAAATGACGATGTGCTGATCCATTTTGCGTCCTCGTGTGCGTCGACAGCCGGTCGGGCTCTCACTCCGGCAGCCCAGCCTTTCGCAGGCCATCCGCGAATGTCGCGAAATCCTCCGGCCGGTGGATCGGGAGCCAATCCCTGATGTTCGAGATGCGCAGCGTCGGATCGAGCTGGCGCAGATGCTCCACGGCCCGCCGCGCCGGCTCCATCCGGTCGGCGAGTGCATGGCTCGCCGCGATGATGCAGCCGACCATCAGAAAGCTCGGCAGGTTGGTGAACGCCTTCTCGGCCCATGACGAGGCGACGTCGAAGCGCCCGGCGAACAGATGCGCCACAGCCATTCCCGCCTGCATGCGATACATTTCCGGGTCCAGCGGGCTCAGGCGCATG
>DATDBB010000396.1:0-3729 GCA_036525085.1 Allobosea sp.
CGAGCACATCGCCAACATCACCGATTTCTGGAGTTCGGTGATGCTGCGCACCGGGCGCTATCAGGGCCGGCCGATGCGCCCGCATCTGATCCTGCCGCTGGAGCCCCAGCATTTCGACCGCTGGCTCGCCCTGTTCGAGGAGACGGCGGCCGAAGTCTGCGGTGCGCCCGACATCGCCGCCGCCTTCATCGTCAGGGCAAGGCGCATCGCCGACAGCTTCGAGATGGCGCGCGCCAGCCAGCGCGGCAAGATCGCCCGACCGCGGCATAGCTGAGCTGATCCTGCGTATCCTCGAACGACACCTCGCCGTCATTCCGGGGCATTGCGAAGCAATGAGCCCGGAACCCATAACTCCTGGACAAGCAGGGAAAGGCGACCGGTCGCAGAGCCCTCTCCTGAACCGACTGCGGTTATGGGGTCCGGGCTCGCCCTGCGGGCGCCCCGGAATGACGGAGAGCCCTCCTTGCCAGGGTAGCCTCAGCTCGCTTGAGCCTGCGGGTCGAGGAAGGCCGCGAGCGCCTCGGGAGCAGTGCCCGCTTCCGTCGCGATGCGTTTCGCCAGCGTCGCCGCCGCAGGTCGCGGCGCGCCGAGCGGCCGGTCGAGCCAATAGGCCACCGGATTGAGCGCCGTGCGCTGGTCGACCCGGACCAGCCGGCCGCTCGCGACCTGCTCCTGAGCCAGCGGCGGCCGCGCCAGCGCGATCCCCAGCCCATGGGCCGCGGCATCCAGCACGATGTTGTAATCGTCGAAGCGACGATCCTGCGGGCGCGGGCGATAGTCGAGCCCCTGCGCCGAAAACCAGGCGCGCCAGCCTGCGGCATCGGAATCATGGATCAGCGGATGCGCCAGCAGGCGCTGCGGCTCCCCCTCCCCGATCGTGGCCGCCAGCGTCAGTGAAGCGATCGGGAAGCACCACTCCTCGAACAGCTTCAGCGAGATCCGCCCCGGCGCGCCGCCGCGTCCGCAGCGAATGCCGAGATCGACGCCCTCCTCCTCGAAATCGACCCTGCGGTGCTCGGCCTGCAGCACCAGGCGCAGGGCTGGCTCCTGCCCTTCCAGCGCCGCCAGACGCGGCATCAACCAGAGCGAGCAGATCGAGGGCGGCGCACTGACGCGCACCACCGCCGCGCCGCGCTGCTCGCGCCAGCGGTCCGAGGTGTCGGCGATCAGCGCGAAGGCTTCCTGCGTGCGCTGGAGCAGGTGCTGCCCCTCCGAGGTCAGCGCGACGCCACGCGCCTGTCGCAGGAAGACGCGCAGGCCCAGCCAATGCTCCAGCCGCGCGACCTGACGGCTGACCGCGCCATGCGTGAGATTCAGCGAGGCCGCGGCGGCCGAGAAGCTACCGGTGCGCGCGGCAGCCTCGAAGGCACGAAGGGATTCGAGCGGCGGCAGGGTCAAGCTGTGATCCATGCTCACAGCTCATGCTTGAATTGGTCGTTTGTCAATGATCCCGGCCAGGTATCTATGGGGGGTCATGCTCTTCCGACGAGGTAAGCCATGACGACCGCCACTGCCACGACACCGCTCCCCGCCAGACCTGCTTTCGACTCGACCACCCTGGGCCTGGCGGTCTTCACCATCATCGCCTGGGCCTCGGCCTTTCCGGCGATCCGCGCTGCGCTCGGCGGCTTCGGTGCGCTCGAACTCGGGGCGGTGCGCTTCGCCATCGCCGGCGTGCCCGCGGCGCTCTTCCTCGCCGTGATGCGCCCCAAACTGCCCGACTGGCATGACGCCTGGCGCTTCGGCTTCGGCGGCCTGGTCTTCGTCGCCGGCTATACGGTGCTGCTCAATCTCGGCCAGCAGACGGTGTCGGCGGGCGCGGCGAGCTTCATCATCAACATCAACCCGATGATCACGGCGGCCTTGGCGATGATCGTGCTGGGCGAGCGCTTCTCCGGCAGCCAGTGGCTCGGCAGCGCCATCTCGCTCTCGGGCGTCGGGCTGATCGCGCTCGGTCAGAACGGGGCCGCGGTCGAACTCGGCCTCGGCGTGCTGCTCGTGCTCGGCGCGGCGCTCTGCAACTCCCTCACCACCATCGTCCAGAAGCCGCTCTTCGCCCGCCACAAGCCCTTGACGGTGACGGCCTGGAACATGGTCGTCGGCGGACTCTTGCTGACGCCCTTCCTGCCGAGCGGCATCGCGCAGGCGCAGAGCGCCTCGAGCGAAAGCCTCTACGCCATGCTCTATCTCGCCATCGTGCCGAGCCTGATCACCTACGCCACCTGGACGACGCTGCTCTCGCGCCTGCCGGCGGCGCGCGCCTCGAACCTGCTCTATGCCGCTCCGCCAGTGGCGACGCTGATCAGCTTCTTCTGGCTCGGCGAGGTGCCGACCCTGTTCGGCATCATCGGCGGCGCCATGGCGCTCGGCGGCGTCGTGATCGTCAACCTCAAGCGCTGAGCAGCCCAAAGCGCTGAGATCGACGCTTCCAAGGCCGGCACCGGACTGCGATACTGCCGCCATGCCCGTGACGATCTTCCTCCTACGCGCCGTCAATCTCGGCGGCGCCACGACGATCAGGATGGAGGCCTTGCGCGACATCGCCGAAGCGCTGGGCTTCCGCCACCCGACGACGCTGCTGCAAAGCGGCAATCTCGTCGCCAGCCATGACGGCACGCTTGCAGAGGCAGCCAGCCGGCTGGAGGCCGCACTGGCGAAGGAGTTCTCCTATGCGCCCGGCGTCATCGCGCGCAGCCTGAACGCGCTCACAGAAGCCATCGCCGACAATCCGCTGCCGCTCACGGGCGGGCAGGATCCAAAATTCCTCCAGTACATCGCCCTGGCCTCGACACCCGAAGTCGGAGCGCTCGAACGCCTCACTGCGGGCTATGCCGGCCCGGAAACCATCGCGCTCCGCGGCGCCGACCTGTTCGTCTACTATGCCGAGGGCGTCGGCCGCTCGAAGCTGACCAATGCCCTGATCGAGCGGCGTCTTGGCGTGAAGGGCACGTCGCGCAATTGGAACACGGTGACGAAGCTCGCAGCGCTGGCAGAGGAGATCGCGGCGCGTGGCTGACCTGACCACCGCGACGATCCGCCCGCTCACGGCAGAGGATGCGCCTGCCTACCGCGCCCTGCGCCTGAGCGCATTGGCCGATACGCCAGCGGCCTTCGGCGCAAGCCATCGCGAGGAAGCAGCCCAACCGCTCGACTGGTTCACCGCGCGGATCACGCCGTTGCCGCCAAGCCGCGTCTACGGTGTCTTCAATGGGAACGCGCTGATCGGGATAGCCGGCTTCCTGGCCTATGGCGGCGAGAAGAAGCGCCATATCGGCCTGCTCTGGGGCGTCTATGTCGCGCCGGCCGGGCGCGGGAGCGGCATTGCGGCTGCCTTGGTCGGGGCCGTCATCGCCCATGCGCGCGAGCATGTGCTGGTGCTTCACGCCGATGTCGGCGTCGACAACCAGCCGGCCCAGCGCCTTTACGAAAGGCTCGGCTTTGGTAGCTACGGAATCCAGCCCAAGGCGCTGCGCATCGATGGCGTCTTCCATGACGAGGCGATGCTGGCGCTGGATTTCACCGCCTGACGGTCCTCTAAAACCCCCGCGCCGCCAACTCCTTCTCGGCATCGCTTATGTAGTCCCGCACCACCGGCACCGCGCTCTTGTGCGGGCCGAGCAGGAGCTGGAACACCATGTCGCCGCCGATGTCGAAGGAGATCGAGCAGGCGCAGAGGTAGAACTCCCACATCCGCGCGAAGCGCTCGCCCATCATCGCCACGACCTCCGG